>CACYXC010000048.1 GCA_902778285.1 Oscillospiraceae bacterium | reverse complement strand
GAGATTTGTGGCCGGTTTTCCACAGATCCTCGGTTTCTTTCGACTTTTAGGCCTGAAAAAGGGGCCGCTGCAAAACTTCCATTTTGCAACGGCCCCATTCGCTTTTGTTCTATCTTGCTGATGCGCTTTATCACGGATTGGTGCAGACGCCGGAGGCGTTGAATCTGTACACCTTGCTCCCGATCTTCCTGCTCGTGCTGGCGAGCATGACGCCGTCGGCGTCCAGATAGTACCACTTGCCGTCGAGCTTGAGCCAGCCGGTCTTCATCGCGCCGCCGCTCTCAAAGTAGTACCGTTTCCCGCCATCCTTGAGCCAGCCGGTCTTCATCGCGCCGGAGCCGCTCAGGTAATACAGCTTGCCGGAAACCTTGATCAGGCCGGTCTGCATGACGCCGTCCGTGCCCATGTAGAACCAGCTGCTGCCGGATTTGACCCAGCCGGTTTTGGGCTTGCCGTCGTCGCCGAAATAATACCAGCTGCCGTTGAACTGCCGCCAGCCGGGGCTTCTGTCTATCCGCAGGACCTCGGTCTTCGTGTCTGTATAGGTCCTTCCCTCGAAGGCGGCTGTTGCGGTATATACCACCTTGCCGTCGGCCTGTACCGTCGGCTCGGTGCGCACGCTCGTGATCGCCGCAGCGACGTTCTGCCTGTGGCCCGAATCGTTTGCACAGGTGAACACGGCCGTCGCCGCAGTATAACCGCTCCAGCTCCAGCGGCTCAGTCTGTAATCATGGCCGAGCGCCGGAAGCGTCTCGATCCTGCTGTCCGAATAGGTCCTGCCGGAGGCGCTGACCCTGGCGGTGTAGACGACGCTGCCGTCCCGCTCGCAGCCTGCGGGCGTGCGTACGCTCGAAGGCGTCACTTTCACCGTCTTCGTGTGGCTCGTGTCGCTGCTGCAGACGAAGCTCGCAGTCGCAGCGGTATAGCCGTCCCAGCTCCAGTCCGTCAGCAGGTAATCGTGGCCGAGCGCCGGAAGCGTTTCTGTTCTGGTGCTCCACCAGGTCGATCCGCCGATCGTGGCCGTCGCCGTGTATACCACGCTGCCGTCCGCATCGCAGTCCGGTTCGGTGCGTTCGCTGGTGATCGCTGCGGGAAGGCTCAGCGTATGGCTGCGGTCGCGGCGGCAGACAAAGTACCAGGTCGCCTCGCTGTAGCCGTCCCAGACGAGATCGACATACTCGTAGTCATGGCCGAGGGCAGGGATGCTGTGCCGCTCGCGGCTCAGCTCTCTGCCGCAGTCCGCGCAGTAGACGACCACGTCATACCAGCCGTCCTCGGTGCAGGTCGCGGCGACTTCGTTCTCGCGCACAGGGGCGCCGGGGGTATGGGTGTCACCGTCGTCCGACTGATAATGCCATGTAGCGTTGAAGAAGAGATAATTGTCCTGCGTCTCCCAGCCGCTGTTGAGCAGCGCCTCTCTCTGGGCCAGGGTTCCGCCGTAGTATACGTCCGTCAGACCGGTGCAGCCTTTGAAGGCGAATGCCTCGATCGTCGTGACGGTAGCCGGGAGCCGGATGACCGTCAAGCTGCTGCAGTCGTAAAAGGCGCCGGTATCGATACTGGTCAGGCTCTCGGGCAGCGAGATGTCGCTCAACGCGCTGCAGCCGGAGAAAGCAGACCAGCCGAGTTCGGTCACCCCCTCGGGAATCACGGCAGACGGCAGCGAAGTGCAGTCGCTAAAGCACATTCCCCGAATCGCTGTCAGGCTCTTCGACAGCGTCACTTTTCCGAGATTGCCGCAGTAGGCGAATGCCGAGCCGCCGAGCGTGAGCACGCTGTCCGCGATCGTCGCCTCCGTGAGCGCCGGGCACTCAAAGAAGGCATAATCGCTGACGCTGGTCGCGCCGGAGCCGATCACGACCTTCCGGATGCTGGCGCGGTATCGGTGCCAGGGAAAGCCCGTCTCGTCGTAATAGCTGTTCATAGGACCGATGCCGGAGACCGTCAGCGTGTAGTCCTGATCCAGCTTCCATGTCAGGCCCTGCCCGCACACGCCGCTGTCGATCAGCTCTTCGTCGCCGCCCTGCTGTTTTGCTATATGCTCAAGGCAGGTAGCCGCGCTGTAGTTCCCGGTCCAGAAATCCACGAGCTTCCCATCGACCAGGATCGCACAGACCGCGAGCGTTACGGAGCCGGCATTGCCCATCTGCCGGGCAATGCTCCACATGAGGCTCCCACCGTCCAGCGCGAAGACGATCTCCGTGCAGTCGGGCGCGGCCTGGGCCTTGAACGCCGCAACAGCGGCGCTGTCGTTTCCGTCCACGTCGGCGGCGATGACCTTGATGGTCGGATCGCTGATCCACGCGCACTGCGCCAGGCTCTGGATCGTGTTGCCGGAATTCCAGCACATGGCGCTGCCGTCGGAGAGTGTCGCCCGGTAGAAGACCAGAAGCTGAATGCGGTCGGCATAGCTGTCCTGTGTGACGGTGCCGCCGTCGAGCGTCCGCAGTGACCAGTCTGAGATCTCCACGGGCTCCATCTGCTCGGGCGGCTCCTCCAGGTCGCCGTTCGGGTCGTCCAGATAGTTGTGGGCCGAGAGGATCAGGGAGTCCTTTCCGTAGAGCGAGGTCGTTTCAGCGTCATAGGTGTACATGATGGTGCCGCCGCGGGTCGTGAACACATAACCCGCGCTCACATAACCCGAGTAAAAGCCCTTCATGAACAGGTAATCCGGATAGCCCGAGGTACCGCTGTCACAGTTGGTCACGTCCACCAGATAATTCTTGCCGTTGTCCATGGTGACGATGTTCCACATATGCGCGCCGGGGATCCCGCCCGTGACACAATAGGCGGTGACATTGCCGGAAAAGCTCGTCAGATCGCAGAGATACTGGAAGCCCTTGGCATAGCCCTCGCAGACGACTTTGGTATCCGGGTCCTCGTCGAAGATCCAGATCAGCTGCCAGGGGTTGCCGTACGCGGTCCCGCCTGCGGCAGCGTCATAGTTATACTCGACCAGATCGCAGATCTCGTTTTTATAGCCCTCGAGCTTCGCGTAGTCCGAGCTGCCGCTGTACTTGCCGACGATCTGCGCCGCCTTGTTCACGGCGTGACTTACCGCGGCGCCCTTGGAGGGGTCGATCTCATAGGTGTCCGCCGCGTATTCGGCGGCCACCGGAAAACTGATTTCGACGACAGATCCCGGACGCAGCCATGTGCTTGTGGTCTTGTCATACCAGTACAGCTCGTAGGGGCAAGCTGCCAGCAGAGCGCCGATGAGTGTATCGAAGTCAAGACTGCCGGAAACGCTGCGCGTATAGCTGAAAACCGTGGAGGTCCGCTCGCCCGCGGCGACCTGCGCGATCATCGGGCGCAGCTTGTCATAGGCCTCCTTCGTGGCGCCGGTCAGCGTCGATCCGACGTTCTTGACGTTCAGCAGCCCTTCGCCGCCGGGGCGCAGAGAATCCAGCATCATCCGGGCATAGCCGTCCAGCAGGCCCTCGCTGCTGCCGCCGGGCGAATAGGACTGGAGCTCGACAGCCTCTGCGTCCTCTTCTTCATCGGACCACGGATCTTCTGCCGCTTCCTCCGCCGGAGCGTTGAATGCCTCATCCCCGACAGGGGCGGGCACCTCCGCCGGAGCGTTGAGGATCTCATCCCCGGCGGGCGCGGCCTCTTCTGAGGTCTCCGCCTCTTCCGAAGCGGGCCCGGTTTCTTCATAGGCTTTGGGGTCTCCCGTCTCAGCGGCAGGCTCCTCTGTGGGTTCCTCCCCGACAGCAATCTCAGCCTCTTCCGGCAGCTCCGCCGCGGCGTACTCCGGGAGCGGCTCCTCCGCAAACTCTCCCAGGGCAAAAGCCGACACCGGGAACAGCGACAGGCAAAGCGCCAGACACAGGAGCAGAGACAGCAGCTGTCCGACTCGTCTCTTCATATTCTTCGACCTCCGATGCTTCCGCACACGGCGCCGGATCGCAGAGCGCCGCGCCGCCGGAAATACTCTGGGAAAATTATTTCACAAGAATCATGTCTGTCAACAAAGCCCAGTGTCCGGCGCCAGCCTTTCCCGGGAAAAGCATACGCCCGGCCTCCCGGCCGGGCGTATGCTTTGTGTACGATTCGGAATAAGGGCTTCCGGCTCAGTAGCGCTTGTCGCACTTGCCGTCCGCGCCGAAGTGATAATGGCTCCCGTCGGTGGTCTGGACGGTGGTGTTGGTCAGCATCACGCCGTCGTCGCCCACGGCGTAGATCCCGCTGTCGGTGTGGATCACGGCGCGCGTCAGCATGGCGCCGCTCTCGCCCATGTAGTACCACTTCCCGCTGGATTTGACCCAGCCGGTCTTCATGGCGCCGCTGCTCTGCAGATAGTACCAGTTGCCGCCGGACTTGATCCAGCCGGTCTGCATGGCGCCGCTGCTCGTGAAGTGATACCAGCTGCCGCCGATCTTGACCCAGTTGGTCTGCATGGCGCCGCTGGTATCCATGTAATACCACTTGCCGCCGTCCTGGACCCAGCCGGTCTGCATCACGCCGCTGCTGCCGAGATAGTACCACTTGCCGTTCGTTTTGACCCAGCCGGTCTTCATGGCGCCGCTGCTGCTGAAATAGTACCAGCCGCCGGCGATCTTCTGCCAGCCGGTCTGCATGACGCCGTTGTTGTCAAAGTAGTAGGTGACGCCCTTGTCGTCCTTGCACAGGCCCTTGGCTTTGTTGCCGCTGCCGTCGATGAAATACCACTTGCCGTCGATCTGTTTCCAGCCGCCGTACCACGTGGTATCATCCGCCTGATCGCTCACGCTGACGGTCTCGCCCGGCACAAAGATCTCGTCCTCGGCGCAGGCCGCGGGCAGCAGCGCAAGGCAGAGGACCATGCACAGCATGAAGCACAGGATCTTCCGCATCGTATTCATCTTCGCACGCTCCTTCCTTTTTATCGCAACCATATTATGTCTACTTAATCATAGTATAGCACATTTTTCCGCCGCGTCAAATACAATTTGCGGCGGACGCGCAGTTTTTTTCGCGCCGCCGCGGGCTGCCCGCCGGAAAGCGTTGTCAAGCGCGAAAAACTGTGCTATAGTTATAATTTAGTCGGATTACAGACAGGGAGGAGGGAAACGCATGGTCTTCAGTTCGGCGATTTTTCTGTTTGTGTTTCTGCCTCTGGTATTCCTGCTGATCCGGCTACCGAGGCGGAGCATCCGGCTGCAGAACCTCCTGCTGGCGCTCGCGAGTCTGGTGTTCTACGCCTTCGGGCAGCTGCAGTACCTGCCGCTGTTTCTCGTCTCGGTGCTGATAAACTTCGTGTCGGGCACACTGCTGAGCGGGCGCTTTGCGCGCAGCAGAGCGGTGCTCGCCGTCTCCGTCGTGCTCAATCTCGGCATCCTCGGCGTATTCAAATACACGGACTTTATCCTGCGCAACCTGAACGCCGCTCTGGGAAGCTCCTTCCCCATGACCGGGATCGTGCTCCCCATCGGCATCAGCTTCTTCACCTTCCAGGGCCTGAGCTATGTGATCGACACCTACCGGGACCCGGAGGCGGGGACGCGGGAGTTCCTCAAGCTTCTGCTCTACATCTCCTTCTTCCCGCAGCTGATCGCGGGCCCCATCGTCAAGTACCACGACATTTCCGAACAGATCGACCGCCGCGTCCTCACGCCGGAGCAGAGCGCCGCGGGCATCCGCCGCTTCGTGCGGGGTCTGGCGAAAAAGCTTTTGATTGCGGACAGCGTCGGCTTCCTGGCGGACGCAGCCTACGCCGCGCTCTCCGGCACGCCGGACAGCCGCGTGATGTGGCTCGGCGCGGTGTGCTACACGCTGCAGATCTACTACGATTTCAGCGGCTACAGCGACATGGCCATCGGCATGGGCCGCATGTTCGGCTTCAGCATCCGCGAAAACTTCCTCTTCCCCTACGGCGCGGCCTCCATCCGCGAGTTCTGGCGCAAATGGCATGTGAGCCTGTCCACCTGGTTCAGGGAATACCTCTACATTCCGCTCGGCGGCAACCGCCGGGGCCGCGCGCGGGCGGCGCTCAACCGCTTTATCGTCTTTCTCTGCACCGGCATCTGGCACGGGGCGAACTGGACCTTCGTATTCTGGGGCCTCGCCCACGGGCTGCTGTCCAGTGCGGAGGACTGGGGGCTGATCCCGGTCAGGCGGCTGGAGAAATCCCGCGCTGGCCGCGTGCTCTGCCGGATCTACACGATGCTGTGCGTGACGCTCCTGTTTGCGATCTTCCGGGCCGACTCGCTGTCGGACGGTTTTCGCCTGATCGCGGCGCTCTTTTCCGGCAGCGTCACGGCCGAGGGCAGCCTCCTGCTGGCGCGGCTCCTCTCCCCCGCCGCGCTCCTGACTCTTGCGCTGGCCGCGCTGCTGGCGGGCAATCTCGTGCCGAAGCTGCGCGAGCGCGTGAAGCTTCCGGAGCCGGTCGCCGACCTTCTGAGCCTGGGGCTTCTGTGCCTGTGCATCCTCTGCCTGTCCAGGGGCGGCTTCCATCCCTTCATCTACTTCCAGTTCTGATCGGGAAACGACTATGAAAGCTATTTCCAAAATCTTCATAACGCTCTTTCTGGCGCTGCTGCTGGTCCCCTCGGTCGGCATGCTGCTGGGCTTTGAGAGCGCCGCCGGGGCCAACGAGATCCTCTCTCCCCCGCCGCGCTTCGGCATGGGCATGCTCAACGAGACCGCGGACTATGTGGCCGACCGCTTCGCGCTGCGTCAGGAGATGATCACGCTCTGGTCCTGGCTCAACGAGCATCTGCTGCGCACTTCCGCAGAGGAGCAGGTGCTGTTGGGGCGCGACGGTTTTCTGTTTTTCAGCGAGACACTGGACGACTACACCGGCTCTTCGCTGTCGGACGGCGAGCTTGCGCAGATCGCGCAGCGCCTGCGCGCGCTGCAGGATTCTCTCGAGGCCGAGGGCAAGCGCTTTGTCTTCACCATCGCCCCGAACAAGAACAGTCTCTATTCGGAGTATATGCCGCGCGCAATTGCCAATCACCACGAATCCGCCAATGCGGCGCGGCTGCTGCCGTATCTGGAACAGTACGGCGTGCATTACGCCGACCTCTTCACCCCGCTGTCGAAGGAGCTGCTGTACTACCGTACGGACTCGCACTGGACCGCTGAGGGCGCCGCGGTCGGGGCCGACACGATCCTCGCCGCGCTGGGGCGGGAGAGCGGCTACGCCGGCCATGTTTTCCGCACGAACGGCGTGCACAGGGGCGATCTCTACGAGATGCTCTACCCCACGCTCCCCGGCCGGGAAGCGGAGCTTGCCGATCTGACGGGGCTGCACTATACGGCGCTCAATGAGGTCAACGGCGGCAATGCCGTCACGATCAGCACCGAGAACGATCAGGGCAGCGGCAGGCTCCTCTGCTGGCGCGACTCCTTCGGCATCGCGCTCTACCCCTATCTGGCCGACGCCTTTGAGACAGCCACCTTCTCGCGCGCGGCGGACTATGATCTCAGCCGCTTTGCCGACACGGAATACGACACCGTGATCCTCGAGATCGTGGAGCGCAGTCTCCCGCGGCTCGTGCCGGAGGCATAAACAAGCATGGGCGGGACGCTCTCTTCGCAGAAAGCATCCCGCCCGTTTCGTACGCCCCGGAAAATTTTTCATTTTTCTTGTAACAAATCCGAAGCTTCCCCGTCAAACCGACGAGTTTGGCAGACAGGAGGTGAAAACGTGACCCAGGACAGGAACGAAAAGCTGTACGAGGCCTATTATATGCGCGTCTTCTCCTATGTGATGACCCTCGCCGGGGATCGCTCGCAGGCGGAGGAGATCACGCAGGAGACCTTCTTTCGCGCCTTCTCGAAGCAGAACGGCTTCCGCGGGGAATCGGACGAGGCGACCTGGCTGTGCGCGATTGCGAAGAATCTCTTTCTGGATGAAAAGCGGCGGCACAGCCGATACGGCGAGCTGCCGGAGGAGATGCCCGACGCGGGAAAGAGCCTCGAGCAGGCGGCCATGGACCGGGACAGCTCCTTCCGCATCCACATGGCGCTGCACGCGCTGGAGGAGCCCTACCGCGAGGTGTTCGAGCTGCGCATCTTCGGAGAGCTGAGCTTCCGGGAGATCGGGATGATCTTCCAGAAAACCGAAAACTGGGCCCGCGTTACCTACCACCGCGCCAAACTCAAACTCCGGGAAAGGATGGGTGAAACATGAAGATGGATTGCGAAGTGATCCGCGACCTGCTTCCGCTGTACGCGGACGAGGCCTGCAGCGGGAAGAGCCGCGATCTGGTCGAAGAACATCTGCAGGGCTGCCCCGAATGCTGCGAGCTGCTGGATCTGCTGCGGCAGTCTGAGCTGGAAAATGACCTGCAAAATGAAAAGGCGTCGGTCATCGGCTACGCCATGCGGCGCTTTCGCCGCCGCTCCGCCGCGGTGGGCGGCACGGTATCGGGGGTGCTTATGATCCCGATCCTGCTGTGTCTGGTCCTAAACCTCGTGGCGGGGCCCTCGCTGTCCTGGGTCTCTGTGGTGCTGGCGGCGATGTGTGTGCTCGCCTCTCTGATCGTCATGCCGATCGTGATGCCGGAGGACAAGGCCTTCTGGACCTTCTGCGCGTTCACCGCGAGCCTCATGCTGCTGCTCGGCGTCACCGCCCTCTACACTCACGGGGACTGGTTCGGGATCGCCTCGAGCGCTGTGCTCTTCGGGCTCGCTCTCGTCTTCCTGCCCTTTGTGATCCGGGCGCGCCCGGTCAAAAAGCTGATCGGCGGGGCCAACCGCCTGCTGATCGTGCTGGGGCTCGACGCCGCGCTGTTTGTGAACATGCTCAACATGGTCGAATCCGACGGCAAACTCACGCTGCACAGCCTCTGGTTCACCTTCGGGGTGATCGCCGGGGTCGCGCTGGTCGTCATCGAGATCGTTCGGAAGAGAGGGACGGAAAATGAATAAAAACAGTCTGCTGAAAGCTTTGCTGCTGTTCTGCGCCGCAATCCTCGTCCTCTCGGTCACGCTGGGGCTCAAACAGGTCGTTGGATTGCCCGGCTATCAGTTCGACGACGCCGGAAAGTACAGCTCCGGGGACGCGGAGATCGCAGGGCCCGTCAAAAACCTCGATATCGACTGGCTCAGCGGGGCAGTCCATATCGCATACCACAGCGGCGACAGCGTCCTGCTCAGCGAGAGCTCGAACAAAGCGATCGGCGCAGACCTTAGAATGCGCTGGCGGCTCGACGGCGACACGCTGCGCGTCCGCTTTGCCAAGGCCGGCCTGCGCTCGAACGGGAATCAGGAAAAGGAGCTGACCGTGACGCTGCCGGAGGGACTTGTCCTCCGGGAGGCTGCCATCGGTGCCACCTCCGGCAATCTGGATATTCCGGCTCTCGAGGCGGACAGCCTGCGCCTTGAGGTGACCTCGGGCGACGTCTCCGCCGCCGTGAAGGTCCGCAAGCTCTCCTCCGACGCAAGCTCCGGGAACCTCTCCCTGCAGCTTCTGGGCGCGGCGGAGACGATCGGCGCCGTGTCTACCTCCGGCAGTATCGACGTCGAAGCGCCCGGTGCGGACCGGGTCCGGCTCAGTTCCACCTCCGGCGCGATCCGCGCCGCGCTGAAGTACGCCGACGAGTTTGACGCCTCCTCCACCTCGGGAAACATCCTCGTCGCGCTCGGCTCGCTGAATAAGGGAGAGCTCGAGAGCAGCAGCGGCGGGATCCGCGCGGAGATCGGCGCGCTGGGCGAGCTGAAGATCGACAGCACCTCCGGCAACGTGGAGCTCCTGCTGCCGGAGCACCCGGGCTTCAGGGCCGAGGTGGACAGCACCAGCGGGCGTTTCGAGTACTCGCTGCCGCTGACCCGGAAGGGGGACGACTACGTCTGCGGGGACGGAAGCGGCAGCGTGGACATCGAAACCACCTCCGGAGACGTCAGGATCTCCGCTCTGCCGCAGTAGACGGGCGCAGTCCGGCCTTTCCGAGAGAGACATGCAAAACCGCCCGGTCAAAACCGGGCGGTTTTATGTTTCATTTTTTACCCAACGCAAGCATCATACCCTGAAAGCGGCAGCCGTGTCAAGCGTTTCCCGTCGTTTTGACTGATGCATGCGGATTTTCGGCAGTCAGCACAAGTTTGTTTTGTTGGGTTTGTACAGTTTTGCTCTTGCTTTTGTTCCGCAGTTTTGCTATATTATAGCCAGAAAGGGTGAGAACCCGATGTACATATAAGACCGGCCCAAATCTGACATGGGCAAAGGCGAGCTGACCGGGATCAGGCAGCGGGAACGACGGCAACCAGCTTATCTCGCTTATGAGATCGGATCGATGGATCCTCCTTAAGTGCCATGACGGTGTCCCGACAATGACAGGCCAGCGAAAAATCTGAAGAAAGAGAGGTAACCAGGATGTTAGATACCAAGAATTCGGAGAGCTAAGCCCTGACTGTGTGAGAAATTTGTGTGAGTCGCAGTCAGGGCTTAGTTCTTTTTTATGCTGTTTTCCGCGTCCCGGGAGGGGCGTTTTTTTGTTGCCTTTCGGAGCTGAATGGGCTACAATAATCAGCGGAAAATGAAACGACGGGAGGCGCAGACATGGCTCTGGTACTGCTCTACAACATCAGGGAAGAGGCAAAACGGCTGAAGATCGGCTTTGCGGCGCGAAAGCTCGGCGTTGCCGTACGCAGCGTCGCGCCGGAGGAGTTTGGACATCCCATCGGCTCCCTGCTGGGACTGGAGGGTTTCTCCCCTTCCGATGCGTCGGCGGAGCCCTTCGAGGCGGAGATGCTGCTGATGCACGAGCTTTCCCCCGTTCAGTTTTCCGGCTTTCTCGAAGCGCTGCGCCGCGGCCGCACGCCCGTGGCGCTCAAGGCCGTGGTCACGGAGCACAATGTCAACTGGTCCTCCGCCGCGCTCTGCCATGAGCTGCAGCGGGAGCACGAGGCGATGAAGCGCGCGGGCAAGAGCGTGCATCGCTGAGCCGGGGGTTCGAAAGCTTCTGTCTGTCCGACCGAAAACAGGGAACCGCTCTGCGGTTCCCTGTTTTCGCGTCACGGCGGGCCGTCATTGCCGCGCATCTGTGTTTCAAATAAATTGTGAACAGTTTTTGAAATGTGTCATTTATTTGCAGATACCCTATTGACGCACTTCGCTCTTTGTGTTATCCTCTGGTCAAACGACAGAGGAGGTGTTCTCATGACCCTGTGGACGGCTGACAATCGCAAGGATTTCCTTGCCGCCGTCAAAAAGGCCCGGCCGGGTGACTGCATCCGGGTCGAATCCCTGACCGACGCGGCGGACCATGCGCGCGAGCTGCTCTCCGCCCTGTGCGCTCTGGCGGACCGCGGGATCGGCTTCGTCTGCGCGGCGGACGGCTTCGACACCCGCACGGAAACCGGCGGCGCGATCATCGGCTTTTGCCGGGCGCTGCTGCGCCTGGAGCGCAAAGACCAGCTGGACAGGCAGCGGGAAGGCATCGAACGCGCCCGGGAAGAGGGAAAATACAAGGGCCGCAGGCCCATTGCCGTAGACGAGACGCTGTTTGACAGCGTGGTCGCCCTCTGGAAGGACGGGCAGATCACCGCCCGCGAGGCCATGACGCGGCTTGATCTCAAGCCCAACACCTTCTACCGCCGCATCAAAGATCGGGAGGAACAAAAAATGAAAGACTTCAAGAAAATGGAAAAGGATATCCGCGCCGAGCTGAAGGACGCCGCCAGGCAGAGCCGTCAGGATCTCAGCGAGCTGAAAAAGCAGGTCCGCGCCGAGGCGGAGAGCGTCAAGCAGGCCGCCGGCGATGCTGTCGATCTGCACGATGTGGAGAGGGAGATCCGCCGCGGCCGCCGTCAGGCAGAGGCCGCCCATGAGGATTCGATCCGGCAGATCAAGAAGGACGTGGAGGCCGAGACGAAAGAGCTGAAAAAGCTGATGGAGGAGCAGTAAGGAACACGGGACCGGCAGAGGCGCAAGCTCTCTGCCGGTCTCAAGGTGTCGACAAAGTGTCGACACCTTGAGAAAATGAGAACTTTCGAAAAAGTTCTCATTTTTGAGGATATCAAACGCGAGAGGGAATAACCAATCCCCTCTCGCGCTCTCCCCATGCAAGTCCGACTTGTTCTGTATAGGTTTGTCTACAGTCTCGGACCGGCAGAGGCGCAAGCTCTCTGCCGGTCTAAAACATCTGCTTCGGGAGGAAGGATATGGAGGAAAAGAAAAAGCGGAAGCTGACGATCCCCTTTTATACGCTCGGAGAGGAGCTCTTCAACGCCATCTCCCACGGCCTGGGGGCGCTGCTTTCGGCCGCGGTGCTGGTGCTGATGCTGGTCCGGGCAAAAGGCGCGCTGGCGGTGACTTCGACCGCGCTCTTCGGCGCGGCGCTCATCCTGCTGTACACCATGTCCTGTCTCTATCACGCGCTCTCTCCCCGCCTGGGCGGAAAGAAGGTCCTGCGGGTGCTGGACCACTGCAACGTCTTTCTTCTGGTGTTCGGGACCTACATCCCGGTCGCCCTGCTGGGCGTCCCCGGCGCAAGGGGCTGGACGCTCTTCGGGCTGGTAGCGCTCTTCACCGTCCTCGGCGTCGTCTTCACCGCCGTGGATCTCGAGCGCTTTCAAGTCGCCGCCGTGATCTGCCAGCTGCTGAGCGGCTGGTCGATCCTGCTGGGCGTATCGGCGCTGCGGCGCAGCATGGGCATGTCCGGCCTCCTGTGGCTGATCGCGGGCGGCGTGATGTACTCCGTCGGCGCCATCCTCTACGGGCTGGGAAAAAACCGGAGATACTGCCATTCTGTTTTCCATATCTTCTGCCTGTTCGGAAGCTTCTGCCACTTTTGGGCGGTCTGGCAGTATCTGCTGTAAGGAAACGATGAGAAGCATACCGCTCCCCGCATGATGCGGGGAGCGGTATGCTTCAGACTGTAGACAAACCCATACAGAGCAAATCCCCTTTCGCGGTACAATCTGTGCAAAAATGGGAACTTTTTCGGAAGTTCCCATTTTTGCTTTTCAAGCTGTCGACACTTTGTCGACAGCTTGAAGCATACCGCTCCCCGCATGATGCGGGGAGCGGTATGCTTCGTTTTCTTCATTCTTTATACGTTGAAGCGGAACATGGTCACGTCGCCGTCCTGCATGACGTACTCCTTGCCCTCCAGACGGAACAGGCCCTTCTCCTTGGCCGCGGCCATCGAGCCGCAGGCCTTCAGGTCCTCGAAGGCCACGATCTCGGCGCGGATGAAGCCGCGCTCGATATCCGTGTGGATCTTGCCGGCGGCCCTGGGCGCCTTGGTGCCGCGCACGATGGTCCAGGCGTGCACGTCGTCCTCGCCGGCGGTGAGGAAGGAGATATAGCCCAGCAGGTCGTAGGAGGTACGGATCAGCCGGTCGAGGCCGGTCTCGGTCAGGCCCAGGTCCTCCATAAAGAGCTGCGCCTCCTCGGCGTCCATCTCGGCGATGTCCTCCTCGAATTTGGCCGCCACCGGCAGCACCGCCGCGCCCTGCTTCTCGGCGTAAGCAGAGAGAGCCTTGAAGTTTTCGTTCTCCGCCAGATGGCTCATGCCCTCCTCGTCGAGGTTGGCCGCGTAGATGATCGGTTTCACGGTCAGCAGGCCGCCGTCGGTGAGGATGTCCTGGTCTTCATCCGTGAACTCGAAATCGCGCGCGGGCTTCTCCTCGGTCAGATGGGCGATCAGCGCCTCGCACATCTCGGCCTCGCGCTTGTATTTCTTGTCGCCGCCCTTGGCGTTCTTCTTTGCGCGCTCGAGGCGGCGCTCCACGATCTCGATATCCGCGAGGATCAGCTCCAGCTCGAAGGATTCGGCGTCGCGCACGGCGTCGGCCTTCTCGAGAAAGACGTCGTCATTATCGAAGCAGCGCACCACCTCGACCAGCGCGTCGACCTGCCGGATGGCCTGAAAGACCTCATTGCCCTTGCCGCCGGAGCTCACGCCCGCCACATCCACAAAGTCGATGGTCGCGGGAGAGTATTTCTTCGGATGGTAGTACTCCGCCAGCCAGTCCAGCCGCTCGTCGGGCACCTTGGCGGTACCGATGTTGGGCTTGGCCGCGGCGTTGGAATAGCTGCTGGTCTCGGCCTTCGAGCCGGTGAGCGCGTTAAACAGCGTCGTCTTGCCCACGTTGGGCAGACCCACGATCCCTAATTTCATATATGTCGATCTCCTTTTCGCTCAATATAGCAGGCAGTATTATAGCAGAGTGTGCGCGGTTTCTCAATCCCCGCCGCGCAAAAGAAGCGCGTTTCAGCGCAGGGCATACTCCTCCGCCAGTGCGCGGAAGGCGGGCAGCGCGCGGCGGATCGTGTCCGTCGGCACGCAGTAGGCCAGGCGCAGCCAGCCCGTGATGCCGAAATCGTCCGAGGGCACCAGCAGCAGCTCGTACTTCTTCGCCGCGTCGCTGAAGGCCTTCGCGTCGTCGATCGGCGACTTGACGAAGAGGTAGAAGGCTCCCTCCGGGCGGACGCAGTCGTAGCCCATCGCGGACAGGGAAGAATAGAGCAGGTCCCGGTTCTCCCGGTAGAGCGAGAGATCCGCCGTCATCCCCACGCAGTCGACCAGCGCATGCTGCATGAGGCTCGGGGCGGAGCGGTAGCCGAGCGCACGGGCGGCGGCAGACAGTCCGGCAAGCAATGCGTCCCTGTCCCCGGCGGCGGGGCTGAGCGCGAGATAGCCGATTCGCTCCCCGGGCAGGGAGAGGGATTTGCTGAAGGAGTAGCAGGGGATGGTGTTTTCAAAGGCGTTCATCACGCAGGGGATGCGCTCCGTGTCGTACACCAGCTCCCGGTAGGGCTCGTCCGATACGAGGTACACGGGGCGGCCAAAGCGCTCCCCCGCCGCGCGCAGGATCTCCGCGATCCGGCGCAGGCTCTCCTCCGGGAGGATGGCGCCGCTGGGGTTGTTCGGGGTGTTGACCAGCACGAAGCGGGTCTTTTCCGTGACGGCGGCTGCCAGCGCGTCCAGATCCGGCTGCATGTCCGGCAGCGGCGGAACCTCGACCGCCGTACCGCCCGCGCCCTCGATGAAGACGCGGTATTCGGTGAAGTAGGGCGCCAGAACAACGGCCTCATCCCCCGGCTGCAGCAGCGTCTGGCAGCAGATCGCAAGGCCGCCGGCAGCTCCCGTGACGATGAGGATGTCCTCCGTGGACAGGCCCGTGCCATAGCGGCGGTTCAGGTCCTCGGCGACAGCCTTACGCAGAGCGGGCAGGCCCTCCGGCGGCGTCGGCTCATGCACGTCAGGCCTCTCCAGCGCGCGGCGCATGGCCTCCCACACCGTCTCCGGCACCGGGGCGCTGGGACTGCCGAGGCTGAAGTCAAAGACCTTGTCCGCGCCGATCTCGGCCTTGCGCGCGTTGCCGTAGGCCGTCAGCTCCCGCATGCAGTTTTTCACGCGCCCCCAGGCGACGTAATTCTGTTTCATCGGATCGCCCCCTGTGGTTTTGTATGCAGTCATTATACACCTGCGCGCCGCGGCGTGCAACGAAAAACAGCGGGACGCCCTTCGGCGTCCCGCTCAAGCTGTCGACAAAGTGTCGACAGCTTGAGCTTTGCACAGATTGTACCGCGAAAGGGGATTACCGTCCCCTCTCGCGCTCTCCCCATGCGAGTCCGACTTGTTCTGTATGGGTTTGTCTACAGTCTGAGCGGGACGCCTTTCGGCGTCCCGCTGTAAAGGATACTGCCTGTTTTATCCGCCGACGACGTCCGCGCCGTAGCTGGGATAGCGCATGTCCTCCACAATGCGGATCTCCTCTTCGCAGTGCTCGCGCAGCCAGTCGAGGCAGTGCGTGTTGTCCTCGTATAGATTGATGTAGTACCAGCTCGCGTCCTCGCTGCGCCGGTAGCCGGAGGCAGCGTACGCGGCGCTGTCCATCAGCTCGAGCTGGATCGAGACGTTAGCGGCGCGCGGCGCGAGGCTCTCTGTCAGGAAGCGGCGGCCGACCTTGTTCTCGGCCAGATCGGCGAGCAGCGCGTTCTGGTAGAAGTCCACGGCCTCCTTTGCCGTGAAGCGGACCGAGTGGTGCTCATAATCCCCGGTCGCGGGGATATAACTGTCAAAATCTGCCTGGAACACGACGACGTTCTCCGGCACGACCTGCACTCTGCTCACCGAGCGGTAGCGCTGGGCCTCGGGCAGGTTCATGACCGTCTGCAGCTTCGCGAAGTCGGAATCCGGGTCCTGTGCGTCCCACTCCGTGCCCTGGATGTAGTAGCAGCGTGTCACGACCTTGCCGTTTTCCAGAACGTAGCGGAGGTTGACGCTGCCGCTCACCATGCCGACGCCGCTGCGGTCGGCAGCGGGCGTCTCGTGCTGCTTTTTGTGCGCCACAACGCTGCGCTGCAGCTCCAGGATTTTGCGGATGCTGTCGGGCTCGGTGTACTCGGTGCCGTTGAGCGTCGCGGCGGTGATGCGCTCGGCCTTCGGCTGGCTTTTCTCCCAGCCGAAGAGGTCGGCCTCGCAGGCGCCGATGACGAGAAGGGCAGCGGCGGCGAAGATCAGCCAGCCCTTCCAGCTTCCGCGGAAGACCCACACCGTTTTCCGGATCAGCATCTCGGCCGCGAAATAGCCGATGAGGCTCCCGACGAGTACGGCCAGCGCCGTAACGAGCGCGGCGCGCAGCCCCAGAAGAGGACTTCCCAGCAGGGCGTCGTGGACGAAGGCTGCCAGCAGCACGCCGCAGCCGTAGGCCATGCAGTACTTGAACACCGGCTTGAGCACCGGGATCGCCACGGTGTCGGTGGCGGTCTCCATCTGCCGGCGGCGGTAGAGCAGCCAGGCCGCGACGGTCAGCAGCAGTCCCGCGCCGCCGTACACTGCCACCGCGCCGAGCCCGTGGGTCGTCAGTTCCTCCCCCATACCGTCGGTCACGATCGTACAGCGGCGGACCATCTCCACCGGCGGGGAAAGCCAGCCCAGGACAAGACGATCGGGGGCGAGACCGAAGATCACCTTGCTCAGCACAAAGCGGGTCGCGAGCTCCGCCACATAGGCCGTGAAGCTCAGCACCGCGTAGACCAGCGGCAGGATGATGAGGCTGCCGGTCAGCATGGCGCAGAGGGACGCAAAGCCGTAGAAGCAGAGCTTGCTGAGCACCATCACGCCCAGCAGCGTCCCCAGCACCCGGAGGCTCAGCTCCTTCGCCGCCACAAAGGGCAGGCAAAGCGCCGCCGCCGTCAGGTCGCACAGCAGCAGGGGCAGAAGGCCGGTGAGCCAGGCGGTGAAGAACATCGTCGTGCGCGTGACGGGCAGAGCGTTCATCATGCCGCAGGAGCGGCTGTTGTACAGATAGCTGAACATGGCCATCACCGCCAGGATCGACACGCCGAAGGAGACGAGTATCATCTCCTCGGCCATCCAGGCCGCGCTGCCGTCCAGCACGGGGGCCTGTCCGACATAGCCGTAAGCGCCCTGCGCCTGTTGGCGCAGCGTAAACGGAAGGATCAGCAGCAGAAGGATCAGGTAGGCCGCCCAGAGCGGCCAGCAGCGGTGCAGCAGGTTTTTCGCGATGCCGCGATTAAAGAACGATGTCTTTGACTTCATGCTCGGCACCTCCCAACTCGTAAATGAAGATTTCCTCCAGCGTCAGCGGCAGCACGTCGAGAAACAGCGGCCTGCAGGCCGTGAGCTTCGCCTGCAGCTCGTCCGGCTTCCCGCGCAAAATGAGCTGCTGCAGCCGCCCGGTCTCGCTGCGGTGCAGGATCTGCAGATCCTCCGGCAGCTCTGTCTCCCCGGCGAAGGCCAGCTGGATCTTGACGATGTTGTCCTGCAGCTCCGAGAGGCTCCGCTCCAGCAGCATCCTGCCGCGGTTCATGATGCCCACGTGGTCGCACACGTCCTCCAGCTCCCGCAGGTTGTGCGAGGAGACCAGCACCGTCGTGCCCCGCTCGGCAACGTCCTCCAGCAGCAGGCTCCAGACCTGGCGGCGCATGACGGGGTCGAGGCCGTCCACCGGCTCGTCGAGGATGACGATCTCCGGCCGCATCGACAGCGCCAGCCAGAAGGCCGCCTGCTTCTGCTGGCCCTTGGAGAGCTTGCGTACGGGCCGCTTCGCATCCAGCGCAAAGGCCCCGCCCAGCCGCTCGAAGCAGGCCGTGTCGAAGCGCGGGTACAGATCGCGGTAGAACTTCATCATGTCCCGGATCGTGGCCTGCGTGTAGTAAAAGATGTCGTCGGGAATGTAGGCGATCCTCTCCTTGACCGCGGGATTTTCATAGACCGGTTCCCCGCCGATCAGCACCTCGCCGCTGTCCTGCCGGTAGATGCCCGCCAGATGCCGGATGATCGTGGACTTGCCCGCGCCGTTCGGGCCGACCAGGCCGTAGACCGCGCCGTCCGGCACCGTGAGGCTCAGATCGTCCAGCGCCCTGAAGCCGTCAAAGCTCTTGACCACGTTTTTGACCTCAATCATGATGATCCCCCCTCACTCTCTCTGCCAGGTCCTCCCCCGACAGGCCCAGAAGCTTCAGCTCCGCCGTGAACGCGTCGAACTGCTCCAGAAGCTGCCGCCGGCGGGCCGCCGCGGCGTCGCTCCGTTCGCGCACGAAGCTGCCCCGCCCGGGCACCGAGCAGATATAGCCCTCTGCCTCCAGCTCCCGGTAGGCGCGCTGGATCGTGTTCGGGTTGATGGCCAGCTGCCCGGCCAGCTCCCTCACCGACGGCATCCTCGTGTCCGCGGGCAGCACGCCGGAGAGGATGAGCTGGCGGAAGCCATCCTTCACCTGCTCATAGATCGGCCGCGCGTCGCGGAAGTTGATGTTGATCAAGCGGCATCCCTCCTTCGTATCGACTGTATTAACATTACTAACACAGCTAAGATAGCACAGAAAAAAGCCCCTGTCAAGGGGCGCAAATCTTAAGATTGCGCGGCGGGGTCGGCGCCGCATAAAGCTGACCCCCACGGATTATTCCGCGGGGGTCGGTTCTGATTGTTTTCTCAGCCGACGATGATCACGCCGGCGCCGCTGCTGCTGTCGTCGTTGCCGCCGACGATGGTGGCGTTGCCGTTGGAGTCGATGATGGTGGCGTTGCCCTCATTGCTGGGCACGGCGTTCGGGTAGGTGTTCACGACGGGATAGGTGGTCGCGATAAAGGGAGAATAGATATAGCCGACCTTGTCGTGGAAGATGACCTTGGTCCAGCCGCTCTCCTCCCCGATGACCAGCACCTTGTCGCCGATGTTCACCACGTCGATGATATCGGTGCCGGTGCCGACGCCGGCGCGCACGTTGATGCCGGAGCCCTGCACATAGGCGGTGTAGCCGTTCTGCCTCTCCTCATCGGTGGCTGTGGCCGTGGGGGCGGCAAAGCCGTCCGGCGCGGGGGTGGGCGGCACGGTGGGCGTGGGCGCCACGGCGGGCGTGGGCTCGGGCGTGGAGGACGGGACCGGGAAGGCCGTCACCACGACGGTGGGCGTCACGGCGACGATGGGAGGATCCGTCTCCGGGGGCAGGGTCTCCTCACCCTGCACCGCCTCGTTTTCCGCATCCGCGTTCTCAACCACGTCGGGCTGCTTCAGCGCGCCGCAGGCGCAGAGCGCCAGCGCGAGGATCAAGATCAGCACCAGCGCAATGATTCTCTTCATAGGGAGTACCTCCTGATATGTAAGATGGTCCAACATAAAATGCCTATATTACAGTTTATTACTATACCACAGCTTGTCAAGAAAGGAAACATAAATCTTCTTAATTTTCCGTTTCATATGGAAGTTAGTCCCCATTTTGGCAGAAAACACATCCGATCCGCGGCCGGGGACAGCCACCTGACCGCCCTTTTCGCTCAGCCGCTGGCCAGGGCGGGCGTCCAGTAGTGCTGCTGGTAGAGATCGGTGAAGCGGTAGCAGACGCTGGAGCGCGCCCCGACGGAGACGTTGGAGATCTCCATGTTCGCGGTGACGGTCATCTGCTCGCCGAGGAAGTAGCTGTTCTCGTAGCTGCCGTCATAACTGTAATAGTCACAGAGGAAGTCGATGGTGTCGCCCACATGCAGCGGAGAGGGCTCCTCGGAGTCCGGGTCGAGGTAGCTCTTGGCCACGGTCTCGGTCTCGCCGTTCACATAGACGCTGCGCGCGCCGACGATGGCGCCGTGCGGGTTCTCCGCGTCGAAGCGGACCAGCAGCTCCACCCGCTCGCCGTTGAGCATGGCGGGGATATAGCCGGTGATGACGGTGTCGCTGCCCTCGCCGGAGGTGTTCTCATGGTAGTAGGCCACGGGCTGGCCGTTGACCGCAAGCCAGGTGTCGTCCTCGGGGGCGAGAAGGTTCCCCTCCCCGTCGAAGGAGAAGACGTTGTCGTAGCCCATGTCGATGTAGCCGCTGCCGTCGTCCACGAACATGTTCAGATCCAGCCCCTCGACCAGCGCCCACTGCTCGTCGGGCAGGGCGATGACCAGATCGCCCGCGCCGTTCTCCGTCCAGTTCAGGGAGACCGCGTCGAAGCGGTTGTCCGCGAGATAGGCCACGGTGTCCTCGGTGGACATCGAGCGGCCGGTGAAGAAGCCGGTGTTGCCGCCGGAGAGACCGGAGATCGCGCCGTAGTCGCCGCCGAGGAAGGCGCCGAGCAGCTCGCTGATCATGTCCGTGCTGTCATAGGCGGAGTAGGACGAGCTGGAGCCGGAGCCGTATCCGTAACCCGAGCCCGAGCTGTAGCCGGAGCCCGAACCGGAGCCGTAGAGGCTGCCGAAGATAGAGGCGTAGGGGTTGCTGGTGCCGCCGGTGGCCGCCTGTCCGCTGACCTCCAGGCTCGCAAAGTCGCGGATGCACTGGGCGTAGCTGGCGTCGAGGCCGATGGCGTTGTAGGTCTTGATGGCCGAGTCCACGCTGCTGGCCTTGCGGTACGGGAAGTAGATGGACAGGCCGTAGCAGTTCGACATGTCGGAGCTCGTGCGGTTGTATTTGACGGCGCCCTGCAGGGCCTCGGCCAGCGCCGCGCCCTCCTCGGTGCCGAGGTTTTTGGCGAAGTGCACCAGGTCGATCTGGTCGATCATGGTGCTGCGGGCAAACTCGCGGGTGTTGTTGCGGGCCGTGGAGACCTGCTTGTAGGCGTTGTTGTTGACCAGGCTGCTGATGGACTTGGAGAAGGCCTTCATCGGGGCCGGGACCGTGTGCGCCAGCTCCGCCAGATCGACCACGGAGAGGGTCGCCGACTGGCCGCGGGTCTGGCTCTGGCAGGTGGAGACGAAGTCGTCCACGATGTTCTTGCCGATCTCGGTGGTCTGCATGGAGGTGTCGGCCGAGAGCTTCGTGAGCCAGTTGGTGTAGTACCAGCCGATGCCGGGCTCGGTCTCCTCGGAGGCGATCATGTAGTCGGCGTACTGGTCGAGCATGAGCCCGGTCTCCACAGTCGCCATCAGGCAGGCGTCGAAGCCGATGAAGTCAAAGCTCACGCCCGCGTCGCTCAGGGCGGTGTTGATGCCCGCCAGGGTCATGGAG
Source organism: Oscillospiraceae bacterium (assembly GCA_902778285.1). Taxonomy (GTDB): domain Bacteria; phylum Bacillota; class Clostridia; order Oscillospirales; family Oscillospiraceae; genus Limivicinus. The sequence continues at coordinate 5,772 of CACYXC010000048.1, read as the reverse complement.
CCGCTGCGCTGGTACTTCTCGTCGTAGCCGTAGCCGCTGACGGAGCCGCCGCCGTGGTCCCAGAGGATCAGCTCGTTGCGGTTGGCGGGATAGTTCTTGTCGCACCACTGGATGAAGGAGGTCAGCGTGGCGGGGCTTGTCATGGAGACGTTGCCCGCGTCGGACACGAGGCGGTTGAGCTGGCCGTTTTCGACCTTGTAGATCTGGTTGACCTTGTTGGACATGACCTGGTTGTTCCAGCGGGCGCAGCCGCCGGTGTAGATGATCACGTTCACATTGTCGGAAAGCCTTGCCTTGGTCATCTCGATGATGTCCTTGGTGCCCATGGCGCTGCGGGACTCCAGGTCTGTGCCGCACATGTAGACCATGACGGTCACGGTGTCCTTGCCCTTGCCCTTGATGACGGTGCGCTTGGCGCGGGAACCGGCGGCCACGTCGTTGTCCACCGCGCCGGTGTTGGTGTTGACGTAGCTGCTGCCGGCCGAAGAGGACGAGGACGTGCTGCCGGAAGACGCACCGCCGCCGAAGAGGCTGGCGTAGGGGTCGCTGCCGGTGGAGGCGCTGCCGAAAATGCTCTCCAGCGCGCTGCTGTAGTCGCTGTAGGAGCTTGTGCCGCCGGAAGACGGCGTCGTGTAGGAGCTGCTGTAGCCGGAGCTCGGCTGCTGGGTGTAGACGGGCTCCGCGCTCTCGCCGCCGAGCACGCCCGAGCCGAACAGCCCGCCGCCGCCGAGGAGCAGCACCGCCGCGGCGATGATGCCGAGAAGGCCGCCTCTGCCGGAGCGGGTCGGCCTGCCCTTATTGCCGCCGCCTCCGCCGCGCGGTCCCTGTCCGAAGCCGGGCCGGGCCTGCTGCCCGCCGACGGGGCCGGTGTTCAGCCCTTCGCCGCGGCGGTGCACGCCCTTGCCGTTATTGGTCACATATTTATCTCTGCCCTGCGGTCTTTTGTCCATAGAGCTCGCCTCGCTTTCTGTTTCTAATTTGTTAATGTACCATATTATTGGCCGTTTGAACAGTCCCTCGGCAGTTTTTTTCCCAGCCGCTTGCATTTGCGGCCCATTTCGTGTATAATCCATCCGCAATCGCATCCGGAGGGTTACCGAAGCGGGGACGTTTGCGAGCGCCGCCAGCGGCGGATACAGCGAGCAATAAGGAGTGGCCGCGGTCGAAATCTTGCGAGCGAACAGCGAGCAGAAGATTTCGGGCACCGCAACAGGACATAACGGGGCGGTCTTAAAAACCGTGGGTCGAAACGGAGCGCGCGATCTCGCAAATCCGCAGAAACGCTGCACTTTTTGAATTGCACTGGTCCCGGTTTCGCGCCGTATCGAAGAGCAGATTTAAGACAATTTCATATCGTCGTTATCTCCCAACCGGGAGTTAACATACATGGAGGGTTACCGAAGCGGTCATAACGGGGCGGTCTTGAAAACCGTTAGGGGGCAACCCCACGCGGGTTCGAATCCTGCACCCTCCGCCACAAAAGGTAGGTAATTTTGATAGAAATTGCCTACCTTTTCATTTTGCCCGAAAGCCCTTGATTTCAGGGCTTTTTCGCTGTCCGGCCATAAAAAAGCAGCCGCTACGGAGCTATTTCATTAAAATAGATTGTTTTTTAATCGGCGTCACAATGAAAAAACCCGCGCACCGGTCCGGGATTCGGGCCGGTGCGCGGCGCGTTTCTCTCTCTTTCAGAACGATCCATAGGATACGGATGCTTCGGGGTTTATTTGCCGCTTTTCGCGGCAAACTATCCACGAGGTGATTCTGATGAGGTATGTCCCAAACGCTTCCGAGAATTTTCTGGCGGAGTTGGACCGGAACGAGCCGGCCAGGGACAGGTTTTATGCTCTGAGCCACGAGGAACAGCAGCGCATCGTTGAACAGGCGCAGTCCGTCAGGAACGTCTATGAAATGCGTTCCCTTGTGGACAGCATCCGCGCCTGATCTCACCCCGCAGAGCGGTCATTCGACCGCTCTGCTTTTTCATGCCTCGCGGTCCGTCCTCGCTTCGCACATGGCATCCGGCCTTGCGCCGGTTTTTCCGCCGCCGTCATGTTCCCGTCAGTTCTGCCAGACGATCTCCCCGTTGATGACGGTGAACAGCAGCCTCGTTTTCAGCTCCAGCGGGTTCCCGTCAAAGATCGCCAGGTCGGCATCCTTGCCCGGATTCAGGCTCCCCAGGCGCTGATCGACCCGGCAGATGCGTGCCGCGTCAATGGTGATGGCCCGGAGCGCGGCCCATTCGTCCATGCCTTCCCTGACCGCGAGCGCGGCGCATAAGGGCAGATACTGAATCCGGGATACCGGGTGATCGGTCGTCAGCGCGACGGTCACGCCGGCCTTTTGCAGGACGCCGGCTGTCTTGAAATCGGACATGCTGACCTCGTCCTTCGTCCGCGAGGCCAGAGACGGGCCGACAATGGCCGGAAAAGCGCTTGCCGCAATCTCATCGGCAATCAGATGTCCCTCCGTGCAATGGTCGAGCGTAAGTTCAAGGCCGAATTCCTTTGCGATCCGGATGGCTGTAAAAATATCGTCTGTCCGGTGCACGTGAGCCTTGAGCGGGATCTTTCTCTCAAACACGTCCCGATAGCACTCCATGCCGAAGCTTGTCTGTCCGCCGCCCGACTGCTCTGAGTCGAAGTACTGTCTGGCCAAAAACAGCTCCTCCCGAATCAGAGACGCGATCCCCATGCGGGTGGAGGGGATATTGCCGTTCATCCCGTAGTTAGATACCGGATTCTCCCCAAACGCCAGTTTCATCGCCGCCGGCGCCAGAACAACCATATCGTCGACGCGCCGCCCGTGGGTTTTGATAAAGGCGAACTGCCCGCCGATGGCGTTGGAGCTCCCCGGGCCTGTCATGACGCCGGTAATTCCTGCCGCCAGCGCGTTGTGAAAAGCGCTGTCCATCGGGTTGATCGCGTCGATCGCCCGCAGACAGGGCGTGATCGGATTCGTGCCCTCATTGCTCGGGTCGCTCTGAACGCTCAGTTTCTCCTGGGCAATCCCGATATGACTGTGCGCGTCTATCAGGCCCGGAAGCACATGAATCCCCTCGGCATCGACGACCCTCATGTCCTCCGTTTTTGGGATATTTTCCGCAATTTCGGCAATTTTACCGTCACGAACAAGCAAAACGGCACGAAACCGGCGATTTGCCTCCATATCGTACAAAAGCCCGTTTTGAATCAGCAGCACGTGTATCCGCTCCTTTTTTATCATGGGATTTACTCTGTATAGTTTCTCGTTTATGAGGGAAACTATCCATGTGCTTCAGCAGGAGGTGAAATAATGAGTAACCAGAACCAGCAGAACAACCAGAATCAGCGCAACAACCGGAATCAGCGCAACGACCAGAACCAGCAGAACAATCAGAACCAGCGCAATGACCAGAACCGGCAGAACAATCAGAGCCAGCGCAACGACCAGAATCGGCAGAACAACCAGAATCGCTGATCAAAAAAGGATATGGCCCGTTGGGAAAGCAGCCCGGCGGGCTGTATCCCAATGATTATCTGATGGTGAAACGCCGCAAGGCGCGCGTCGAGGCGGTTACACGCGGAAGGCAGGAATCTGTATGCTTTCTCCCGAAGCTGGCAGACCGACAAACGAGGTAAATTTATGGAAAAAACAGCTCTGCCGCTCGGCTTTGGTATGGCACTGGCACAAAACGAGACGGCTATGAAGAGATTTGAGTCCATGACGGAAAGCCAAAAACAGGCAGTTTTGGTGCAGGCGCAGCACGTCGGCAGCAGGCAGGAAATGCAGCGGCTGGTATCCCGGCTCGCGTCAGGCGGATCGGATTAGCCATAGGGCGGCGCAGCGCATCCTGACAGAGGTGATACGAATGGCAAAAAAAGGAAAGAAGCAGGCGGGCAGGCAGCCCGGCATTCAGCCGGAGTCTGTTCCGGAACTGCAGGGAAAGACAAAGCGCGGCGGGGACCTGGTCATGCCGATCAGCAACGGGGTCGGCGCATTTGGTCAGATGGAATATCACCGGGGCAGACCCATCCCCCTGGATGTGTACCCCGCCATTGACACCGATCTGGCGCGGGACAATCTGGAAAACGATCTCACCGCCGCCGACAGGGAGGATCTGTGAAAACGATCTCACCGCTGCCGACAGGGAGGATCTGTGAAAAACGCCGCTCCATGAGCGGCGTTTTTTTAAGGAGGAAGACATGGAATCTATCTGGACTGAGAGCTGCCTAATCAAAGAAAGAGAGCCGCTGAAAGGCAATATCGAGGCGGAGATCGCCGTCATCGGCGCCGGCCTGGCCGGCCTCCTGGCAGCCTCCGCACTGCAGAAAGCCGGGCGCCGGACGATCGTGCTGGAGGCGAATCGGATCGCAAGCGGCCAGACCCGGAATACGACGGCAAAGATCACCTCGCAGCACGGGATGATCTATCGCAGACTGATCGACACGGTGGGAAAAAGCAAGGCGAGGCAGTATGCGATGGCAAATGAGGCGGCTGTCGAGACATACCGCCGACTGATCGCGGAGGAAAATATCGACTGCTCCTTCAAGGAGCGGAGCGCGTTCGTGTACGGCAATGACGGCAAAGAGCTTGAGGCGGAGGCGGAGGCCGCTTCGTCGCTGGGGCTGCCCGCCTCCTTCGTGCGGGAGACGGCTTTGCCCTTCCCGACGGCAGGAGCTGTCCGCTTCGCGCATCAGGCGCAGTTCCACCCCCTGCAGTTTATCGATCATATCGCGCGGCCGCTGACCGTTTACGAGAACACGTCAGCTCTCCGCGTTGAGGACGATCAGATCGAAACGACAGGGGGACAGGTTCGCGCGAAGCAGATCGTCTTTGCCTGCCACTATCCTTTTGTCAATTTTCCGGGGATGTATTTTGCCCGGATGCATCAGGAGCGGTCCTATGTTCTGGCTCTGGAGAGCGCTTCCCGGGTGGACGGCATGTGGATCGGATCGGGAGAGGGCGCGTTTTCCTTTCGCAATTATAAGGATCTGCTCCTGCTGGGCGGAGGGGGCCATCGCTGCGGGGAAAACCGTGCCGGGGGAAAATATGAGCTGCTGCGAAAAATGGCAAAGAGCTGGTTTCCTGACAGCCGTGAAATCGCCCACTGGTCAGCGCAGGACTGCGTGAGCGCGGACGGCATCCCATATATCGGGCGCTATGCGGAAAGCCGCCCGAACTGGTATGTGGCCACCGGCTTTCATAAATGGGGAATGACGAGCGCCATGGCCTCCGCCATGCTGCTGCGGGATCTGATCTGCGGGAGGGAAAACCCGTATGCCGACGTGTTCGCGCCGGATCGATTCGACGCAAAGACGCTGACGGGCATCGCCGCGGAGGGCGGGCAGGCCGTCAAGGGGCTTGCGAAAGAGCTCTTTCAGATCCCCGCGGAACGGGCGGCAGAGATCCCCGGCGGGCACGGCGGCGTCGTTTTGCTGCACGGAGAAAAGGTCGGCGTCTATAAAACGGAGGACGGGCGGCTCTATCCCGTTGATATCCGCTGCCCGCACCTTGGCTGCCAGCTGGAGTGGAATCCGGATGAGCGCAGCTGGGACTGCCCCTGCCACGGCTCCCGCTTTGACCGCTTCGGGCATCTGATCTCCGGCCCGGCGCAGGAGGATCTTGCCCATGGCTGATATCCTCTGCTTCATCTCCGGCATCAACAACCGAGATACGGCGCTCACAGAAAACGGGCGCGTTGCAAAATAGCGCTGCATAACAAAAGCACCAGTTAGGTCCAAAAAGGACTTGGCTGGTGCTTTCGTTTGCGTTAAGCTTTAGGTGTGAAGA
>CACYXC010000047.1 GCA_902778285.1 Oscillospiraceae bacterium | reverse complement strand
CTGGAGGACATCTATGTGGATGAACGCTCGGAGTGGGCCGCTATCGAAAAGCTGGACCGGATGCTGCGTGAGGGCGGGCTGGATCCTCAGGTCGATCTGACGGAGCTCAAGCGCCGCGTGGACGAGGGCTGGAAGCGCTACGGCGCTTTCCGGGACGATTGTGACGTGGAGCTCAAGCCCATCCCCATCTGGCGCGACTATGCCTTGGCCGATTTCGGCTTTCCGCGGGATGTGCTGGAGCCTCTCTGCGAGCCGATTGCCTATATGTGGGAGTTGACCCACTACCACCGCAGCCTCCGTCCCCGTGTGCGGGAGATGCTGGAGGGCCTGCGGGAGCTCGGGCTGAAGTTAGGCATCATCAGCAACACTGCCGCCATGTACCAGGTTTTTGACAGTCTGGAGGGATACGGAATTCGCGACCTCTTTGAGGATGTGACCCTGTCCTCGGTGACGGGGCTGCGCAAGCCGCGGCCGGATATTTTCTTTGTATCCACGCATCAGCTCCGCGTAAGACCGGAGGACTGTGTTTATGTGGGAGACACCGTCTCCCGGGATATCATCGGCTCGAAGCGGGCGGGCTTTGCCTGCGCGATCCAGATCGGCTCCAAGCTGACCGGGGAAAAGGACGCGGGCGTTCGCCGGGAGTTTGAGCCGGACTATATGATCGAGGAAATATACCAGGTCCTGCCCCTGCTGCAGGAGCTTGTGGCAAAGCAGTAAGAAACATGGCCCGGACGGGTTCCGGGCCTGTGTTTATTCCCACTGCGCTTTTGTGAGGGAGGGGAGAGAATGGATATGACACTTGTACAATATCTGAATGGGCAGTTTTCTTTGCTGCAGGTTTTGGATTTCTTCTGCCGTCTGGCCCTGGCCTGTGTGCTGGGCGCGCTGATCGGCATCGAGCGAAGCAAGCGATTCAAAGAGGCCGGCGTGCGCACGCACATTATCGTATGCTGCGGCGCGGCGCTATTCATGATCGTGTCCAAATATGGCTTTGCCGACCTGAGCTTCGCCGGAGGGGCGAATTTTAACGGCACCCGCGGAGCCGACCCTGCCCGTGTGGCGGCTCAGGTGGTCAGCGGTATCAGCTTCCTCGGCGCGGGCGTCATTTTCAAAAATGGCAGTACGGTCCGCGGGCTGACCACGGCGGCGGTGCTGTGGTTTACAGCGGGCATCGGTCTGGCTGTCGGCGCAGGCTTGTTTTGGATCGGGATCGCGGCGGCTTTGATGGCCTTCATCCTTCTGATCGTACTGCATCGCTATGCCATCGGCGGCGATGCCTATTCCACCAACCGTCTGCAGTTCACCGTGAAAAACGGCTTTGATTTCAACGGCGCCCTGATGAAGCAGCTGGAGCTTTGGGGAGCCCAGGTCACCGAGAGCAAGGTGGACCGCCGGAAAGAAGGCACGACGTGCTATGGAATCCCGCGACGATATTCTAAGCGCCAGCAACAGCCCTATACGATAACAACAAGGCCGAAAGCAGCGGCTTGCCGTTGCTTTCGGCCCGTGCGGTTTATTCGGTTTTTCTTTCCGGCTTATTTTTTTGCTGCCGGGGTGTAGGGAGCGCAGGAGGAACGCTCAATCAATGCGGGTGAGAGGATCCGGTGGGAATAGCCGGCCTGATCGTTCTGGATCTTGTCAAGCAGAGTGTCTACCGCCACGGAGGCCAGCATCTTCATCGGCTGCTCAATGGTGGTCAGCTCGATCCTGGGCAGGCTGCTGTCCCGGATGTTATCAAAGCCGAGGAGGGACAGATCCTGCGGGATGCGCAGGCCGATCTCCTCCGCCGCCTGCATGATGCCAAGAGCGTTGGTGTCTGTAGCGGCGAAGATGGCGGAGAAATGCCGCTCCCTGGAAAAAAGCTGCTTGGCCAGCTGGTAGCCGTATTTCACAGAGGAAAATGAAAAGGTGTTGTTGCAATAACGCGGGGTGAGGCCGAAATGCTCACAGGCGGCGGCATAGCCCTCTGCACGCAGCTGGTGAGTCGTGCTGCCCCGGCGCCGCCCGAAATACAGAATATCGCGGTGGCCAAGCTTATACAGATATTCCACACCGATCTGGGCACCCCGGTAGTTATCTACAGATACATAGCTCTCCGGCACCTCACGCAGGTTCTCCCCGATGAACACGGTGGGGATGCGACTGAGATAGGGATGGAGCTTGTTGTAGCTCTCGATCCCGGAGGGGAGAAGGAGGATGCCGTCGACCTGGCGGCCCATCATCAGTTCGAAGAGCTCCCGCTCCTGCTCAGAATCCCGGGAAGAGTTGCAAAGGATAATGTTGTAGCCTCTGGCGCGGGCCTGCCGGTCGATATGATAAGCAAGCTCCGACATGAAGGGGTTATTCACACTGGTGAGGATCAGACCAAGGAGCTTGGTGGTCTTCATCACCATGGCCCGGGCCACGGTGTTGGCCGTGTAGTTCATATCTTTGCTAAGCTGCAGGATCCGGCTTCGGGTTTCTTCGCTGATCTCGGGGCTGCCTGTCAGCGCGCGGGAGACGGTGGAGTAGGAGACGCCGGCGGCTTTGGCCACGTCCTTGATGGTGACGTTTTTCATACGCTCCTCCTTTGTAACGAAAATTTCCGTACAATTCACGAAAACATTGTAACTCACCCTCACAAAAAAAGCAAGCAAATTTTTGTGTAAAATAACGAAAACGATGGAATTTTTATAGCGAAATACAGTTAGTTCAACCTGAATAACCGGTTGAGATGCTCGGTGGAGGAAATGATTTACACGAATTCTGAAAATATCCGGGAAATACCTGAAAATAATCCGAAAATGCTCCGGAAAGTTTTAGAAAATGAGTAATATCGTTAAAACAATCAACTTTCGTGGACAAAAGATACTTGACGGGCGAAAGAAAAAGCGGTATCTTTTGGTTGAGATCGTTCGGAAACGTTTGAGATTGCCGGAAAGGAGCGATAGCATGATCAAGGCGGTACTGTTCGACCTGGGCGGCACACTGCACAAATCCTCCTCACCCCCAGGACGGGATCTCTGGTTCGCGCAGCGGCTGATCGAGAGGTTTTCCGATTATGGGATCAAGCTGGAAGGCGGCGCTGAGCTTTTGGCTGGGCGTCTGGCCATTAACAGCGAGGTCTATAAGCATGAATCCGAAGTAACGCTGCGGGAACTTCCCTCGGCGCAAATCTGGAGCGACTATTACCTCCGGGAATACGGGCTTGAACGCGAACGGATCGAGCCCTTTGCCGAAGAACTCAGCTTCCTTTACGATTATGAGCGTCCCTGCGTGATGCGCCGCGAGCATCTGAAGGAGACGATGATGGAGCTGAAAGCCATGGGATTGCACCTGGGCGTTATCAGCAACATCATCTCACGCTCTGTCGTGCGGCACTTCCTGGCCGAGTACGGCATCGAGGCGCTGATGGATTGTGTCATTACCTCTGCCGAGACTGGGATCCGCAAGCCCTCGCCGGAAATCTTCCGCATTGCGGAAAAAGCCATGGGTCTGAAGCCGGAAGAGCTTTGCTATGTGGGCGACACCATTTCCCGGGATGTGATCGGCACACGCAATGCCGGCTGGGCCATGATGATCCAGATCCGAAACCCCAGTATCGCTCATCGGGACGCGGGGCTGGAGCATTCGGGCTACATGCCGGATGCCCTGATCGAGGACCTGGCAGAAATCCCGTCTGTATTGAAACGATAAGAATGTTTGACCATAAACGCAGAAAGTGAGGACGGAAAAATGCAGAACCTGGAAGCCATTTTCTTTGACGTTGGCGCGACGCTGCGCTATGTGGTGGAGGATAAGGAGTTTGCCGCCGCTGCAGAGAGAGAACTGATGGAGCTTGTCGGCTCCACGGAAGAGCATGACGCTTTTTTTGCCAAGCTCGAGAAGAATTGGAAGGCATATCGCAAATGGGCCAAGACGGAGCTTTTGGATGTCTCCGAAATGGAGCTCTGGCTGCAGTATCTGCTGCCGGACTACCCCGCTGAGCGTGTGGCACCCCACGCCGCCAGGCTGACCCGCCTTTGGCGTGACCATGACGGCCGCCGCGTTGTGCACGATGGCACCCTGGAGACCCTGCGGGAGCTGAAGCGCAGGGGCTACAAGCTCGGCATCATCGCAAACACCATCACCGAGACCGAGATCCCCGACTGGATGTGCCGCGACGGTGTGGCCGACTGCTTCCAGACCGTGATCCTCTCGTCCAAGGTGCGCCTGCGCAAGCCGGACCCGGCGATCTACCTGCTGGCTGCTCGCTGTATCGGCAGCGCCCCGGAAAACTGCGCCTATGTTGGCGATAACCCGGTTCGGGACGTGGAGGGAGCCAAGGCCGCAAACTTCGGCGCTATGGTGCTGTTTGAAGACGCCGGCACCGCCGACCGGGAAGGCAAGGCGCCCACAGTACTGCCGGACTACACCATCAAGTCCATTCCTGAGCTGCTGGATCTGTTCCCGCACAGAGCATGAGGAGACAACCGTGAAGAAGATCAAAGGTGTATTTTTTGACCTGGGCGGCACCCTCCGCATTGCGGAAAACGTGCCCGAGCACCAGGAAAAGGCCAAACGGCGCATGGCGGAATTGGCGGGCTACGAGGACGCAGACGCCTTCATCGACATGGTGGAGCAGCGCTATCTGCCCTATCGGGATTGGGCCCTGGGCGAGATGAAGGAGAGCAGCGATTTCGAGCTCTGGCACAAGTGGCTCCTGCCGGAGATGGACGAGGAGAAGGTGCGGGAGATATGCCACGAGATCACCTTCCAGTACCGCCAGGTCAAGGGCCTGCGACATGTGGTGGAGGGCGGACGGGAAGTCATCGAGACCCTCCACGCCAGGGGCTACAAGCTTGGCATCATCTCCAACCTCATCGGCGAGTACGAGATTCCTGAGTGGCTGAAGGCCGACGGGCTGGACGAGTATTTCGACGCGGTGATCCTTTCTCCGGTGACGGGTCTGCGCAAGCCTGATCCGCGGATGTACCTGCTGGGCTGTGAGCAGCTCGGCCTGGAACCCGGCGAATGCGCCTCTGTGGCTGACAATCTGGATCGGGACATCACCGGCGCCATAGCGGCGGGCATCGGGGCCAACATCCTCTTCATCAGCCCGGAAAAGCTGAAGAAAAAGATCATCACCGACGCCAATCGTCCCGATTATATTGTACATCGCTTCCTGGATATTCTGGAGCTGCCGATTTTGCAGGGAGGTACCTGATGGAACAGAACATTAATACGATATTTGTGGATCTTGGGGACACCTTCCGGGTCATTCGTAAAGATCCGGCCTATGAGCTGGAGGCCAAGACTGTGATCACAAAGTGCCTGGGCACCGACGAGGACCCTACAGAGTTCTATCACCGGGTCATTGAGCCCCGCTATGACAAGTATCGGGAGTGGGCCTTGCATTTCTACTGCGAGGCGCCGGTGAAGGAGCTCTGGACACGCTGGCTGGCCTATGACTTCCCGCGGGAGCGGGTGGAGGCCGCGGCGGACGAGATGACCTATGCCTATCGCCGTACCAAGGGCGAGCGGGTGGTCACCGACGGCGGCATCGAAACCGTGAAGGAGCTATTCGCCCGCGGCTATACGCTTGCCATTGTCAGTGATCTGGTGGGCACGCATGAGGTCGATGAGTGGCTGGATCGTGACGGCTTGCGCCCCTATTTCAAGAGTGTGCAGCAGTCCTCTGTGTGTCTGATCCGAAAGCCTCACCCCGCTATCTATTACTACGCTTTGGAGGAATGCGGCTCAGACCCCAAGCGCACCTGTTACGTGGGGGACAATCTGAACCGGGATATTGTCGGTGCCAAGGCCGCAGGCCTGGGCATGACGGTGGCAGTGCAGTACCCCGGCAAGAAACCGCAGACCGTCACCGACGAGAACCGGCCGGACCGGTTTATTACGCATTTTTCACAGCTGCTGGAAATTTTCCCGCCGCTACGTTGAAGGAGGAAGACAGTATGTTTGACAAAAGCTTTCACGGAGGCGAGGCACTGGCCAGGGCGGTGGAGAAAGCCTATACCCAGGGGCAGACCGATTACTCCCTGGAGCCTATGGTCCTCGTGGATGAGAAGGGCGAGCCTGTGGGCAAGATCCAAAACGGCGACCACGTGGTATTCTGCTGCCGCCGGGGCGAGCGGGAGATCGAGCTGACCGAAGCCTTTACGGAAGAGGATTTCCCCCATTTTGACCGTGAGTATCTGGATAAGCTGGATTTCGCGATCATGACTATGTATCACGAAAAGTTCAAGAGTCTTCCCATCGCCTTTGCTCCTGAGCGGGTAGAGAAACCGTTGGCTCAGGTTCTCAGTGAGGCGGGGCTGCGGCAGTTCCACTGCTCGGAATCGGAGAAGTTTGCCCACGTGACCTTCTTCTTCAACGGCGGCTATAACCAGCCCTTCCCGGGAGAGACGGATCTGTGCATTCCCTCACCCAAGGGGATTCCCTTCGACCAGAAACCGGAGTTGAGTCTGCCCACCGTAGCCGAGAAAGTGGAGCAGGCCGTGGACGAAGGCTATGACTTTATCGTCACAAACTTTGCAAACGGCGACGTCATTGGCCATACCGCCAATAAGGACGCCAAGCTGGAAGCCGCTGCGGCCATCAGCCGCTATGTAAGTCAGGTTGCCCACTATGCCAGGGACAAGGGCTATGTGGTGGCGGTGACGGCGGACCACGGCAATATCGAAGCCCTCTACACCAAGGAGGGCAAGCCCCATGTGGCCCACACCACCAATCTGGTGCCCTTCCTGATCCTGGACCCCAAGGGCAGGGAAGTACGGCTGCGGGATGGCCGCCTGGGCGATGTGGCCCCCACCATCCTCTCGGTGCTGGGGCTGGAGCAGCCGGCGGAGATGACGGGACGGAGCCTCATGGAGACGCCGGACTTCAAAAACGACAGGATGATGCTCATCATCCTGGATGGCTGGGGCTTCGGAACCGGGGACGAGGGCGACGCCATCTATTTGGCTCATACCCCCGAGTGGGATGAGATGCTGGCTAAATACCCCCGCAGCAAGCTGCGCGCTTCCGGCGAGGACGTAGGCCTGAAAGCGGGCAAGGCCGGCAACTCAGAGGCCGGACACAACAACCTTGGTGCCGGCCGGATCGTAGCACAGGATGACGTGCGCATGGATCAGGCCATTCAGGACGGCTCTTTCAAACGCAACCCCGTCTTCCTTCATGCCATAGACGCAGCCAGGGAAGAGGGGACCGCTCTGCACCTGCTGGCCTACTTGACGGAGAAATCCAGCCATGGCTGCATCGACTACCCCCTGATGCTGACGGAGATGGCCGAGGGGGTGGAGCAGGTCTATCTGCACATCATCTTCGACGGGCGCAGCACCGAGCCGGGATCAGCCCCGGCCATGCTCCGGACACTTGACAAGAAGCTGGCCAAAATCGGCAGAGGCGTGATCGTGGACGGCGTTGGACGGGGGGTTGCCTTGGACCGGGACAAGAACTATGCCAAGGTCAGGCGGGCCTATGATGCCATGACCATTGGCACAGGGACCGAATACCAGGCCTGACACTTCGGCGCAAAGCCGCCGCCCGCTCCGACATGAGCGGGCGGGAAGCTTTTTTGAGGGGATACAATATGAAACCATATGATTTGATGATCCTGGGCCCTGCCACGAGAGACGTGAACATCGACTATACCGGCGCAGAGGATCGGAGTGCCGGGGGTGCCGTGACCTTCTGCACGCCGGCAGCACGGGCCATGGGAGCCAGCGTCTTCGCGGCGGTGAAGATCGCCCCGGAGGACCGGGACATTCTGGACGTATTCCAGATGCCTGAGGAGGACAAAGCCCTTCTTCCGTCGGCAAAGACAACGCTAATGCGCAATGAGTATTTCACACCGGACCGGGAGCGCCGCAGATCCAGCTGCGCCGCCCAGTCTGACCCCATTTTGCCGGCAGAGCTGCCGGTGATCTCCTGGAAGCTCTGCCATCTGGCGGGACTGCTGTACGGCGATTTCCCTGAGGAGCTGTTGGAGGAGCTGCACAGGCGAGGGCTGCTTTCAGCGGATGCCCAGGGCTTTTTGCGGCACAACGAGGGCGGCCCAATGGCGCTGCATGATTGGCAGGAGAAGCTGCGCTTCCTGCCCTGGATGAACTTTTTCAAAACCGACGCCGCCGAGGCGGAGATGCTCACGGGCCTGCGTGACCGGGAAGCCGCTGCCAGACAGCTGGTGGCCTGGGGCGCCGGAGAGGTCATGGTCTCCCACAATGCGGAAATGCTGGTATGCAACGGGGAGAGGGTGTTCCGCTGTCCGGTGAAGGCGCGCAATCTCTCCGGGCGAACTGGCCGGGGGGATACTACCTTCGGTGCGTATTTGGCCATGCGGATGACTGGGCACGATGTGGAGGAGGCGCTGCTTTACGCAACAGCCTGCGTCTCCCTGAAAATGGAGACTCCCGGTGTGTTTCGGGGCAGCCTTGCCGACGTGAAGGCATATATCCGGGAATTCTATTGAGAGAAAGGAAGAAGCGGAATGGAACGATATTTCTTGCTTGGTTTTTTGGGCTCTGCTCTGGCTTTGGGCTTTGCTGCTCTGCAGAGACGGAGGGTGCTTTCGGTCTCCGAAGGCAATGAGCGCATGCAGAAGATCGCAGCGGCCATCCGGGCTGGCGCGAATGCCTATCTAAAGCATCAGTATACCACGGTGTTTAAGGTTTTTGCCATCGTATTCCTGCTGCTTCTGGCGCTGGCCTTCGCCTCCGGCGGGCAAATGCTCTCCCGGGTGACGCCTTTCGCATTCCTCACCGGCGGGATCTTCTCCATGCTGGCGGGCTTTATCGGCATGCGTATCGCAACCTCTGCGAACGCACGCACCGCCAACGCTGCCACTGAAAGCCTGAACAAAGGGCTGAAGGTAGCCTTCTCCTCCGGCAGCGTGATGGGGTTTTCCGTGGTGGGCCTGGGCATGCTGGATGTGACCCTGTGGTTTTTCCTGCTGCGTTACGGCCTGGGCTATACCGAGCCGGAGAAGATCGGATCCGTCATGGTCATGAACGGCATGGGCGCCAGCTTCATGGCGCTGTTTGCCCGCGTAGGCGGCGGCATCTATACCAAGGCTGCCGACGTTGGCGCTGACCTGGTCGGCAAGGTGGAGGCGGGGATCCCCGAGGATGACCCGCGCAACCCCGCCACCATTGCGGACAATGTGGGCGACAATGTGGGCGACGTGGCAGGCATGGGCGCTGACCTTTACGAAAGCTACGTGGGCTCGATCCTGGCTACCTTTGCCCTGGGCGGAATCGCTGGCTATGGCTTTCGGGGAATGCTGCTGTCGCTGCTGCTTGCGGTGTGCGGCATTCTGTGCTCGATCCTGGGGTCCTTTCTGATCCGAACCAAGGAAAATGCCAGCCAGGAGGCGCTTCTGCGCAGCCTGCGCATCGGCACCTATTCCGCGGCCATTCTGGCGGCCGTACTGGCAGCGCCGCTGACCAAGCTCCTGATCGGCAGCTGGGGCGTGTATATCGCCATCCTCAGCGGCCTGGTGGGGGGCTGCGTGATCGGCTATTTTACCGAGTACTACACCTCGGATACCTACAGGCCCACCCGGGAGCTGGCCCAGGAGAGCGAGACCGGCAGCGCGACCATCATCATCGGGGGCCTGTCCCTGGGCATGCGCTCCACTATGGTATCGATCCTGGTGGTGGCGGCAGCGGTACTGCTGAGCTTTTTTGCGGCCGGCGGGGCAAAATCCTTTGACCAGGGGCTCTATGGCATCGGCATCGCAGGCGTGGGTATGCTCTCTACCCTGGGCATTACGCTGGCAACCGACGCCTATGGCCCTGTTGCCGACAACGCCGGGGGCATCGCCCAGATGGCGGAGCTGCCTGAAGAAGTGCGGGAGCGCACCGACGCGCTGGACTCCCTGGGGAACACCACTGCCGCCACCGGCAAGGGCTTTGCCATCGGCTCCGCCTCTCTTACCGCGCTGGCGCTGCTGGTGAGCTATGTGGACATAGTGCAGGCCAAAACCGAGGAGGTGCTGGACCTGTCCCTTACCAATCCCCTGATGCTGGTGGGGCTGTTTATTGGTACGCTGCTGACCTTCCTCTTCTCCTCCCTCACCATGGACGGCGTGGAACGGGCGGCCCAGTCCATTGTTCTGGAGGTCCGCCGCCAATTCAAGGAGATCCAGGGAATCATGGACTATCAGGCGGATCCCGAATACGCCAAGTGTGTTGCGCTGTGCACCAAGGGGGCACTGCATGAGATGATCGCTCCCGCTCTGGTGGCAGTGATCGTGCCCATCGTGACAGGCCTGCTGCTGGGCCCGGTCGGCGTGGTGGGGATGCTGGGCGGCGTCTCCGTATCCGGCTTTGCCATGGCGGTGTTTATGTCCAACGCCGGCGGCGCCTGGGATAACGCCAAAAAGTATATCGAAGCGGGGCACCACGGAGGCAAGGGCAGCGAGCAGCACAGGGCTGCTGTTGTGGGCGACACGGTGGGCGACCCGCTGAAGGACACCGCTGGCCCAAGCCTGAACATTCTGATCAAGCTCTGCTCCACGGTCTCAATCGTGTTTTCCGGCCTGATCCTGGCTTTCAACCTGGTAGGTTTGCTCTGATGCTGGAAACGCTGACTATGGATCGAGAGAAGGGAAGAAGCTGCTGCTCTTGAGCAATACGCTTTGATCGAAAATCCCCCAGGGGACGAGCGAAAGCTCATTCCCTTTGAGATCCAGTAATGAAAAAGCCTCTGAACCATTTGATGATTCAGAGGCTTCTTCATAGTTACTCATTAGGCGCAAAGCTTTCTGCGTAAGGTCTGCGCAAGCTCGAACTTTTCACATTTAAAACTTTGCGTTTTCATGAAGAATGGATACAAATTTGCTTGCTTTCTCACTCGAAAGTTACATCTTAGTACATGCCGCCCATGTCGGGGGCAGCGGGCATGGGAGGATTCTTCTCCGGAATGTCGGCCACGAGGCTCTCGGTGGTCAGCACCATGCCGGCCACGGAGGCGGCGTTCTCCAGCGCGCTGCGGCAGACCTTGGTCGGGTCCACGATGCCGAGGGAGATCATGTCGCCGTAGGTGTCGTTGGCGGCGTCATAGCCGAAGTTGACGTTGTCGGACTCGGCGACCTTGTTGAGGATGACCGCGCCCTCGACGCCGGCGTTCGCGGCGATCTGCATGATGGGGCTCTTCAGGGCCTTGGCAACGATCGCGGCGCCGGTCTTCTCGTCGCCGTCCAGCTCGCCGAGGAGCTTCTCTGCGGCCTTGGAGGCCAGCACGTAGGCGGTGCCGCCGCCGGGGACGATGCCCTCGGCCACGGCCGCGCGGGTGGCGTTCAGCGCGTCCTCGATGCGGAGCTTCTTCTCCTTCATCTCGGTCTCGGTGGCGGCGCCGACCTTGATGACGGCTACGCCGCCGGAGAGCTTGGCCAGCCGCTCCTGCAGCTTCTCACGGTCGTAATCGGAGGTCGTGGTCGCGATCTGACGCTCAATCTGCGCGGCGCGGGCGCGGATCTCCTGCGCATTGCCTGCGCCGTCGACGATGATGGTGTTCTCCTTGGTGACCTTGACCTGATGCGCCTGACCCAGGACCTCGAGGCCGGCGTCCTTGAGCTCCATGCCGAGCTCGCTGGACACGACCTGGCCGCCGGTCAGAATGGCGATATCCTGCAGCATCTCCTTGCGGCGATCGCCGAAGCCGGGGGCCTTGACGCACACGCAGGTGAAGGTGCCGCGCAGCTTGTTGAGCACGATCGTCGCCAGGGCTTCGCCCTCGACGTCCTCGGCGATGATGAGGAGCTTGCGGCCGGCCTTGACGATCTGCTCCAGCAGGGGCAGGATCTCCTGAATGTTGGAGATCTTCTTGTCGGTCAGCAGGATGCAGGCGTCGTCGATGACGGCCTCCATCTTGTCGGTATCGGTGACCATATAGGGGGAGAGGTAGCCGCGGTCAAACTGCATGCCCTCGACCACGTCGCTGTAGGTCTCGGCGGTCTTGGATTCTTCAATGGTGATGACGCCGTTCTGGCTGACCTTCTCCATGGCCTCGGCAATCAGGGTGCCGATGACCTCGTCGCCGGAGGAGATGGTGCCGACACGGGCGATATCCTTGGAGCCGGACACGGGCTGGGACACGGCCTTGATGGCGCCGACAGCCTCGGCGGCGGCCTTCTGGATGCCGCGCTTCATGGTCATGGGGTTGGCGCCGGCAGCCAGGTTCTTCAGGCCCTCGCCGATCATGGCCTGGGCCAGCACGGTGGCGGTGGTGGTACCGTCGCCCGCGACGTCGTTGGTCTTGGTGGAAACTTCCTTGATGAGCTGGGCGCCCATGTTCTCAAAGGCGTCCTCCAGCTCGATCTCCTTGGCGATGGTCACGCCGTCGTTGGTGATCAGGGGAGTGCCGTATTTCTTGTCGAGCACCACGTTGCGGCCCTTGGGACCGAGGGTGATCTTCACGGTGTCGGCCAGCTGGTTGACGCCGCGCTCAATGGCTTTTCTCGCTTCTTCGCCGTAAATGATCTGCTTTGCCATAATTCAAAATGCCTCCTGCAATGATTATTCAATAATAGCAAGGATGTCAGACTGGCGCACGATGGTGTACTCCTGCTCGTCCAGCTTGACCTTGCTGCCGCTGTACTTGCCGACCAGAACGCTCTGGCCCGGCGCCACGATCATCTTGACCTCGTTGCCGTCCACCAGACCGCCGGGGCCGACCTCGACGACCTCATAAACTTCGGGCTTTTCCTGCGCGGAAGCGGTCAGGAAGATGCCGGAGGCGGTCTTCTCCTCCGCGGCGTTCTGCTTGAGAACGACTCTGTCAGCCAGGGGTTTGAGTTTCATTGCTTCTATACCTCCATAAAAATACTAACAAATCGAGATACTGACAAAAATCAGCATCGTTAGCACTCAACAACCATGAGTGCTAACGATGCTTATCATACCACATTTTTCTGCTTTTGCAAGTCCCTGGGCGAAAAAAGTTCTGAACAATTTGTTAAAGCGGGGGGAGTACAGGGCTTGCGTTTTGAAGTCCGGGCTTTGAGAAAATGCAGGCAGGTTTTTGCCGTAGGGGCGGCTATCAGCCGCCCGCCGTCAAAGGAGCATGTCCGCGGGCGGCTGATAGCCGCCCCCAAGCTGTCGATTTTTGCACAGATTGTACCGCGAAAGGGGATTACCGTCCCCTCTCGCGCTCTCCCCATGCGAGTCCGACTTGTTCTGTATGGGTTTGTCTACAGTCTGCGGGCGGCTGATAGCCGCCCCTACAGTCCTAACACATTCTGAAAGGCTGCGGCAGCAGACGCGCGCCCCGGTGAGGAGGCCTTGCCCGACGCCGCCCTGCATGCGCGAAACCGCCTGTCACGCCTCCGGGTCGTCGAAGAAGCGCATGCCCTTCGGGACGATCAGCTTCATCGCGCCGGGCACCATGCGCATGCGCACCCGGTCGGTATAGAGCGCCTCGCCGTCGACATTGACCACATCCTCTTTTTCAAACAGGATCTCCAGGTCTTCCCCGGTCTTGAGATGCGTGACGTATGCGGGCAGCTCGTCCGCGCGCCCTGCGGCGTACTTGCCGATCAGCGCCGCGAACTGGACGATGTTGACTTTTTTGGCGATGTACACATCCATGATCCCGTCGTCGGGCCGGGCGTGCAGGCTGGGGTTGAAGCCGCCGCCGTAGTAGCGCCCGTTGCAGGCGCAGATCAGGCTGAACTTCTCATGCCGCTCGATCCCGTCGCAGCGGACCGTCATCTCCGTGGCGATGCCCTTGAACATGTTGACCGCCGCCGAGACCACGTAGGCCGCGGAGCCGCCGATCAGGGGGATCTTGCTGTATTTATGCACCTCGGTGCCGATGCGCGCGTCGATGCCCACGGAGCAGATGTTGGCGCTGTAACGGCCGTTGCACTCGATGAGGTCGATCGGGCGCTCCATCCCGTCGAGCAGGGCGTCCAGATCGCGAAACAGCTCCTTTTCCGCGCCGAACATGCGGCAGAAGTCGTTGCCGGTGCCGGTGGGGAAGGGGCAGACCGCCACGTTCTCGCAAAGCGCCGCGCCGCAGACGCACTCGTTGAAGGTCCCGTCGCCCCCGCAGGCGTAGACACGCAGGCGCTCGCCGCTTTCCGCCTCCCCGCGGATCTTCCGCGCGGCGTCCATGGGTCCGCGGGTCACATAGATCTCATAAGGCTCCTCCCGGCTCCGGAAGGCCTCCCGCGCGCGGGCGCGGACCTCATCGGTCTTGTCGCTGCCGCCGGCGACGGGATTGACGATGAACAGGTGCTTCATTTCGTTTGTCCTCTGTCAATGTACATAAAGAGATCGCATTTGATCATGCCGTTGTAGAGCTTGCGCTTTTTGTCGGCCTTCCGGCCGAAGCAGCGCTCAAACTCCGTGTGGGAGGAGAGCAGATAGAGCTGCCAGCCGGGGCAGCGCGAGAGCGCCGCGCCGAAGCCCGCGTACAGCGCCTCCGCCTCCTGCTTTTCCAGGATGCGCTCGCCGTAGGGCGGGTTGGTGACGATGACGCCGCGCTCGGTCGCGCGGGAGAAGGCCATCGCGTCGGCGGTCTCGAAGCGCACGATGCCGTCCACGCCCGCGCGCTCGGCGTTCCTGCGCGCGATGGCGATCGCCTTCGGGTCGATATCGGAGCCGAGGATCGAATACGCGCCATGGAACTCCTTCGCCCGCGCCTCCTCCTTTGCCCGCTCCCAGATCTTCGGGTCCAGCGCGCGCCAGTCCATGGCGGCGAAGTGCCGGTTCAGACCCGGCGCCCGGTTCTTCGCGATCAGCGCGGCCTCGATGGGGATGGTGCCGCTGCCGCAGAAGGGGTCGACGAAATCACCCCGGCCGCGATAGCGCGCGAGGATAACCATGGCGGCGGCCAGGGTCTCGCGCAGGGGGGCGGCGTTGTGCGCCGGGCGATAGCCGCGCTTGTGCAGGCCCTCGCCGCTCGTATCGAGGCAGAGGGAGGCGCGGTCCTTCATGATCGAGAAGCGGATCTGCACGGTCTCGCCGGTCTCGGGGAACCACTGCAGCCCATAGCGGCTCTTCAGGCGCTCGACCACGGCCTTTTTGATGATCTTCTGGCAGTCGGGGATCGAGGCCAGCCTGGAGTTGAGGCTGTGGCCGGTGACGGGGAAGGCCGCGTCCTTCGGGAGAAAGCGCTCCCAGGGGAGAGCGCGGGTCCCCTCGAAGAGCGCGTCGAAGCTTTCGGCGTCAAAGGCGCCGAGCTCGATGAGCACGCGCTCGCCGGTGCGCAGATTCAGGTTCGCGGCGGCGACGGCCTCCTCGCCGCCGGAAAAATAGACGCGGCCGTTCTCGGCGGCCACGTCGGTCAGAGCCATCCGCCGCAGCTCGTCGGCCGCGAGGCCCTCCAGGCCGAACAGACAGGGGACGCAGCAACGAAGTTCCATGAAGCATTTCCCTCGGTTTTCTCGCGTTTTTTTTACCATATCTTACATCAATTCCCCATCCTTGTAAACTGTGAACTTGGAAAAGGAGATTATACGGTGAAACTGCATATTATGCATAAATATTGTGGCGAACAACAGAAAAAATCCCGAAAAAAACTATTGAATTTTTTGAACGATAGCAGTATAGTATGGTGTAGTCATAATTTGTTCATTTTTTCGGAGGAGCCCCGGCATGCAGATCGATCGCGCGACCTTTATCGAGGTGCTGAAAGACGCCTACAGCGCCTACTACGATCTGACCGAGGACGTGGACACGGAGCTCCCGCTCGTCTTTCGCGCAGACTACAAGAATCTGGACGAGCACTTCTGGTTCGTCAAGAGCGCGAAGGTCTGGGTCAACGAAAAAAATGAGCACGCCTACCTCTTCTCCGCACCCTCTTTTGATGAGGAGACCGTCAGGGCCTGCGTGGACTTCGCGCTCTCCGACGGGCTGCCGCGCGTCAAGCCCCACAAGGATCACCAGTGCACCAACATTAAGGTGGTCTTCGTGGCGGACAGGGCGGACGACGGGGTGCGAAAGGCCGTGAAGAAGCTGAGCTTCACGAAGAACTACAGGTTCGGCCTCTGGGGCTTCACGAATCTGCTGGCCGGCATGGTCGATCTGGAATCGAAAAAGACCGTCACCAACGCCGCCGGGCACGAGCTGGCCCCGTTTTTCAAAAAACTCTTTGCTGTCAGGGAATGATCCCGGGCAACAAATAGTTTATAAAAACTTTTTCATTAAGGAGTGAAAAGTGTGAGCGCATTACTGATTCTCTTAGTCGCGATCGTTCTGCTTGCTCTGGGCTATGTCTTCTATGGCAGCTGGCTGGCCAAGCAGTGGGGCGTCGACCCCAATCGCGAGACCCCGGCCCACACCAGCTACGACGGAATGGACTACGTTCCTGCCAACCCCGCCGTTCTGATGGGCCACCACTTCTCTTCGATCGCCGGTGCAGGCCCCATCAACGGACCGATCCAGGCCGCCGTGTTCGGCTGGGTCCCCGTTTTCCTGTGGTGTGTTCTCGGCGGCATCTTCTTCGGTGCCATGCATGACTTCGGCGCCCTGTTCGCCTCCATCCGTCACAACGGCGGCTCCATCGGCGAGATCATGAAGGACTCCATGGGCGTCAAGGCCCAGCGCCTGTTCATCGTCTTCGCCCTCGCCGTTCTGATCCTGGTCATCGCCTCCTTCACCGCTGTCGTTGCCGGCACCTTCGTGTCTGTTGACAAGGAAGCCCCCACCTACGCCGCCAACGGTTCCACGGCCATGACCTCCATCCTCTTCATCGTCATCGCCGCAATCTTCGGCTTCTTCGTGTACCGCAAGAACGCCAAGATCGGCCCCGCGACCATCGTCGGCATCATCGGCATCGTCGCGATCGTCTTCATCGGCCAGGAAGTCGGCCTGCACTTCAGCCGCACCTTCTGGGTCCTCTTCATCGCCGTGTACGTCACCGTGGCCTCCCTGCTGCCCGTGTGGATCCTGCTCCAGCCCCGTGACTACCTGAGCTCCTTCCTGCTCTACGGCATGATGGCTCTGGCTCTCGTCGCCATCGTCGGCGGCTCCTTCACCGGCGCTGCCACGGTCGAGGCTCCCGCCTTCTACGGCTGGAAGAACCCCGCCGGCCAGCCCCTGTTCCCCTTCCTGTTCATCACGGTCGCCTGCGGCGCCTGCTCCGGCTTCCACTCTCTGATCTCCTCCGGTACTTCCTCCAAGCAGATCAACAACGAGAAGGATGCGCAGGTCATCGGCTACGGCTCCATGATCGTCGAGTCCGCTCTGGGCGTTATCTCCCTGATCGCCATCGGCGTGGTGTGGAACCAGGTCGGCGACAAGTTCCAGCTCTCCGCGCCTCCCACCATCTTTGCCGGCGGCATTGCCACCATGTTCGCCTCCTTTGCCGGTGAGAAGAGCTACGGCATCATCTACAACCTCTTCACCCTGGCTGTCTCCGTCTTCGCGCTGACCTCTCTGGACTCCGCCACCCGTCTCTGCCGCTACCTGTTCGGCGAGCTGCTGACTCCGGAAGGCAAGACCCGTGACGATCTGACCGGCGCCGCGAAGTTCTTCAGCACCCCGATCGTGTCCACGCTGATCATGGTCATCATCGGCTGCGGCATGGGCTTCATGGGCCTGTCCCAGATCTGGAGCGTGTTCGGCGCCGCCAACCAGCTGCTGGCCTCCATCGCCATGCTGGCTGTCTGCACCTGGCTCGGCAAGATCGGCCGCAACAACAAGATGTTCTACTTCCCGATGATCTTCATGCTCTGCGCCACCATCACCGCGCTCTGCTTCACCATCATCAACGGCTTCAAGACCATCGCTGCCGGCGCTCAGTGGGGCACCTACTTCCAGGTCATCTGGAGCATCGCTCTGGTCGTCCTGGCTGTTATCCTGGCTGTCATGTCCCTCAAGACCCTGTCCGCTCAGGCCAAGGCCAAGAAGGCTTAAGTCAAACGCAATACTTAGGAAAAGAGCTGTGACGATTGTCACAGCTCTTTTTCCGTTTTGAGTTTTGAGGAGATAAGGCATTGTATATTGACCAAACCCTATACACCGGCCGCCCGACGGACAGGCGCATCGACAAGGAGGAGCGCTGCTACGATCTGCTGGACCGGCTGGGCGTCGAATACTACCGCGTGGACCATGAGCACGCGGACACGATCGAGGCCTGCGAAGAGGTGGAAGAGCTGCTCGGCTGCAAGATCTGCAAGAACCTCTTCCTCACCAACCGGCAGCAGACGGAATTCTACCTGCTCATCATGCCGGGGGAGAAGCCCTTCAAGACGAAGCTGCTGTCCAAACAGATCTGCTCGGCCCGCCTGAGCTTTGCCAGTCCCGAACACATGGAGAAATACCTGGACGTCACGCCCGGCTCGGTCTCCGTGATGGGGCTGATGAACGACGGGGAGAAGGCCGTGCGCCTGCTGGTGGATAAAGACCTGCTCTCCGAGGAGAGCTTCGGCTGCCATCCCTGCATCAACACCTCGAGCCTGCGCTTTGCGACAAAGGATCTGTTTGAAACGATCCTCCCGGCACTGGAGCGTAAGCCAAGCTATGTTGACCTGCCCTGGGTCATTGAAGAATAAAAAGGGGCTGTCCCAAAATACTTCCCGTTTTGTCATCCTGAGGAACGAAGTGACGAAGGATCTCTTTTTCAGATTTCTGTTGCTGGAAGAAAGAGATTCTTCGAAGGATCTCTTTTTCAGATTTCTGTTGCTGGAAGAAAGAGATTCTTCGCTTCGCTCAGAATGACACGGAGTTTTGAGACAGCCCCTTTTATACTCTTTTACTCCGCGTAGACCCGGGGCACGCGCTTGCTGACTGCGCACAGCAGCTCGTAGGGGATGGTCTGCGCAGCGTCGGAGAGCGCGCAGAGGTCGTTGGCCGGGCCAAAGATCTCCACCTCGCTGCCCACATGCGTGTCCGGCAGGTCCGTCAGATCCACCATGCACATGTCCATGCAGATGCTCCCGCGCTGCAGCGCAAAGCCGCCCGGCACGGCGAAGCTGACCTTGTTGGAGCACAGGCGGGGCAGCCCGTCCGCGTAGCCGATGCCCAGCACGCCCATGCGCGTGCGGCGCCCGGTCGTAAAGCGGCGGCCGTAGCTGACCGAGGTGCCCGGCTCGTAGTATTTGATCGTGCTGACCGTGGTGACCAGCCGCATGCAGGGCCTCAGGCCGAGGCGGCCACCCGCGTCGCCGTAGCCGTAGAGCAGCAGCCCCGGGCGCACCATGTCCAGCGCCATCTCCGGGAAGCTCACCACCGCGCCGGAATTGGCGCAGTGCCGGATGGGAAAGCGCATCCCGCCGCGGCGCTCGACCGCCTCGATCACGTCGGTAAAGAGCTTGAACTGCGCGCGGGTATAGGCCTCGCAGTCCTCGCCCGGCTCGTCGGAGACGGCGAAGTGCGTGTAGACGCCCTCGATCTCCAGATTCGGCAGCGCGACGGTCTCCAGCAGATTCTCCACGCCCTTTTCAAAATAGCTCCCCGCGCAGAGAAAGCCCAGACGTGACATGCCGGTGTCCAGCTTGATGTGGATCTTCAGCTTCCCGCCCAGCTTTCCGGCCGCCTCGGAATACTCCCGCGCCTTCGCCAGCGCGCTGACGGTCTGGGTGATATGTTTTTCGAGCAGCATTTCGGTATATTCCGGCGGCGTGTGGCCGAGGATCAGGATCGGCATGGAGATGCCGTTTTCGCGCAGTTCCAGCGCCTCGTCCAGGCAGGAGACGGCCAGATAGTCCGCCCCGGCCTCCTGCAGCAGCCGCGACACCGCGACGGCGCCGTGGCCGTAGGCATCAGCCTTGACCACGCCGAGAAAGCGGCAGCCGGCGGGCAGGCCGGCGCGGATGGCCTCGTAGTTATGACGGATGTTGGGCAGGGAGATCTCCGCCCAGGTTCTCTTTTGCAGATCGTTCATTTCTTTTCAGCTCCAATCGGAGATTTCGCAGAATACGCGCACGTTTCCGTCGCTGGCAAGCTCCGCGCGCAGCGGGCGCATGTCCCGGTCGAACCAGACCGTAGCGCTCAGATGGTCGTCAAGGATCAGGCGGTAGACACGCAGGCCGCCCTCCTCCCGGTACGAGTCCACATGCCCGCCCGTCATGGCTTCCACCAGGCGGGGGAGGGCGCACATCGGCGTCAGGCCGTAGGCGTCCAGCGGTCCGAGGTCGAGGATCAGCCCCTCGTAGATGAGGGCGGTGTTCCCGGTCTCCCGGCGGGCGGAGATGCCCTTGATCAGCTCCGGCGCGAGGACGGTGATCTGCTCGCCGGCGGGATCCTTCGCGTAAGCGAGCGTGAAGTCGTCGCTTCGGTCCGGATACTCGGCGCGCAGCTGGGCGGTAAAGGACAGGCTCTCCCGCTCGCCGAGAGTCGCGGAAAAGGCTTCGAAGCGGCCTTTGGCCGCGCCGCCTCCGCAGGCGCTCAGCAGCAGCGAGAGCAGGATCAGTGCGGGCAGCAGGGCTTTTTTCATGGTATCCTCCCTTGTTGGAATACCACAGCCTATGCGCCGCGTGTCTATATTATTGCTCCCCCGATCAATTCTTGAATGATTGGGGAGCAATTTTGCCATGTTTCGCGCTTGCCCCGTCAAGGGGCGAGCGAAACGGCAATCAAATCACTGTCGATGTGCCGGCAGATTGCCGCGTCTTGCTTCAGGATTTCATTGGCACATCAATACTATTATATTCTTTCCGGCCGGATTCGTCAAATTCTCTCTGCGCCGTTATTCCGATGGGAATTGAAAAATGGGGAAAGAACGGCTACAATAAGGGCAAGGACAGAGATGCGCTTCGACCGCGGGAGGTCTCACATGGTGATCGAAAAAGCCGGGACAGATCAATACCAGAGCGTCAGGGCCTTTTATCTCGCGGTGATCGACGCCGTCGGCGAGTCCCGCGACAGCGTCGGCTGGAAAAAGGATATCTACCCCGCGCCGGCCTTTCTGAACGACGCCATCCGCCGCGGAGAGCTGTATGTCGCCCTGGAGGGGGAGATGATCGTCGGCGCCATGGTGCTGAATCATCAATACAACGACGAGTACAGAAAGCTTTCGTGGCCGACACAGGCGGAGGATACGGAAGTGACGATCATCCATGCGCTTGGCGTTCACCCCTCCCGCAGGGGAAGAGGATACGCAGGGCAGATGCTCCGCTTCGCCGTCGAGCATGCCCGGGAGGGTCGGCAAAAGGCGCTCCGCATCGACGTTTTGAAGGGCAATGCCGCGGCAAAGAGACTGTATCTCGGGACGGGCTTTCGCTATGTCCATACGCTGCCGATGTCCTATGAGGACACCGGTCGGACGGAATTTGATCTGTACGAATACCCTCTGTGACGTTTCCGGCTTTCAAAGCCGGTCGTTTTGGCGCGACAAACCAAAATTCCGGTCCCCTGACACGACCGCTTCCCGAAACCGCCTGCGGTTCTGTTATTTTTTGAAGTTTTTTACACGATTCGACTTTACTTGTGTTTTTATTCTGTTATAATACAAAGTGAGGACAAGAGAAGGAGGGAAAAGCATGGAGGAAGCCACCAGAAAATTTACCGCGTTGGACAGCAAGGCCGAGATGAAGGAGATCCTGTCGTCCGTGTATAACTCCCTCATGGTGAAGGGCTACAACCCCATCAACCAGATCGTGGGCTATATTCTTTCGGAGGATCCCACCTACATCACCAACTACAACAACGCCCGCACGCTCATCACCCGCATCGACCGGGACGAGCTGCTGCAGGAGCTGCTGAGGACCTATCTGGCCAAATAAGACGCGAAGACAACGAAGAGCGGGGCAGATCCGATTGGCGGATCTGCCCCGCTCTCACTGTAAGCAAACCCATACGGAACAAGTCGGACTTGCATGGGGAGAGCGCGAGAGGAAGATTCCCCCGGCGGGGGAAATGTCAGCGAAGCTGACAAAAGGGGGGCGGAAGATTGGGTATTCCCTCTCGCGTTTGATATACGCAAAAATGGGAACTTTTTCGGAAGTTCCCATTTTTGCTCTTGTCACGCAGTCGACACATTGTCGACAGCGTGACAAGAGCACCATGTCCGTACATGGTGCTCTTGCTATGCCGGAGAACAGGAGGATGAAGAAGTAATAAAGCTTCGATGTTATCCCTTGACCGCGCCGGCGATAAAGCTGTCCTGGATCTTCTTGCTCATGAAGATGTAGAAGAGGAGGGTCGGGATCGTCGCGATGGACAGCGCGGCACCGATGGGTCCCCAGTCGGTCGTGTACTGGCCGGAGAGGGACTGCACGCCGACGGGCAGCGTTCTCCACTTGTCCGAGTTGATGAAGACGTTTGCGAACATCAGCTCGTTCCAGCACTGGAGGAAGGTGTAGATGCCGACCGTTGCGACAGCGGGCTTCATCAGCGGCACGATCACGCGGAAGAAGGTGCCCCAGACTCCGCAGCCGTCCAGCATGGCGGCCTCGTCCAGATCATAGGGGATATCGCCCATGAAGCCGGTGCAGACCAGGATGCCCATTGCGAGAGAGAAGGCGGAGTACGGGATAATCAGCGCCCAGAGCGTATCGAGGAGCTTGAGCTTGGCCAGCGTCGTGTAGAGCGGGACGATGGAGGCGTGAATGGGAATGGTCAGGCCGAGCATAAAGAAGCTGTTCATGCGTTTGCGGCCTTTCCAGTGCAGGCGCGTAATGGCGTAGGTGGCCATAACGGAGGCCGCCAGCGTGATAAAGATCGTTGAAATCGCGACGATCAGGCTGTTCAGAAAGTAACGGGGCATGTTGCCGGTATGGAAAGCTCTGACGTAGTTGTCCCAGACCCATTCCCGGGGGAGACCGGCGACATTTTCACCAAAGATCTCGGTGTTGGTCTTCAGCGAGAAGGTGAGCATCCAGTAGACGGGGAATAAGCTGATCACAGCCCAGAGGATGAGGATGATATACACAAAGAGCCTTCTCGCTCTGCTCGTGTCGGAAACCGTGTGATTCATCTTACTTCTCCTCCTTGAACAGCATATTGATCAGCACTGCGAAGAAGAAGCACAGGATAATCAGCATGACGGCGATGGCAGAGCCCATGCCGTAGCGGTTTCGCAGGAAAAGCATGCTGATCATCAGAGTGCTCGGCACCTCGGTTACATGACTCGGTCCGCCGTTTGTCAGCACGTAGATCAGGTCGAAGGATTTCAGGGAGCCCGTGATCGCGAAGATGACGCTGACGCGCAGGATGGGGCGGATATAGGGGATGACGATGTAACGATTGGCCTGTGCGGGCGTGCAGCCGTCCAGCATGGCCGCCTCGGTCAGCTCGACCGGGACGCCCTTGATTCCTGCGTACATCAGCAGCATGTGGTAGCCCACATATTGCCACAGGATAGGGACGAAGGCAGCCCCCAGCGCAGTCTTCTTATCGCCCAGCCAGACTTGTGTCCATTTGTCCAGACCAAGTGAGCGGAGCAGCACGTTCAGAATACCATAGTCCGGATTGTATATCTTCAGCCACAGCTGGCCGATGACAACTGTGGAAATGAGAACAGGCATAAAGTAGATGGAAAGCAGTGCGGTTTTCCCTTTGATCGGCCGGGCCAGGCGCAGCGCCAGCCACAGCGCGAACGGGAGCTGGATAACGCAGGAAAGCAGCGCCAGAAGGAAAGCATTCTTCAGCGCACGGGGAATGTTGATGGATCTGCTGGTAAAGAGCTCGATATAGTTTTTGACGCCGATAAACTCCGGGGTCGTGAAGCCGTTCCATTCTGTAAGGCTATAGTAAAAAGACATGATGATCGGAGCGATCAGCACGGCAATGAACAGGAACAGCGCAGGCAGCAGGAAGAGAAATATGTTGAACTTGTATTGCAGCGGTTTTTTCATCGTCTGTTTCTCCTATCAGGCAACCGGCTATAGGGCGAAGGATTTCCGGAATCCCTCGTTATCCGATGAACAGTATGATGAAACAGGGGCGGGTTCCAATGCCGGGACCCGCCCCCGCTCATGCTAAGATTCGATATTGATCGCGGGAATATCTCGTTTAGCCAAGTTCGGCGTCCAGACCCTCGACGTACTCGACCGGGGTGACGTCACCGGCCCAGGCCATCTCGATGTAGTCGAGATAGGTGTTGGCCGCGTCGGCGCTCAGGAAGTTGTCGCCGAAGAGGACCATGTCAGCCGCCTGGGAAGCCATATCCGCGGCGACCTGGATCAGATCGTTGACGTCGGCGTCGGGATCGGCAGCCCAGCAGGGCAGGTTCGCGCCGCTCTTGTAGTCAGCGTCGGACATGAAGCGCGCCAGCTCGAAAGCGGCGGCAACAGCCAGATCCTTGTGCTCGCAGCTCTCGGTCACGGCCAGGGTGTTGTTCGGGCCGCCGATCATGCTGTAGAGGGGGATGGATTCATCGAGGACCGGGAAGGTGCCCGCCTTGACGGTGAACTGGGCCTGCTCGCCGATGTCCTTGTTGTTCCAGGAGCCGTTCTGATAGAAAGCGGTCTTGCCCTGGATGAAGTTGTTCTTCACTTCGTCGTTGGAGAGGGCGTTGGCGCTGGGATCAAAGTAACCCTTGTCGATCATGCCCTGGAAAGCCTCGATGGCCTTGATCACGCCTTCGTTGTTCCAGGAAGCCTCGCCGTTGTACATGTCGCGCAGAGCCTGACCGCCGACAGACTTGATGACCAGCGGCTCGACATACTCGGACAGACACCACTTCTCCTTGCCTGCGACGCCGAAGGGGATGATGCCCTTGGCGACCAGCGCGTCGCAGCAGGCGATCATGTCTTCATAGGTCGCGGGGATCTCGTCGTAGCCGACCTCGGCAAGCAGATCCATGTTGGCGTACAGAGTGATCAGGGACATGGTGTAGGGCACGCCGTACATCTTGCCGTCATAGCGGACGTTGACGGTCATGGCTTCAGGCAGCTCGGCCTGGTAGTCGGCATACTCCTCGTCCACGCAGTAGACACGGCCGGCATTGACAAACTCACCAAGGAAGCCCATGCCCCAGGTGAAGAAGATGTCGGGCAGACCTTCGCCGGAAGACATAGCGGCCTTGATCTTGGTCTTATAGGCCTCGTTCTCGGTAGTGACGTGCTCGATCTTCACACCGGGATGCGCGGCCTCAAAGGCGGCGATGGCGTCGATGAAAGCCTGGTGGCTGGAGTCGCTTTCGGTGGCAATGGACCAGAGGGTCAGCGTGACTTCGTCGTCGGCGGCGGCGACCGTGGGGGCCACGGTGAACAGCGCGACGATCATGCACAGTGCGAGGGCGAGAGAAAGAATCTTTTTCATGGTGTTCCTCCTTGTCAATATTTCCTTTTTGGATTATCAAGAGCTGGTCAACCGCGTCTCCGTTCTCTGCCCGGAAGGACGGCAACATGGGGTTCACCAAGTTCTTACAATGGGAAGGGGCTGCGCCTCAGGAGATCGGAACAGCGAAGGGCTTTTGCCCGGTCAGCGCCTCGGTCCGCGCGTCGGGCTGGCCGAAGCCGGCGTAGAGCGTCCAGCGGCCGCTGCCGGGGATGCGCGCGCCGCTCTCGTCGACGACGGTAAAGGCGTTCGGGTCCGGCGTGAGCGTAAAGACGGCCTCCTCGCCGACGGCAAGACGGATGCGCCGGAAGCCGCAGAGCACGGGATTCGGCGGAGCGAGGAGAGAGCTTTCATCCTTGATGTAGAGCTGCAGCACCTCGTCGGTATCGAAGCCGCTCTCGTTCTTCACCCGCACTTCGACCCGCTCCCGGCTCGCGTCGCAGCCGAGCACGGCGCAGCGCCCATAGCTCAGCCCGAAGCCGAAGGGGTAGAGCGGCTCGCCGCGATAGTAGCGATAGGTCCGGTTCTGCATGCCGTAATCGGTGAAGTCCGGCATCTCCGCGAGCGCCTCATTGTGGTAGAAGGTGACGGGCAGCTTGCCCGAGGGGGAGACCTTCCCGAACAGCAGCTCGGCGACGGCTCTGCCGCCTTCGGCACCGGGATACCAGGACAGCAGGACGGCGTCCGCCTTCTCCTGCGCCTCGCTCAGGTCGATGGCGCTGCCGGCCATGAGGATCACGACCGTGGGCCTGCCGAGCTCCAGCACGCGGTGCAGGAGGATGCGCTGGGATTCCGGCAGGAGCAGGTCCTCCTTGTCGCCGGAGGTATAGCTGTTGCCGGTGTCGCCCTCTTCGCCCTCCAGCGTCTCGTCCAGACCGAGGACGAGGACGACGGTGTCACTGTTTTTCGCGACGGCGACAGCCTCCGCCAGACGGTCGCCCGCCTGGGCCAGCGGCTCGACCCGGTCGCGGCTCAGGTCGCAGCCCTGGGAATAGAGCACGCGGTTCGTCCCGGCACACAGGTCCTGGATCCCCTCGAGCACGGTGACGTAGCGGGAGGCGGTGCCGTGGTAGTTGCCGATCAGGGCGCTGCGGCTGTTGGCGTTGGGACCGATGACCCCGACGGTGCCGCACTTTGCGGCGTCAAGGGGCAGCAGCCCGTCGTTTTTCAGCAGTACGCAGGATTCCCGCGCGGCGCGGCGGGCGAGAGCGAGATGCTCGGGGCACTCGATCGAGGAATAGGGGATCGCGTCGTACTCGCTCCCCTCCCCGCCCAGCATACCGAGCAGGAAGCGCGTGGTAAAGAGCCGGACGGCGCAGCGGGTGATGTCCTCCTCACTGATCATGCCCTGCGCGTAGGCGTTCATGACGTGCCGATAAGTGCAGCCGCAGTTGAGGTCGCAGCCGGCCTTCAGCGCCCTGGTCACGGATTCAACGGGCTGGGAGGTGATTTTGTGGCTTTCGTGAAAATCCCGGATCGCCCAGCAGTCGGAGACGAAGTGGCCTTCAAAGCCCCAGTCTTCGCGCAGTGTTTTCATCAGCGCCGGATGCGCGCAGCAGGGTTCGCCGTTGGTGCGGTTGTAGGCGCCCATGACGGCCTCTACCTTCGCCTCCCGCACGAGGGCGCGGAAAGCGGGCAGATAGGTCTCCTCCATATCCTTCGCGGAGGCGATGGCGTTGAAGCTGTGCCGCAGGGCCTCCGGCCCGCTGTGCACGGCAAAATGCTTGGCACAGGCGGCGGTCTTCAGCGTCTCGCCGCCGCCCTGCAGGCCGCGGACAAAGGCGACGCCCAGCCGCGCGGTCAGAAAGGGGTCCTCGCCGTAGGTCTCATGGCCGCGCCCCCAGCGGGGATCGCGGAAGATGTTGATGTTCGGCGACCAGAGGGTCAGCCCGTGATAGATGTCGCGGTCCCCCTCGGCGGAGAGGGCGTTGTATTTGGCTCTGGCCTCGGTCGAGACCGCGTCGCCGATCTGCCGCTGCAGCTCCTCGTCGAACATGGCGGCCATACCGATCGCCTGGGGGAAGACGGTGGCGGTGCCGCCGCGGGCCACGCCGTGCAGCCCCTCGTTCCACCAGTTGCAGGCGGGGACGCCGAGACGCTCGATCGCGGGCGCGTCAAAGCGGAGCTGCCCGGCCCGCTCTTCCACGCTCATGCGGCCGACCAGTTCCTCCGCCAGCTTTTTCGCCTGCTCGCGCGTCATCTCCCTGCCTCCTTTTTCGTATTCTTTCTTTACACGAGCTGCCTGACGGTCCCGCCCTCCAGCAGCCTGCCCTGCACCACGATGTGCTCGGCCAGCGCGGTGCGCGGGTGCTCGATGCGCTCGATGAGCTTGTCCGCCGCGATCCTGCCGAGCTCGGCGGTGTTCTGCTCCCAGGTGGTGAGCCGGGGGCTTGTCACCTTGGCCATGTGGATCCCGTCATAGCCGACGACCGAAATGTCCTCCGGGACCCGCAGCCCCGCCTCGGCGAGGGCGGTGGAGCCGCCGATGTAGGAATAGTCGTCGGAGAAGAGAATGCACGTGGGCCGCTCCTTGAGGGCCAGGATCTCCTTCGTCGCACGGTAGCAGCTGTTGGGCTCATGGTATTCGCACTCGGCGATATAGGCGTCCGGCACCTCGAGCCCAAGCTCCTCGCAGGCCTTGTAAAAGCCGGTCATGCGGTTCTCCGTGACCGCCGTGGGATTGCCGTGGATGTAGGCGATGCGGCGGTGCCCCTTCCCGTAGACGTAACGGACCAGGTTTATCACGCCGTTGACGTTGTCCGACAGCACGGCGGTCCGGTTGTTGTATGCGTGGTCCAGCGTGACCACGGGCAGACTGGAGCTCGCCAGCTCGTAGACCAGCGGGTCCGTAAAATCGGCGCACACGATGGCGACGCCGTCGACCCCGCGGTAAAGCGCGTGCTGCAGATAGCTTCTGTCCTGCAGGCCGACGTTGCTGTTGATAAAGCAGAGGTCGTAGCCGCGGCGTTCCGATTCGATGCGGAAGTAGTTGAGCATCGAGGCGAAATACTCGTGCATGAAGCCGCTGTTCTGCAGATCGACGAACACGACGCCCAAATTGTAGGTCCGGTTGGTCTTCAGTGCGCGCGCCGCGGAGTTGGCGGTATAGCCCAGCTCCTTGGCCGCGGAGAGGATGCGTTCTCTTGTAGCTTCGCCGATCCCCCGCTGGCCGTTGAGCACCTTGCTGACCGTGGCGACGGAGACGCCGCATTGCAGCGCGATGTCTTTCAAAGAAACCACATGGATACCCCTTGTAAGTTAAACGTTTTCGTAGCTTAAGAATAGCGCATTCCCTGTGCTTTTTCAAGAGGAATTTGATATCTTCTGCATTTTTGTCGTTATAACACAATTGCAGCGTTCAAATATTAGTGATTTTTTCCAAGACGCCCGGGTCGAAAACGGCAGCCCTGCGGTTTTTCGGCGAAGACCGCGAAAATACGACGTTTTCGGCACAAAAAAGTCTTGCGTTTTTTTGTTATATGGTATAATCTCAGAGTAGAACGCGAAGTTAAACGATTACTAAGGAGGCTGATATCCGCATGCAATACGGCCGTTTTGACGACGCCAGACGGGAATACGTGATCACCACGCCCCGCACGCCGCTGCCGTGGATCAACTACCTCGGCAGCGAGGATTTCTTCACCATTCTCAGCAACACCGCCGGCGGCTACAGCTTTTACCGGGACGCCAGGCTCCGCCGCCTGACCCGCTACCGCTACAACAACGCCCCGCTGGATCAGGAGGGCTTTCATATCTATATCCGCGAAGGGGAGACGGTATGGAACCCCGGCTGGCAGCCGACGCAGACCGGGCTCGACCGCTACGAGTGCCGCCACGGTCTGGGCTACACGGTCATCGAAGGCGAAAAGAACGGCGTGCTCGCCCGGCAGGAGCTGCTGGTCCCGCAGGGGGACAGGTGCCTGCTCATGCGCCTGACCCTGCGCAACGGGAGCGCCGCGGAGAAGCGGCTGCGCGTCTTCCCTTATGTGGAGTTCTGCCTCTGGGACGCCATGGACGACGCCTCCAATTTCCAGCGCAACTTCTCCACCGGCGAGGTGGAAGTGGTCGGCCCCGCCATCTATCACAAGACCGAGTACCGCGAGCGGCGGGATCACTATGCCGTCTTCTGGGCCGACCGGCAGCCCGACGGCTTCGACACCGCGCGGGACGCCTTCCTCGGCGTATACGGCAGCCCCGCAAGACCGGAGGCTGTGTTCGGCGGCGGCTGCACGGGCAGCGAGGCCCACGGCTGGCAGCCGGTCGCGGCGCAGCAGTTCGACCTCACGCTGGCCCCCGGCGCGGGCGCGAGCATCCTCTTCGGCCTGGGCTACATCGAAAACCCGGTCGCGGAGAAGTTTGCGGCCCCCGGCGTCATCAACAAAAGCCGCGCGGAGGCCATGATGGCCCGCTATGCGGACAGCGCGGCATTTGACGCCGCGCTCTCGCGCCTTCGCGCCTACTGGGACGAGCTGCTCGGCTGCTATCAGGCGGAGACCGGCGAAGAGAAGCTGGACCGGATGGTGAACATCTGGAACCAGTACCAGTGCATGGTCACCTTCAACATGAGCCGCTCGGCCAGCTATTTTGAGAGCGGCATGGGCCGCGGCATGGGCTTTCGCGATTCCTGCCAGGATCTGCTGGGCTTTGTGCACATGATCCCGGAGCGTGCGCGCGAGCGCATCCTCGACATCTCGGCGACCCAGTTTCCCGACGGCAGCGCCTACCACCAGTACCAGCCCCTGACCAAAAAGGGCAATCTCGCCGTGGGCAGCGGCTTCAACGACGATCCGCTCTGGCTCATCGCGGGCACCGACGCCTACCTGCGCGAGACCGGCGACTGGAGCATCCTCGACGAGCCCTGCGACTTTGACAACGATCCGAAGCTTGCGCAGCCGCTGCTGGAGCATCTGCGCCGAAGCTTCCGCTATACCTGCACGCATCTCGGTCCCCACGGCCTGCCGCTGATCGGCCGGGCCGACTGGAACGACTGCCTGAACCTCAACTGCTTCTCCGAGCATCCGGGCGAGAGCTTCCAGATCACCGGGCCCAGCGAGGGGCCGGTGGCCGAGAGCGTGTTCATCGCGGGCATGTTCGTCAAGTACGGCCGCGCCTGGGCGGACATCTGCCGCCATCTGGGGCTGGAGGCCGAGGCCGGCGAGGCAGAGGCGGCGGTCGCGCGGATGGAGAGGACCGTGCTGGACGCGGGCTGGGACGGCGCGTGGTTCCGCCGCGCCTACGACGCCTTCGGCCATGTGGTCGGCGGGAAAGAGTGCGAGGAGGGGCAGATCTTCATCGAGCCCCAGGGCATGTGCGTCATGGCCGGCATCGGCAAAGACAGCGGCGAGGCGGCCAGGGCGCTCAGGAGCGTGGAGGAGCGGCTGGACACGAAGTACGGCATCGTGCTGCTGCAGCCCGCCTACACCCGCTACCACCTGGAGCTGGGCGAGATCTCGAGCTATCCCCCCGGCTACAAGGAGAACGCCGGCATCTTCTGCCACAACAACCCCTGGATCGTCTGCGCCGAGACGGAGCTGGGCCACGGCGAGCGCGCCTTTGAGGTCTACCGCCGCACCTGCCCGGCCTTCATCGAGGACATCAGCGACATCCACCGCACCGAACCCTACGTCTACAGCCAGATGGTCGCCGGCCGCGACGCGCCGAGCTTCGGCGAGGGCAAGAACAGTTGGCTGACCGGCACGGCGGCCTGGACCTTCCTGAGCGTGAGCCAGGCCATCCTGGGCGTCAAGCCCACGCTCGACGGCCTCGCGATCGACCCCTGCGTCCCCGGGGACGTGAAGGGCTTCTCGGTCGTCCGCCGCTACCGCGGCGCGGAGTATCGCATCCGGGTGGAGAATCCCGACGGCGTGCAGAAGGGCGTACGGCAGCTGCTCGTCGACGGCGAGCGCGTCGAGGGGAACCTGATCCCGGTGCAGCCCGCCGGCAGCGTTGTCGAGGTGCTGGCGACAATGGGATAACATTTATAACGATAACAAACAGCAGGGTACGCACAAAACTGTGCGTACCCTGCTGGCAGACTGTAGACAAACCCATGCTGCCGTATTCCCTCTCGCGATTGATATACTCAAAAATGAGAACTTTTTGGGGAGTTCTCATTTTTGATTTTCAAGCTGTCGACACTTTGTCGACAGCTTGACAGCAGGGTACGCACAAAACTGTGCGTACCCTGCTGGTACTGTTGTTTTAGAGAACCGTCACACCGAATCCACAAACTCGCGCACGAAGTGGAGTGCCGCGCCGAGGGGCGTGATGTGGCGGCGCAGCAGGCTCAGCTGCACGAAGTCCGCGCTCCCGGCAAAGGGGTTGCCCGCCAGCACGTACTGCCACAGGACCGGCAGCCAGGGCTGCAGGTATTCCGAGAAGAAGCCCCCGAGCACCACGTCGCAGTCGAGCGTCATGCGGATGGCGTTGATCGCCGTAGCCAGATGGCGCAGCATGTCGTAGAGGAGGTTTTCATAGGCCGGATCGTGCGCTTCCGCGCCGCGGAAGAAGGTCTCCACGTCCACGCCGAAGCTCTCCTCGACGCGCCGCGCGGAGCAGTAGGCCTCCAGACAGCCGTGCTTCCCGCAGCTGCACAGGCGGCCGCCCGGCTCCACGCAGATGTGGCCGAACTCGCCGCTGCGCGCGTGGTCGCCCTCGTAGGGCTGCCCCGCCATCAGCACCGCGCCGCCGACGCCGTCCTCCAGCGAGAGATAGGCCAGATTCTGCCGCCCGCCGCGCAGGAAGCACTCCGCGTGGCCGCTGGCCGAGCCGTCGTTGTCCACACGGACGGGGTAGGGGATATCCTTCGTCAGCTCCTGCAGCGGCACGTCCCGCAGCCCGAGCGTGGGGGCGAAAAAGACGCTCGCGTGGTCCGGCGTGAGGATGCCGGGGATCGTGATGCCGACACCGAGGACCCGCTGCCGGTCCAGCCCTGCGTCGGACAGAAAGTCGCCCACGATGCCGGGCAGGGCGGCCTCATGCGTCTCAAGGCTCCCGGTCAGGTCGAAGGGGAGCTTGCGGTAGGCCAGCTCCTGCAGCCGCAGATCCACCGCGACCAGGCGAAGCTGATCCTCCGTCACCGCCATGCCGACCGCGATGCGCGCGTCCGGTACGATGTCGAGCCCCTGGGCTCTGCGCCCGCCGGTGGAGCGGCCTTCGCCCGAAAAGCGCACCAGCCCTTCGTCCATCAGCTCGTTGAGGCTCTGATACATCGTGGGCAGGCTGACGCCGCAGGCCTGCGCCAGCGTCTGCCGGGAGCAGAAGCCGCTGGATTCGTACAGCGTGCGGTAGATCCTGCTGCGAACGGGCAGCGCGGCGTCTGCGCGCATCGTGTTGGCGGCCATGCTTCGCCCCTCCCTTCCGACTTTTATAAACTGTGTATAAAATTATAGCACGAACAGCCGCCGCGTCAACCGTTTTTCCTGCGTTTTTGCCCCGTTTTTGCCAACTTTCAAAAAGTGCTTTTATTTAACATTATTGAAATATGGAGAAGATGCACAAATCTGTATTTTAATATATGTAGAAAACACACAAATCCCATACGAATACCAAAATTGCCTTGACATCTGCTGGCGAGATTTGTAAAATTAATTTACAGAAGCTGTGTTCGGCTTCTACGCTAAACAAAATGAAAAGGAGGACAATTATGAAGAAACTGTTAGCATTGCTCCTGGCTCTGGTCATGGTGTTTGCGCTGGCTGCCTGCGGTGAGTCCGCGGCCCCCGCCCAGGCTCCTGCCGAGGCTCCCGCCGAGGAGGCCGCTCCCGCTGAGGAAGCCGCTCCCGCCGAGGAGGCTGCGAGCAAACTGGTCGGCGTTGCGATGCCCACGAAGGATCTGCAGCGCTGGAATCAGGACGGCGAGAACATGAAGGCCCAGCTGGAGGCCGCCGGCTATGAGGTCGAC
>CACYXC010000046.1 GCA_902778285.1 Oscillospiraceae bacterium | reverse complement strand
CAATAACTTCGACGTGTCGATCACCAGATTTGATGCTGCGGAGGTCGCGGCGGAAGTCGAGCATGCCCGCGAGATCGAGAAGCAGATGGCAAAAGAAGCCAGAGAAAAACTACGTGCGGAAAGATCCGAAACATTTAAAGAGACCGTTGCCAAGAAGAGTGAAGAGTTGAAAAACTGGTTCTCCAACCTGGGGAAATAAGAGGTCTGCCGTACTGACCATCCTCATTATACCAGTTTCCTTTTGCCTAATCTCGGGCTATTGAAAATCATAGATACAAATGAAGTTTTCATAGATGCACCTGAACGGCTGGGAGCAAAAAAGCATTGATATTCCTTGACTTTTTGAGGCCCTTGGTTTGTTGCGGATTTATGACCAGAATCAGTTTGGCAAAGGCTCGCTTTCTTGGAGGACAATCGGTCCTGACCGGGAGTCATATGCGTGACCTGAGTAGAAACAGAGAAGCCATTTGATATCTTTTTCGGGCGAACTTAAATAATGCGCTTGAACAAGAAAAAAACCTCGTTTTTTTGTTGAAAACGAGGAAAAAAGGAAAGCTTGACGGATATCTTTTTTGGGCACACAAGACACCAAAAAGACCGATTTCAAATCGAAACCGGTCTTTTTCTGCACTTTTTGCAGAATTTCACGAGCTGCCAAGAAAGCCGTAATTCAACTTTAGTTCAACTTGCCTGTTTAATCCTCGAATGCCGAAGCGATTATTGCGGCGTTTCTATCCTCGGCTTTCTTATACATGCGTCCGTAAATGTTCTTTGAAGTTGACGGTTTAGAGTGCCCCAAAGTGCCAGATAGAGCAACATCATCTACTCCGGCGTCGATCAGAGCGGAGGCGTAACTATGTTGGAACGCGTGCGGATGAAGGTGCGGCAGACCGTACTTCTTTTCAATCTTTCGCAACTTCCCGTTAATGCTGTCCGGGTGCATTGGCTTTCCGTTCTCCTGTGTGAACACATATCCATGATCTTCCCAATATCCGGCAAGGCGCTCTGCTTCGGCGTCTTGCCACTTTTTATACTCTTTGGGCATATTGATAACCGTATCAGATACTGTTATCCAGCGCATAGAATTTTCGGTCTTTGGACTTTTTTCAAAAGTCCCCTTTTCAACGATGTACACGCTGTTGTTAACGATATGAATACGCTTGTTTTCAAGTGGTGAATATCTATCGTTTTCAAGTGTCTACAGGTGCCTCCGGTCTGGACAAAGTGATGGGTGAAGGCGATGATACGCCCGATGCGAAAGTTGATCTCAAGACGGCCCACATGACGATAAAGGAAATCGCCGCTATAAACTATGCGCTGGTCAACAAAGCGTTAATGAAGTATCCCGTTTTTAAGTTCTCCTTTTCATTTCTTCCGCTGCCAAGACCGGCTCCTGTTTTCAGCAGCCGGTCTTGGCAGATGGAGAGGAATCTGCTAAACTGAGAAAAACAGGAGGCTCGGTTATGAAAATTGTGATTCTGGACGGCTATACGGAAAACCCCGGGGATCTGAGCTGGGACGCGCTGCGCGCCTTCGGGGAGCTGACGGTCTATGACCGCACACCCTGTGAGGACGCGGAGATCCTTCGCCGCATCTCAGACGCGGAGGTGGTCTTTACCAACAAATGTCCCATCCGAAGAACGGTGATCGACGCCTGCCCGAAGCTGAAGTATATCTCTGTACTCGCCACGGGCTACAACATCGTGGATTACGCCTACGCCTGGGAGAAGGGCATCCCCGTCTCCAACGTGCCCGCCTACGGCACCGCCTCTGTGGGGCAGTTTGCCATTGCCCTGCTGCTGGAGATCTGCCATCACGCGGCGCACCACAGCGAGGCCGTGCACGCGGGGCGCTGGGAATCGAACCCCGACTGGTGCTTCTGGGATTATCCGCTCATTGAGCTCGCGGGCAAAACCATGGGCATCATCGGCTTCGGCAGGATCGGCCGGACCACCGGCCGCATTGCCAGAGCCCTGGGCATGACGGTGCTGGCCTCCGGCAGCAGAGAGACCGAGGAGGGCCGCGCCATCGCGGAATATGTGGATCGTGACACGCTTCTGGCGCGCTCGGATGTGGTGGTGCTCCACTGCCCGCTGTTTCCGGAGACCGAGGGCATGATCAATAAAGAGAGCATCGCCAAAATGAAGGACGGCGTGATCCTTATCAACAACAGCCGCGGACAGCTCATCGTGGAGCAGGATCTGGCCGACGCGCTCAACGCCGGCAAAATCTTCGCCGCGGGCCTGGACGTGGTATCCACCGAGCCGATCCGGGGCGACAATCCGCTGCTGAAAGCGAAAAACTGCCTCATCACGCCGCACATCTCCTGGGCGCCGAAGGAGGCGCGGGAGCGGATCCTGGACTGCTCCGTGCAGAATCTGCAGGCCTACGCGGACGGCGCGCCGATCAACGTGGTCAATCGCCCCCGGGAGGTGCGGAGATGAACCGGGCCCTGCGCGCTGACGCCGATGAGATCGTCCGCGCCTCCATCGCCGCCGTGCTGCCGGACGAGGCCGTGCGCCGCACGCTGAAGGACTACCGCCCCGGCAAAGGAAAGACCCTGCTGGTGGCGGCGGGCAAGGCGGCCTGGCAGATGGCCCGGGCCGCGGCGGACACGCTGCCGGACTTCGACGGCGGCATCGTCATTACCAAATACGGCCACGTCAGGGCTGAGATCCCCGGCCTCGTCTGCTGCGAGGCAGGGCACCCCGTGCCGGACGAAAACAGCTTTGAGGCGACAAAAAAAGCGCTGGACCTTGTGTCGGGTCTCAGCGCGGACGATACGGTGATCTTTCTTCTCTCCGGGGGCGGCAGCGCCCTGTTCGAACTGCCGCTGATCCCCGCCGGGGAGCTGCGGGATATCACCCGCCAGCTTCTGGCCTGCGGGGCCGATATCGTGGAGATGAACGCCATACGCAAGCGCCTCTCCGCCGTAAAGGGCGGGCGCTTCGCCCTTGCCTGCACCCCGGCGAAGGTGCTGAGCATCGTGCTCAGCGACATTCTGGGCGACCCGCCGGACAGCATCGCCAGCGGCCCGGCCTGCCCCGACAGCTCATGCAGCGCCGATGCGCTGGCCGCGGCGGACAAATACGGCCTGCGTCTGTCGGAAACGGCGCGCGCTCTTCTTCGGAAGGAGACGCCGAAGGAGCTCGCCAATGTGGAGACCCACATCAACGGCTCGGTCCGGGAGCTCTGCGCCGCGGCCGCGAAGGCGGCGGAGGCGCTGGGCTATGAGCCGGTATATCTCACCGACCGCCTGTCCTGCGAGGCGCGGGAGGCGGGGCGCTTTCTCTCGGCGATTCTCAAAAGCCATGAGAACGGGGACAAATCCCTGGCCTTTATCGCCGGCGGGGAAACGGTCGTCCACCTGACCGGAAACGGCCTCGGCGGACGGAACCAGGAGCTGGCGCTCGCCGCCTGCGAAGGGATCGCGGGGATGAAAAACGCGGCGGTCTTTTCCGTGGGCAGCGACGGGACGGACGGCCCCACCGACGCCGCGGGCGGCTACGCGGACGGAGACAGTCTTGCCGCCTTACATGCTGCCGGCTTTCAGCTGCACGACGTTTTGCGCGACAACGACGCCTATCGTGCCCTTCAGAGCATCGGCGGTCTGATCGTCACCGGCCCCACCGGGACCAATGTCAACGACGTGGCCGTGGCCCTCCTCAGACCATAGCGCCGGGCCGCTTCCTCCGGGCGCTGCTCGGCGGAACGCGGCAAGGCGTTCCGCCGTCAGATAATCATTAAATATTATGGGCACAGATACGACAGGTACGCAAGGCACGCGCCGCTGCGCGGCGTGTTGGCAAGCACCCCGATATAGATCTCCCCGTCAAAACCGGCGCTTTGGAACAGCGGCAGGGAAGAGACGGACAGCGCGTTTACAGCGGGCTGCGTGACCTGCTGCTCCTCCTCGGCCTCTCCCAGCAGAAAGTCGATGGTATTGTCGGAGAGCACGACTTCGTTCCCGGTCAAAAGCGGCGTGAGCCGATGCG
The DNA here is from genome assembly GCA_902778285.1 of Oscillospiraceae bacterium. Lineage (GTDB taxonomy): Bacteria > Bacillota > Clostridia > Oscillospirales > Oscillospiraceae > Limivicinus. The sequence continues at coordinate 8,934 of CACYXC010000046.1, read as the reverse complement.
CCAGGGCGGGGTCTCCTCCCTCCAGCAGAGCGGGGAGCGGCGCGAGATAGCCCTTGCGCGAAAAGAGATCGTAGACCTCGCGGTTCATCAGGACAAGATCCATCTTCTGCGCCTGGATAGCGCCCATCGCCTTCATCTGCGAGGCGTAGGCGTATTCGTGGTTCATCTCGTCCGCATCCGGCGAGAGGTAGAGATCGCGGTAGAGGTAGACCTCCTGCCGCCGCGCGTCGGCGCCGATCGTGTCCAGATACCCCGCGGTCAGCGCTTCCTCCAGCTCGGAGCCGACGGTTACGTTGGCGAAGGCCAGATAGAGCACCGGCTGCTTTTCGGTCAGCGCGCGGTGCAGCGCGGAGCCGAGGATGAGCAGGACGACCAGCCCCAGAAGGATGGGCCATTTATAATAGGTATAGATATGCTCGGCTTTCTTCGCCGGGCTCATTGCGCGAAAAGCCGCCCGATAGGCGGCTTTTTCCTTTTCCGGCAGCTTCACGGGGCTTCCTCCTCCGCGCGGTCCTCCGGCGTGCCGGAGACGGAGATCAGGATGTTGTTGAGAAGCCACGCGCTCACGAGAGCGCAAAGCCCCTCGCCGAACACGATCAGCGGCGTGAACCACGCGACCACAACAAAGAACATGGCAAAGTGGACCGCGAAGACCAGAATCGTGGCAAAGAGAAAATGCGTGCCGATCAGGAAAGCGTTTTTCAGCATGGCGGTGTTGGTGTTCGAGACGCTGGCGAGCAGCGGGAACACATAGAGCAGCACGATCACGTACACGACCGCGGCGGCGATAAGCACGGCCAGCACCAGCGTCCAGAGCACGCCGGCGGGTCCGAGACTGCTCTGCCGCAGGTGGTATACGATATAGCCGTCCGCCCCCAGAAAGAGTCCGACGCCCAGCAGGATCAGCCAGAGTACCGTGGCCTGCCTGAAGTTTTCGCGGAAGGAGCGGAAGAACAGAGCGCCCACGTGGTTGTCCTCGTCGCGCACGATTTTCAGGCTGGCGTAGTACAGCGCCGTGGTGGACGCGCCGATGGTGAAGATCGGGATCGAGCACAGGAACCACAGCAGGTTCAGGTAGCAGGCGTAGCACAGCTTCAGAAGAAGCTGGCTGAACTTGCTTTCATAGGAAAAGAATTTCATGGGTTGTCGCCTCTCAGTCAAACTTCGTGGAGTCCCGGTAGATCAGGTCGGTCTCGGTGTGGACGACGCGGTAGTCCAGCGAAGGCTCCCGGATGCGGGTGATGAGCAGCTGCAGCGCGGAATAGGCCATGATCTGCGTGTGGACATGGACGGTGCTCAGCGGTGGACGGCTGAGCCGCGACTCGGCCGAGTCGTCAAAGCCCAGGATCCGAACGTCCTCCGGGACGTTCTTCCCGATGGAAAAGAGGGCGCGGATCGCATCGCCCGCCACAAAGTCGTTGGCGCAGATAAACACATCCGGGAGCGACGCCAGCGCGTCCAGCCTTTCGGCGATCTCGTCCTGATGGTTGTAGCGGATGCAGTCCCGTTCGTCCACCGGGGCCCCCGCCAGCAGCATGGCCAGGCGGAATGCGGCATAGCGTTCAAAAAAGGACTGGCAATGCTCATAGTTGCCGATAAAGCCGATGCGGCGGTGTCCGGCTGCCAGCATGTCGTTGACAAAACGGGTGATCCCGGTGCTGTTGTCCATATAGAGCTGGTCCGCGGGCAGAGAGAAGCCGTCTGTTTTGACGGGCCCGTCCACGAACAGGACGGGGAGCCCCAGCTCACACAGCATCTCGTCGTAGGGGCGGTCAAACATCTCGATGCAGATGATGGCCCGCACCTGCTCCCGGCGAAAGGTGACGGGCAGAGTCATTTCCCGGATATCGACCTCCGTGACCCGGTGGGTATTCATGGTATAGCCGAGCTGAGAGATCTCCCGCTGGAACTTGTCCAGCATGGTGGAGGCAAAGTGGGACTGCGTCAGAAACGCCGAGGTAAGCAGGGCGATCTCTCCCTGATACTCCACCTCTTCCGGCTGAGCGGAGGGGGGAGGGAACTGGTTGCGGAAGGTCTGGACATAAGAAAACTGCTTGTAGCCCATCTCCACCGCCTTCTGCAGGATCTTTTCCCGCGTGGCGTCGGCCAGGCCTTCGGAATTGTTGATGGCTTTGGAAACCGTGTTGCGGGAGACGCCAAGGGCTTCGGCGATATCCTGAATAGTAACCTTTTTCTTCAATCTGAACACATCCAATGTCTGTAATTTCTTCTTTGGTAATTATCTTATCATAGAGGAAGAAAGAATGTCAAATGCGGTGCACAGGTAAAAGTGTGCAAATGTAAACCGCATATTCTATGCACATTGCTGAAAACGAAGAACAATTTTTAGCATAATCGTCAAATAGCGCTGTAATTGTGAATTTTTTATTGACAGTCTGTAACCGCAATGCTAAACTTAAAACGCAGGTCACTGCACATGTGTGTGCAAATGCACCCTTTTCGCGAGCACACTACTCACAAAGGAGGAATTTCATGAGAAAGGCCTTGGCAAATGCTTCCGATCAGAAAAACGGCGGAAGCAAACTGCACAACACGTTGGTCTATCTCCGCCAGCACTGGCAGCTGTATCTGATCTTCATGCTGCCCGCTTTCGCGCTGACGGTGATATTCCGCTACATCCCCATGGGCGGCATCCTGATCGGCTTTATGGAGTACAACCCCATCCGCGGCATCCTCGGCAGCGAGTGGGTCGGCTTCGCGCATTTCAAGCGTTTCCTCTCCTCGCCGGACTTCATGCGCTATCTGATGAACACCCTCAAGCTGAGCGTGTACGGCCTGCTGTGGGGCTTCCCGGCTCCGATCCTGCTGGCCTTCCTGCTCAACCGCATCCTGTCCAAGAGCATTAAGCAGAAGATCCAGCTGGTGCTGTACATGCCCAACTTCATCTCTGTCATCGTGCTCTGTGGTATCGTGCGCATCATGCTGGCTCCCACCGGCATGATCAACATGCTGCTCGGTACCAAGACCAACTTTATGACCATGCCCTCCGCCTTCCGTACGATCTACATCGCCTCCGGCATCTGGCAGGGCGCAGGCTGGGCCTCCATCATCTACACGGCGGCTCTGTCCAACGCCAGCAAGGAGCTGAAGGAAGCGGCGGTCATCGACGGCGCCAACATCATCCAGCAGATCAAGGCGGTCGAGTGGCCCGCCATCAAGGACACTGTCCTGATCCAGTTCATCATGTCCGTCGGCAACATCATGTCCGTCGGCTTTGAAAAGGCCTACGCCCTGCAGACCGACCTGAACATGAACGCATCCGAAATCATCTCCACCTACGTGTACAAAAAAGGCCTTCTGGACGGCGACTACGGCTTCTCCACCGCTGTCGGCCTGTTCAACACCGTCATCAATGTCGTTCTTCTGATCACCATGAACACCATCGTCAAGAAGATGAACGACGGCAAGGGCATTTAAGGGAGGTGCGGAATATGAAGACCAAAAAGAAGAGCGAATTCGCCAAGCTTCCCGCAGGCGACAAAGTACTGCTGACCATCTGCTATATCATCCTCGGTCTGTTCCTGGTCGCCATCATCCTGCCGGTCATCTACATCATCCTCGCTTCCTTTGTCGACCCTGTCACGCTGCAGAACAGCGGCCTGTCCTTCGACTTCAGCAAGTGGACGACCACCGCTTATCAGCGCGTGCTGAGCAACTCCCAGATCTGGGTCGGCTTCAAAAACGCCCTGATCTACTCGATCCTCTTCACGATCATCTCCGTTGTCGTGACACTGCTGGCGGCCTACCCCATGTCCCGCGCGGACTTCAAGGGCAAGGGCTTCTTCAACACCATCTTCGTCATCACCATGTTCTTCGGCGGCGGCCTGATCCCCACCTACCTGCTGATCTCCAACCTGGGCATGCTGGACACCATCTGGGCCATCCTGATCCCCGGCGCCTTCAGCGTGTGGAACATGATCATCGCCCGCACCTACTACATGGGCATCCCCCGCGATCTGCAGGAGGCCGCCGAGATCGACGGCGCCACCGAGATGATCTACTTCTTCAAGATCCTGCTGCCGGTCTGCACCCCCATCATCGCCACCATCTCCATGTGGCAGTTCGTGGGCATGTGGAACAGCTACTTCGACGCGATGATCTACCTCAACAGCGCCTCCAAGCAGCCCCTGCAGCTGGTCCTGCGCGCCATCCTGATTCAGAGCCAGCCCCAGCCCGGCATGGTGTCCGACATGCAGTCCACCGCCGCCCGCGCCCAGCTGGCTGAGCTGCTGAAGTACGCGACGATCATCATCTCCTCCCTGCCCCTGATGATCATGTACCCCTTCTTCCAGAAGTACTTTGACAACGGCATCATGGCCGGCGCCGTCAAAGGCTAAGGTAATCGCTTATACAGGCGTTCCGCCTGTTTGGCAACAAAATGAAAAGGAGTAATAGCATGAGCAAAATGCGCAAGTCCCTTGCACTGGTCATGGCTCTGATCATGACCGTGGTCCTGCTCGCCGGCTGCGGCGGACAGAAGGCCGAAAACGCTCCCGCTGCGGAGCCCAAAGCTGACCAAGCAGCCCCCGAGTCCTATGAGTTCCCCCTGGCTGAGAAGGCCGAGATCTCCGGTCTGACCAGATTCCCTGCCAATACCGAATCCGAACCCAACAACCGTACCATCTACAAGCGTCTTGAGGAGAAGACCAACGTCCACGTCAACTGGAAGGCCATTCAGAGCGACCAGTGGGGCGACAAGATCGCGCTCGAGATGGCCAACATCAAGACCCTGCCCGAGTTTATTTCCCCCGCCGGCCTCGGTGACGCCGACATCCTGAAGTACGCCAAGCAGGGCGTCATCATCCCGCTTGAGGACTACATCACGCCGGAACTGATGCCGAACCTGACCAAGGTCTTTGAGCAGGCTCCCGAATACAAGGATATGTGCAAGGACGAGAACGGCCACATCTGGACCCTGCCCTGGATCGAGCAGCTGGGCGTTGGCAAGACTGCCATCCAGACCATCGGCAATATGCCTTTCATCAACACCGCGTGGCTCGACTTCCTGGGCCTTGAGATGCCCAAGACCGTCGACGAGTTCAAGGACGTCCTGATCGCCTTCCGCGACAATGCCGACGCCCTCAAGGCTGAGTTCAACATCGACGGCGACATCATCCCCCTGGCCTGCATCGTGAACGGCGGCAATGAGGACTGCCGTGTGCTCTGCAACGGCTTCGGCGAAGGCTACGGCGATCCCGACGACTGGCGCCACATCGTCATCACCGATGACAAGAAGGTCATCTGCGCTGCCACCACCCAGGGCTGGCGTGCCGGCGTGGAATGGCTCCACGACCTCTACACCGAGAACCTGTTCGACCCCGATGCCTTCACCCAGGAGTGGTCCACCTACGTTGCCAAGGGCAAGAGCGGCCGCTACGGCGTCTGCTTCAGCTGGGACGTTGCCAACATCGTCGGCCTGACCATGGCTGACATCCAGAATGGTACCGCCGGCTGGGCTCCGCTGCCCATGCTGAAGGCCGACACAGTGAACCTTACCCCCAACACCGGCTCCCTTACCTCCGGCTTTGACCGCGGCCGCGGCGCTGTCCTGACCGCCAACGCCAAGAACCCCGCCCTCATCTGCGCCTGGCTCGACCAGATGTACGATCCCATCCAGTCCCCGCAGAACAACTGGGGCACCTACGGCGAAGATGACGGCTTCGATATCTTCGTGATGGACAAGAATGACAAGGGCGAGCCCATGCTCAAGCATGCCGACCTGGGTGACCACTCTCCCGTTGAGGTCCGTGAGGCCGAGATGGTCGACGGTCCTCTGGCTGTTCTCGACAGCTACTACGGCGTGTACGTCACCTGCCCCGACGACGCCAAGTATCGTCTTGACTGGATCAAGGACATTTACACCCCCGACATGCACACCAAGTATGTGTTCCCCAACGTGCTGATGTCCTCTGACGACACCAAGGAGGTCTCCAACCTGCTTGCCGATATCGACAAGTGCATCGAGACCGCCCGTGCCAACGCGATCATGAACGGCTTCTCCGACGCCGACTGGGATAAGCTCCAGAGCGATCTGCAGGCCTACAAGCTGGATCAGCTCCTGGCTATCTTCCAGAAGTACGTGGACGCCGCTTCTGACGTGGCTCTGATTGCCAAATAACATGCATGCACCCATTCGCGCCGCTCCGGCGGCGCGAATGGGCAGAGAGAAGGGCTCTCCCCGGAGAACCCTTCTCTCTGCCAACTACGTGCAGGAGTGTGCCATATGATAAGCAAAGCATTGCAGAAAGCCCGCGATTTTGAAAAGAAATACCTTCCCTATACGCACTCGGAGCAGCCGGCGTTCCATCTGACCGGCGGCATCGGCTGGATCAACGACCCCAACGGCTTTGCGCCGTATAAGGGGGAGTATCACCTTTTTTTCCAGTACTATCCCTATGACACCAAATGGGGCCCCATGCACTGGGGCCATGTCAAGACCCGCGACTTCATCCACTGGGAGCGGCTGCCCGCCGCGCTGGCCCCGGATACCGAGTATGACCGGGGCGGCTGCTTCTCCGGCAGCGCTGTGGAGATGCCGGACGGACGGCATCTGCTCATGTACACCGGCGTGCGCAACATTCGCCGCCGAAACGGCAAGATCCAGGCCTTTCAGACCCAGTGCGTCGCCATCGGCGACGGTGTGGATTATGAAAAGCACCCTCTCAATCCCGTCATCGACGCAAGGCAGCTGCCCGAGGGCGGCAGCACCGAGGATTTTCGCGATCCGAAGGTCTGGCGCGAAGGGGAGTACTATTACGCCGCCATCGGCAACCGCTGTGCCGACGGCAGCGGCACGATCCTGATCTACCGCAGTGCGGACGCCCTGAACTGGGAGTACGTGAATGTGCTTTCCGCCTGCCACAACCAGTACGGACGGATGTGGGAATGCCCGGACGTGTTCGAGCTGGACGGGAAGGACGTGCTGCTGGTGAGCCCGCAGGAGATGGCGGCCATAGGGCTGGAGTTTCACCCGGGCAACGCCAACGTCTGCCTGATCGGCCATGTTGACCGCGAAAGCTTCCATCTGATGCGCGATCGGGTGCAGGCCATAGATTACGGCCTGGATTTCTACGCGCCGCAGACACTGCTGACCGAGGACGGGCGCCGGGTGATGATCGCCTGGATGCAGAACTGGGAGACCGCCTCCTGCAAGCCGCAGGAGCTGCGCTTCATGGGCCAGATGACCCTGCCGAGAGAGCTCTCCATCCGCGGCGGCCGTCTCTACCAGAATCCTGTGAGGGAGCTGGAGAAGTTCCGCGGCGTGAAGATCGATTACTACAACGTTCTCGTCAACGGAGAGACCAGCCTGCGCGGCATCAGCGGGCGCTGCATCGACATGACCATTACGGTCCGCCCCGGCAACGAGAGCAGCCCCTACAAGTGGTTCCGGCTTTATGTCGCCCGGGACGGGGAGCATTTTACCCTGATCCGCTTCCGCCCGGATACCAGCACCATCAAGGTGGACCGGACCCACAGCGGCTTCCCCCATGACATTGTGAATACCCGCGAGTTTCCGGCACGTACGCATAACGGCGAGCTCAAGCTGCGGGTCATCATGGACCGCTACAGTCTGGAACTCTTTGTAAACGACGGCGAGTCGGCCGCGTCCTTCGTCCTGTATACGCCCGTGGAGGCTACAGCCGTCAGCTTTTCCTCCGACGGAGCCGTACTGGTCGACGTGGAAAAATACGATCTGGAGATGAATTGAGTTATGGCGAAGCTGTTTGACGTGATCGCCCTTGGCGAGCTGCTGATCGATTTTACCGAAAACGGACTGAGCGCCCAGGGGAATCCTCTTCTGGAGGCAAATCCCGGCGGCGCGCCGTGCAATGTGCTGGCCATGCTGCAGAAGCTCGGCAAGCGCACTGCCTTTGTCGGCAAGGTCGGCAGGGATATGTTCGGCGCACAGCTGCGGCAGGTGACGGAAGAAGCCGGCATCTGCATGGACTATCTTCGTGAGGACGAGCGTGTCCACACGACCCTGGCTTTCGTCAAGACTTTCCCCAACGGCGACCGGGACTTTTCTTTCTACCGGAATCCCGGCGCGGACATGATGCTGAATGCCGACGAGCTTCCGCTCGAGGCTCTGCGCGACACAAGACTCTTCCACTTCGGTACGCTGTCGATGACCCACCCGGACGTCCGTTTTGCGACGCGCAAGGCCGTGACCGTGGCGAAGGAGGCCGGAGCGCTCATCTCCTTTGACCCCAATCTCCGTCCGCCGCTGTGGTACAGCATGGAGGAGGCGCGTGAACAGATCGTCTGGGGCCTGAGCCGCTGCGATATCCTGAAGATCGCCGACAACGAGCTGGAGTTCATGACCGGGGAAAAGGATTTCGACCGCGGGGCGGAGATCCTGAGGAAGCAGTATCCCAACATCCGCGTGCTGAACGTCACCGCCGGCGCGGACGGGAGCTACAGCTATTACGGCAAAGGGCGGGTCTTCGTCCCGGCCTTCCGCCTGGGCGGCACCATCGAGACCACCGGCGCGGGGGATACCTTCTGCGCCTGCGTGCTGAGCTTTGTGCTGGATCACGGCCTGGAGAAGCTGAATGAAAAGCAGCTCACGGAAATGCTGCGCTTTGCCAATGCCGCGGCCTATCTGGTCACGACGAAAAAGGGCGCTATCCGCTCCATGCCGGAGCGGGAGCAGGTCGCGGAGCTCCTGGCAAACCACTGAATTGTAATTTCCACGGCGCCGGCCACTCCACAACCATGGCCGGCTGACCGTGAAAAAAAGGAGGAAAAGGACAGGGCCCGGGGCTCGGGCTGCGGCAGTGTGGAGACCTGTCGCAAGGCGGCGCAGTCGAATGAGGCTGGCCGTGAGCACACAGCAAGCGGAGGCTCTGTGTGCGGAGCCGGAAAACATGGCAGAAGTCAGACTGGTAAACATCAAGAAAGTGTACCCCTTTG
>CACYXC010000045.1 GCA_902778285.1 Oscillospiraceae bacterium | reverse complement strand
TGATTTCCGGGTTCACTCTATTCCCGGAACTTATTCTTGCAAGAATTCTCCAATCTGGAACTTACTTTTGCAAACTGGAACTTCGCTTTGCAATTGAGCGTACTGCCACTGTATTTTGTTTTCTATTGTCAGTATAGCACTATAAATTCTGTTTGTCAATCATAATATTCTTATTTATAGAATTTTCAACACATTTTCTTTGGTTTTATTCCAACATTTCCTTGACTTCACCGGAACACCCAGATACAATACAAATAAGAATACTTCGGGGGAGGGACAAAGATGGCCTGGTCATATGAACGTCTCTGGATATTGCTGATCAAGAGGAAAATAAAACGGACACATCTTCTGCAGATCGCCGGCATCAATACCAATGCGCTCACTCGAATGGGGAAAGATCTGCCTGTGACGATGGATAACCTCGGAAAGATCTGCAAAGCGCTGCACTGCGAACTGGAGGATATTGTTCAGTATATCCCGGATGAGGATGTGACGGCGGAAGTTAATACCGACGTGCAGGAGTGAGTAATCTGCTGTCAGCCCCTGCAAGAAGTAATAGATATTCACATCTGTGCCGTGGCGGCGGATCTATGCTCTGATTATGAACAATAATCGGTAATTTACTGATTGCATTATTGAATAAACAAGCAAAAGCCACCAAACGTCTTTCAAAGAATTATATATAGGGCGTAAGACGTTTGGTGGGTAGCGCTATAAGGTACTGTTAATGCGAAAAACAGCACCATCAATGTCCCACAACTAAATCCCCCAAAGGTTTTCCATACTATATTTTAGGGGACGGAAAACGTTTGGGGGATTCTGTTATAAGGTGATAGTATTTGCGAGATACGTGCCAGCACGCCCCTCGCGTTCCAGAAGGAGAAGAAAATAGGATTGTCAAACATCAACATATAAAATAATCCCCATAGGTTTTCCATACTCTTCATGGATTGATAACCTTTGGGGATTACGATTATATTGTTTCAGAAATAGTTATGTTGGCAGGATAGGGGGAACAGGAGGAATCGGTGGGATAGTGACAAGCAGATCCGCGCCAGGTTTCTTTACCTTTATTATGTACTCATGAGACTCCCTCAAGCCAGCGGCAATATAATGATTATTTGTCTTTGAAGAAAGAATCTGTTATATCCGCTGGCAATAGGTTCATACTTCCCGTCTGAATAGATGTTACAAAAAAGTGGTAATATCTGCCAAGGCTGACACAGCCCTGGCAATCAATTTCTGCTCAACCGTTGTTTACGGTCGTAATGTCTTACAACAGCACATAGGATACGTTTTCCGGCATTATCCCCCTGTAGTATGGCACCTGAGGTTCAACACAGAAGACCACAAACTTTTGCTCCGGATGTTTTCGTGCCCATCTATCGAGTTCGCGCATCCGTTTCACATCCAGATGAAACCCGCACATGCCCTCATTTCCTTCCTTATCTCGATAGCGAAACAGTTTGCGCGAGGGGTTGCCGTTGAGGGTGGCTAATTGCCGTTCTTCTACAATAGAGGTACAGGTTTTATCGATTTCCTCGTCCGAGTTGGAGAGGAGCCAATGTAGGAGTTCCACTCCGTACGCCGAATGTTCCGCCAGATATAGATGGTCGAACCTCCCTCCGAAGACTTCGTGCTCTTTCCGTACATGATCAATATCATGATATAGATTAGCGAATTGCTTACTGTCCTTGACAATCAAAAGTGCACTGTACTGCAAACTAGTAAGAACTTGCTTTGATGCGTATCGACGGTTCCAGCTAATGATCGCGTTGATCTCCGGCTTTGTTTGCCACTGACTCCAGCTTTGTCCGAAGAACGGGGCATAATAAACAAGAAGTGAATGTTTTGAGCTCTGAAAGATTCCGATTTCACGCCCTTTATAGTAATCCCTGGCGGCTTTCCTGTCGCGTGTTCCCGAGACAGCCTGCTTTACGTATGCGCCATCATAATAACAGATTTTCTCTCCTTCACTTTCTCCACCACCAAAAATCCCAATGTAACAATAATCTTCATCAGAAAAGTACTCATTGAGAAAACCATTTAGAGTTCGAAAGGCCCCTTCACTTCTTTTTAATTCTAAGACATTGCCGGTATCCGCACACCCGAATTTATAACGTCGGTTGAAAACTTCTACCGGAATAGTGCCGTCCATCGCCATGGCCATAATCATCGCGGTGGAGGTATTGGCAATCCGCTTCCGGGCCTCGTCGCTATATTCGTCCTTTTCAAAGATCGCCATGGATCTCAAATCGGCTGCTGTCAAATGATCCAGAAAGGTCCCTGCCGTATTTGCACAGAGATACGTCAAGCCTTTTTTCGTCAGTGCGTACAGAGTGGTTTGGTGGGTTGTGCGCTCACGTACTCGGATTTTGATCTCCTTAATCCATCCCGCTTTCAACGCTTTTTTGGCAAAACGATATCTTTTGTCCTTTCCTCCGCACAGGATCGTCAGAGATCGGCTCTCTATCAGCCGCATGAATACAAAGCACATCAGAACGCCCATCTCTGTAAGCTGAGAGCCCATTTTCTTTCACCTTTCTTTGTCCACCGGTTTTTTTAATCCACGCTACCTAAACATGCCGTATTTTCTGCATACTTTCGGCGACTGGCCGCGCGAAAAAGCTGACATATTTTTTCGCCATCAAATTCGCGGCATAGATTCTGGAAAAACAGGAGAGCTGCATGTTCAAAACTCTGTTCCAGCCCAGAATTCCAGTATGTCTGTCACCGCAGGAATGCCGCTGTCGGATGGCGAAACGCAGATATATGTTCCTTCTGCCAGATCGTCCGATACTACGGTCGACATATGTATAGAAGTAGAGAGCGGAGTATCGCCTTCTGGCAGATGACAAACGATTGCGTCAAGTACGAACTTAACCTCGTGGTTATCATTGTCAGCAATCCAGCCTCTGTGCGCCGCGGCAGCCTCATACACATATAGGAAGCTGACGTTTTTCTTACGATAACGAGCAAAGTCATATTCGTCGTAATGCGGCGCAGAACGGATAGCATAACGGACACTGTCCGCGAACATAACGTCCTTTGTGTAGCTCTGGCTGCGACTCTGCCGGTTGCTGAGCATCGGCAGCCGAATGTGGATGGCATCCGGTTCGAGGTTAGCCATAACTTGATCAGAGGGGCAAAGCTTCTCTTGATACAACTGCGTCATACATGATTCAGTGAGGCCTTCTGTAAGCAGTTCCGTGGAAGTCTTGTACAGTTGGATCGCGGCCTCCCTCAATGCCAATCCGCAACGATTCTGCCATTGCGCATCATTTTCCTCTACCGGAAAACCAATCTCACTCTCCTGCAGCGATTCTACCAGCCGCAGCGCTCTCCGAAGGCATTCTTTCGTCCGATTGAAGCGCACAAGTCTGTCCATCGTAAGCACTTTCTTTCCATAAAAATCATGAACGCAGCTTGACCTGTGACGATGTGTGACGATGGTGACGGTGTTTTTGATACAGCACCCGCTACCAGAAAGATCGTCACGACCGTCACACATCGTCACGCACTCCCCGGCTCATGCCGCAAAATGATCCTACGCCCGTCGTGCGTCCGGCGGTTCCAGTAACGGACATGGTACTCTCGCAAGAGGCGTTCTGCGTTGACATTCAGCTTCATGGTCAGTGCGTTTGGTTTCAAATCTACCGCAAGCGCTTTGGCCAGCTCGGTCGGGCTCCCGACCCATTCAGGTTTTTTTGCATCCACAAGCGTGGCGACAGCGTCCAGGACCGGTTCCGGCGGCGCTTTCCACAGCTCGGTTTCACACCGTGCAAGCTCCCAGCACAGTTTCTCTTCGTTGCGAATAAGGTGGAGTCTCATGTCCTGTTGATCGCGGCCTGAAATGTCCAGCGTGGCCTTATTGGCTGTGCGCTCCGGTTTTTGAAAAACTAACGCCGCATCCGCCGCGCCTAACAGACCATTCGTCCCAGAGATCATTTCGAAAATGTCTTTAGCTTTTTGCTTGCGCGTGTGGTGCACCAAGATCAGGCATAAACCGCGGCAATCGGCAAAGCTCTTCAGCCGAGCAATAATGTCGTAGTCGCTTGCGTAGCTGTACGCCTCGCCGCCTACCTCACGAACCTTTTGCAGGGTATCGATGATAATCAGACTGGTATCCGGGTGCTCCCGGACGAAACGACCCAGCTGTTCATCCAGCCCTTTGCCGAGTTGCTTCGCATTGATAGCGAAGAAGAGCTGATCGGCTATCGCCATGTCATACATGCGATACATCCGGCTCTGCAAGCGCTGTGCAGTGTCTTCCAAGGCCAGATACAATACCGTCCCATCCCTCACGGGGAAATGCCAGAGGGGTGTACCTGTGCTGACATGGTATGCGATCTGAGCGGCAAGGAAACTCTTTCCCATCTTGGGGCCCCCGACGAGCAGGCAGAGGCCCTGATAGAGCAGGCCATCGATCAACGGCGGCGTGCTCTCAAACGTGGTTTCGTACAGTTCTCGCATGGATAGCGTCGCCAGAATTGTAGGATCCTGCATCTTCTTAACCAAATCAGCGAGCTCTTCAAAGGTCTTGTCACCATAGTATGTGTGCGGCAAAATGTCGTCCCCATTGGGTGACCGCTCTGCCTCTGCCTTCTGAGATGCCATAACTAAAACTCGCCTCCTATTTTTGCCCCCGTATCCGGGATATCCTGTCCATGCACGGCGGCAGCAGACATAGCGTCCAGCATTTGGTCATACTGCTCGATGTTTACCAGAAATTTACAGCCGATCGTGATTCCGGGTAATTTATTATCCCGATGTAGTTGCCGCAATGCGTACTCCGTCAGCGGGCCACGATGGGCCAGTGCACGTATTGACAAATACTTAGGTCCAACCATTGTTTGTTCCTCTCTTTAGGTATGCTACAGTATTGCTGTAGTTGAATTATATTACAGGATTACTTAAATGTCAACATGTTTGGAGTTGACTTGATTTCCAATATATCTTGATTTCTCTGCTGCGGTGTGTTATACTTCCTACTAGGATAAACGTATAGGAGGTTTTTGCAATGGACACATTTGGTGGAAGACTGAGAGATGCCCGTGAGCGTCGCGGGCTTAATCAATCTGAACTTGCTCGTCTCTGTGGCGTCAAGTCTTCGACAGTGATCAGCAATTGGGAAAACGATTCCAACAAACCTGACATAGACAAGTTTGTAAAGCTATGTATAGTATTAGACACGCCCCCTGAAGTGTTGCTGGATTATTATCCTAAATGTAGCTATGTGCTATCTCCAGAGGTTGAATCTTTTGTTGAAAAGTTCCTTCGTCTGGATGAAGAGGGAAAAGAAGAAATTAACGATAACTTAGATTATCAACTTGAGGTCGCAGAAAATAGGGAGAGCGGCTATTCTGCCGTTTCATTTCTTCCAATAGAAACTCCCATTTGGTTGCCTAAGGACGATCCTGATTATCTATTAATGAAGGCTAAAACCCGGAATCTTAAGCGACTAAAAGACGCTAACAATAAAGATACTGTAGAAATCACAAAGTTTCTTTGGTCAATTGGATATACAGAAGGTATTAGCCGAGGTTCTGTATATGGAGCAATTGAGCTCGGAACTCGTGTACCAAATCGACAGCTCTATAGACGGATAGCTGCATTCCTCAAGGGGAAATACCGAATTGTGGTTGATGAAGAGAACGAGGAGTAATACATGGCAAATTTGCGTGAATACCGCGATGAAAACGGGAAACTGAAAGCTTTCTATATACGTGTCTATCGCGGTCGAGACGCAGATGGCAAACAGCTGCCGCCATACAAAGAAACATTTCATGTCCCAGAATCATGGTCGGAAACCACCGCACGGAAAAAAGCAGAAGCGTATGCTGCCGTCTTTGAAGAACGTTGCCTCAACGGGCTGCAGGCTACGAACAACCAGACTTTCCGCGAATATGCGGAATATGTGATCAAACTCAAGGCCGATAACGGCGATATTGTTCACAGCACCGAGGTCCGATACCGGGGATTGACCGAACGTATCTATCCGGAGATCGGCTACATCAAGCTGAAGGACCTGAAACCGCAACACTTGAATCGTTTGTACGACAAGCTGAAAAGTGACGGTACTGTAAAGGTGACCGCTCGTGCCAAGACCAAGCTTCAAAAAGTTTTCGAGGAAGGAAACCTTGGACCATCTGCGGACGAGAATCTTGTCGCTCTGACTGAACAGGGCAAAAGGCTTTCCCGTATGGCGATCGGGAGAGCTGCTCATCTATCTGCTTCAACCGTTTCAAGGATGCTTCAAGGTGAGAATGTCCAGAAAGACCGCGCTGAGGCTGTAGCCAAAGCGCTTGGATATCCCATGGAAAAGCTCTTTTCCATTCAAAATGAGCGAGAAGATCTTTCCAACAAGACGATCCGCGAGTACCACCAGTTCATTTCTTCGGTCTTGCAAGTCGCCGAAAAGGAAGGTTTGGTTCCACAAAATGTCGCAGCAAAAGCTTCCCCGCCTAAGTCCGATTACCCAGAGGCTGATTTTTACCCGCCGGAATTGGTAAAGAGGATCTTGGCTGCTATTCAAAACGAAGCGCTTTACTGGCGTGCCATTGCTCTCCTGATCATTTTTTCTGGTGCACGTCGTGGAGAAATCTTGGGACTGCGTTTTTGTGATCTTGATTTTGAACACAATCGCATTCATATTTGTCAAAGCCTGCTGTACACAGCCAAAAGAGGGAAGTATATCGAACCGCGGCCTAAAAACAAGAAACGGCGTTATGTCAGTATAGCCGCCATGGCAATGGACACAGTAAAAGAATACATTGATTGGCGAAACGCTGTTGGGATCGAACCGAACGATCAGTGGAAGGAATCAGATCTTGTCTTCATCAATCCGGACGGCGAACCCTTCAGTCCCGACGGTGTGACGGACTGGTTCTCCAATCTCTCGAAAAAGTACGATCTTCCGCATATCCATCCGCATGCATTTCGGCATAGTGTGGCTTCTGCTCTAATCTTCAGTGGGGTTGATACAGTAAGTGTCGCCGGAACACTGGGTCATGCCTCGCCTACAACGACCGAAAAAATTTATGCCCATTTCATTGACGCCGCTGAAAAGAAGAACGAAGAGATCCTCTCAAATGTCTACGGCGTGAAATGAGCTTGTTTATAGTTTAAAGTTGTTGGCAAAAAGTTGGCAAAACCGGGTTTCGCCGAAAGCAAATTGCCCATAATAATGCAGAAAAACACCGATTCTTTATCAGAATCGGTGTTTTTAGTGGTTGCGGGGGAAGGATTTGAACCAACGACCTCCGGGTTATGAGCCCGACGAGCTACCAGCTGCTCTACCCCGCGATATTTTCTTTAGCTTTGATAATATAGCACATGAGCCGTCTCTTGTCAAGGCTTTTTTTGAGAAGAAGCCAAAAGCTTTTTGTGGGAGGCAAAAGTTCATGATGGAGGGCAGCGATTGGGCGGCGGAGCGAAAGCGCACAGGGGCGCCGCCTTGCACGGTGCTCCTGTGCGCTTTGCGGGAAGAGCCGAGCGGCTCAGAATTCCTTCTCCCAGGAAGCGATCACCGCGTCCATGACCGCGGCGCGAAAGCCGCGCCGCTCCAGCGTGCGCACACCCTGGATGGTGCTGCCCGCCGGGGAACAGACCCGGTCCTTCAGCGCACCCGGATGCTCGCCGGTCTCCAGCAGCATCTGCGCCGTACCCATGAGCATGCGCGCCGAATAAGCGAGCGCGTCCTTCCGCGGCAGGCCGCAGGCCACCGCGCCGTCGGCCAGCGCCTCCACGAACATGGCGGCATAGGCCGGGCCGCAGCCGGTCACGCCGGTGGCGGCGTCCAGCAGGTGCTCGTCCAGCTCCTCCACGGCGCCGGAGGCGGCGAGCAGCGTCCTGACGTAAGCCTTCTCCTCCGCGGTCACGCGCTCAGAGGCCGTCAGCAGCGTGACGCCGCAGCCCGCTGCCACAGGGATGTTCGGCATCACCCGCACCACCGGCAGGCCGTCCAGCAGCGTCTCAAGCGTCTGCAGGTCCTTCCCCGCCACCATCGAGACGATCACGACGCGCTTCGTCCGCGCCGCCAGCGTATCCCGGATGCCGGCGAGCATGGCGTCGAGCATCTGGGGCTTGACGCCGAAAAAGAGCACGTCCGCCTCGGCCGCGGCAATCCGGTTGTCGCAGACTTCGCCGCCGAGCTCCTCCGCGAGCCGCCGGGCCTTCTCCGGCGTGCGGTTTGCCAGCAGCAGGCGGTCCGCCGCTCCGCTTTTGGCCGCGGCCCGCGCCAGCGCCGAGCCCATGTTCCCCGTTCCGATGAAGGCAACTGTTTTCATAGTGATCCCGTCCTTTGTCTTCAGATAAAGCACGGGAGGGGCAAGCCCCTCCCCTACCGGCCACCGGCCGCTAATCACTGACCACCGGTTTCCGCCGCACCAGCAGCTTCTCGACGCGGTGGCCGTCCATAGAGAGCACCGTGATCGTCAGATCGCCGTAGTCAAAGCTGTCGCCCGGCTGCGGGAAGGCGCCGAAGCTCTCCACGGTCCAGCCGCCGACGGTCTCGCTCTCGGCCTCGAAGCTGTCTTCGTCGATGCCGCAGAGCTCCAGAAAGTCGGAGATGGTCATGTCGCCGTCGAGCTCGTACTCGTCGGCGCCGCGCTCCACGACCTCCTGCTCCACGGTGTCGGTCTCGTCCCAGATCTCGCCCACGATCTGCTCGAGCACGTCCTCCATGCTCAGCACGCCAAGCATGCCGCCGTACTCGTCGGAGACGACGGCGAGATGCTGCTTGGCCCGCTTGAGGGCGTTGAGCACCGCGGGCAGCTTCATGGTCTTGTACACGTAGCAGGGGGGCATCAGCAGGCTGCGGATATCGGCGCGGCCGTCGTCGGCCATGGCCTTGAGAAAGTGGTTGAGATACAGCACGCCGATCACGTTGTCGATGCTGCCCTCGTAGACGGGCAGGCGCGAATACGGCGCGTCCTCGATGACGGCGAGGATCTCCTCCCAGTCGTCGTCGATGTCGATGGCCACCACGTCCACGCGGGCGGTCATGACCTCGGAGGCGGAGATCTCTGCGAAGTCGATCGCGGCCTGCACCAGCTCGGACTGGTCCTCGTCCAGCACGTCCTCGTCCTCGGCGGTCTCGATGATGGACTGCAGCTCCTCCACGGCCTCCTCCGGGTCCTCTTTCTCCTCGCCCTTCATCCAGAAGGTCAGCAGGCCGATCAGCCCGACCACGAGCCAGATCAGGGGCTTGAGGACCAGGCGCAGCGCGTTGAGAGCGTAGGCGTTGTGCATGGAGAGGCGGTTTGCGTTCATTTTGGCGGTGATCTTGGGGATCGTCTCGCCGAAGATGATGACCAGCACGGTGATGATGAGCGTGCTGAGCCAGGTCTTGCCGTCGCCGCCGGTGAGGATGTTCACCAGCACCACGCCCAGAGAGGAGGCGGCGATGTTGACAAGATTGTTGCCGATCAGGATGGCAGAGAGCGTGTCGTCGAAATGGTCGCAGAGGCGCAGCGCCACGCCGGCGCGGCGGGAGCCGTCGTCCCGCAGGTTCTCCAGGCGCACCTGATTGCAGGAGGAATAGGCCATCTCCGAGCCGGAGAAGAAGGCGGAGAGCATCACGCACACGGCGATGCCCGCGATCACGAGATACAGGTTCATTCGTCCGCACCCCCTTCCTCCGCGCCCAGCAGCCTGACGCGCAGCTTGCGGATGCGGTTGTGCTCCATGGCGGAGACGGTGACGGACAGATCGTAGTAGGCGAAGCTCTCGCCCACCTTGGGGATCGCGGTGAACTGCTCATAGGCCCACTCGCCCATGCGGGTGTTCACCAGCTCCTCGTCCTCCTCGGGGTCCTCGAAGCCCACGGTCTCGAACACATCGGTGACGGACTCCTCGGCGTCCACCTCGTAGACGCCCTCGCCCAGCTCGACCACCGGCTCCTCGACCACGTCGTCCTCGTCCCAGATCTCGCCCACCAGCTCCTCGAGGATGTCCTCGACCGTGACGATGCCGAGCGTGCCGCCGTAGTTGTCGGTGACGACGGCCATGTTCATGCGCCGCCGCGACATGAGCGGCAGCAGCTCGTCGATGTTGGTGCTCTGGTGGATGAAGAAGGGCTCGTCCAGCAGGGAGCGGAGATCCAGGGATTCTCCCTCGCGCAGCCAGGCCTTGATGAATTTTCGGATCTGCAGGATGCCGATGATGTTGTCGACGCTGCCCTCGTAGACGGGCAGGCGGCTGTGGTTCTGGGACTTGATCTGCGAGAGGATCTCCTCCCGGCTGTCGCCGATGTCGATGGCGGCAAGATCCACGCGCGGCGTGAGGATGCTCTCCACCGTCACGTCCCCGAACTGGAGCGCGGAGGAGATCAGGTCGCCCTGCTCCTCGTCCAGCGTGCCCTCCTCGGTCATGTCCTCGATGAGATCGTAGAGCTCGTCCTCGGTGACGGAGATCTCAGGCTCGCCGCGGGTCAGCTTTGCCGCGGCCCGGCCGATCCAGGTCAGCAGCGCGGAGAGGGGCGCAAAGAGCGCCATAAGTACGCGCAGGCTCCCGGCCGCGGCCAGGGCGCACTTCTCGCTGTACTTCTTGGCGATGCTCTTGGGCAGCATTTCGCCCGCGAAGAAGACCGCGATCGTGGTCAGGATCGTGCTGAGCGTCACCGCGCTCAGGCCCCAGCGGCGCGTGACCGCGACGGTGACCAGAGAGGCGGCGGCGATGTGCACGATATTGGTGCCGATCAGCAGGGTGCTGATGGCGCGGTCAAAGCGGTCGAGCACCCAGAGGGCAGTCCTGCCCCGGGGGTCGCCGCGGTCGGCCGCGGTCTTGATCTTATTGCGGGAGACCGACGCGAAGGCCGTCTCCGCCACCGCGAAATACGCGGCAAAAAACAATAACGCGATTGCGATGATCCATGGCAATCGACTGCCATCGTCCATAAGTGGATCAACAACTCCTTTGTTGCAAAGATAAAAGGTATTTTATCACGGATTATTCTTCCAGTCAATATGCCGCAGGGCTCTGGAACGGGTTTGTCCGCAGCCCGCTCCCTTTTTCCGCAAACCGGTTGTCAAAGGCCTCCCTTCTCTGCTACAATATAAAAAAAGCACCCCGCGACAGGGAGGTCTGCATCATGCTCACACACTTTGATCCTCTGGCCCAGCGCTGGCCCTCCCAGCGTTTTCCGCTCTATGCCCGCGGCGGCATGGTCAACTGCTCCAGCCCGCAGGCGGCGGCCGCCGGACTGGAGGTCCTGCGTCTGGGCGGAAACGCCGTGGACGCCGCCGTCGCCGCGGCCTCGACGCTCACGGTGACGGAGCCCACGTCCAACGGTCTGGGCTCGGACGCCTTCGCGCTGGTCTGGAGCGAAAAGGAGCGGCGCCTCTTAGGTCTCAACGCCAGCGGCCCCGCGCCCATGCTGGCCGACGCCGAACGCGTGCTGGCCGAGGGGAAGGACCGGGACGGGAAGATGCCCGCCCACGGCTGGACGTCGGTGACGGTGCCCGGCGCGGTCGGCGCCTGGTGCGCGCTCAACGAGTGCTTCGGCCGCCGCAGTCTGGCGGAGGATCTCGCCCCCGCCGTGCACTATGCCCGGGAGGGCTGGCCCTGCGCGCCGAATCTGGCGCAGGCCTGGCGGCATGCTTTCGAGCACTACCGCAAAACGCTGACCGCGCCCTGCTTCGACGCCTGGTTCCGGACCTTCGCGCCGGAGGGCCGCGCGCCGGAGGCGGGCGAGCTTGTGCGTCTGCCCGATCACGCCGACACGCTGGCGGAGATCGGCGCCACCGGCGGCGAGAGCTTCTACCGCGGCGCGCTCGCCCGGCGCATCGACGAAGAAAGTCGGAAATTCGGCGGCTATCTGCGCTATGAGGATCTGGCAGCCTATCGCCCGCTGTGGGTCGAGCCGATCCGCGTCGGCTACCGCGGCTACGAGGTCTGCGAGATCCCGCCCAACGGCCAGGGCATCGTCGCGCTGATGGCGCTGAACATCCTCAAGGAGTTCGAGCCCGGCGCCTGGGACGATCCGCTGTGCTGCCACCGCCGGATCGAGGCGATCAAGCTCGCCTTTGCCGACGCCTTCCGCCATGTGACGGACCCGGCCTGCATGACTGTGGATTACCGCGATCTGATCCGGCCGGAATACGGCGCCCTGCGCGCCCGGGAGATCGGCGAGAGGGCCGAGATCCGCAGCGCCGCCGTCCCGCCGCGAAGCGGCACGGTCTACCTCTGCTGCGCGGACGCCGAGGGGAACATGGTCTCCTACATCCAGTCCAACTACATGGGCTTCGGCTCCGGCATCGTCGTCGGCGGCACCGGCATCGCCCTGCAGAACCGCGGCGCGGACTTCTCGCTCGACCCGGCGAGCGCCAACGTCCTGCGCCCCGGCAAGCGCAGCTATCACACCATCATCCCCGGCTTTCTGATGAAGGGCGGGCAGCCCGTCGGCCCCTTCGGCGTGATGGGCGGCTACATGCAGCCGCAGGGGCACGTCCAGGTCGTCACGAACTACGTGGACTATGCCATGGACCCGCAGCAGGCGCTGGACGCGCCGCGCTGGCAGTGGCTGCGGGACGGGCGCGTCACGGTGGAGAGCCGCTTCGACGCAAACCTCGCCCGCGCGCTGCAGCGGCGCGGCCACCGGATCTCTCTGAATCTGGATACGCCCTCCTTCGGCCGCGGCCAGATGATCGTCCGCCTGCCGGACGGCGTGCTGGTCGGCGGGACCGAGTCCCGCACCGACAGCAACATCGCCTTGTTCTGACATACTTCAACGGAGACCCACTGCGTTGGGCTCTCCGTTGAGCGCCTCGCGCTCATGTCAGAAGAAGCTCGCTGCACTCTGTTTCCGTCAGGCGTGACGAAAACTGCGTTCTGCTCCCTCCTTCTTCCTTTCCAAAATCAAAGCATTGATTTGATTTTGTGGAGGAAAACGGAAGGAACGGAGTGAGTTTCGTTTGACGTCGGCGCGAGGGCTCGCCAAGCTCGTCTCATGGTGTTTTTGACGCGGCAAAGCCGTGCCAAAAACCGATTGCTGTTTCTATCGTCCATTTTCGCTCTCGGTTCAGACTTCGAATGGAAATAAAAAGGATACGCCCGTTGGGCGTATCCTTCAGACTGTAGACAAACCCATGCTTCCCTCTCGCGATTGATATACTCAAAAATGAGAACTTTTTGGGGAGTTCTCATTTTTGATTTTCAAGCTGTCGACACTTTGTCGACAGCTTGAAGGATACGCCCGTTGGGCGTATCCTTTTTTGCGTGTTTCCTGCCTGTCGCTCAGGGCGCTTCTTCGACGATCACGATGCGGCCCTGGCCGGTCGGCTCCTCATACTCGGGGCCGATCACGCCGCCGAGGGACTCGGTGATGTAGTCGATGAGGACCTGATTATCCAGCTTCACGCTGTTCTGCAGGATTCTGGCGCCGTCAAACATGGTGTAGCCGTCGCCGTGCTCCAGCAGCATGTAGTTGTGGCTGGCCAGGGTGTAGATCTTGTCCATGTCAAGAGGCTCCCCGCCGACCATCACGTTCTTGACGCGGTACTCGCCCTCAACGCCGGTGAACATGTTGTTCTCGTCAGCGACGCAGGAGCTCTCAATGTAGCTGTGGATCTCGTAGCTCAGACCCGCAACCTGCAGGAAGCCGCCGTTCTCACTGGGGATGGCGCGGGCGCCCCACTCCAGAGCGTCCAGGATCTGCTGGCCGGTGACTTCAATGACGCACATGGCGTTGCCGAAGGGATGTACCTTGAGGATGTCATTGAGGGTAATGTCGCCGGCTGCGATGTTGGTGCGGATGCCGCCGCCGTTGACGAAGGCGATGTCGGCGCCGGACTGGTTCAGGTAGGCGTCTGCGCAGAGGTCGCCCAGATTGGTCTCGGCCCGGCGGACCATGCGGATGGGCCTGCCGTTGGCATCCACTTCCACGGGATCGCTGATGGTCAGATCCACCTGAGAGCTTGCGACCACTTCGCCCAGCTTCTCTTTGAGCGTGTCGGTGGAAGCGGCGACCGCCTCGGACATCTCGTTCTGAATGCCCAGCAGCGCGGGAACGGGGTCGGAATTGTTCCAGGTGTAGAGGCCGGTGGAAATCTTGCCCTCGGTGTCGATCCGGCACCAGCCGATGCAGGCGAGCTTGGTGCCGCAGGCGGAACGCAGCACGTCCTCGCCGTCCTTGTTCTTCATGACGACCTGATCGGTATCGTGGCTGTGGCCGTCGAGGAACACGTCGATGCCGTTGGTGTTGGAGATCACGTCGTCATAGGTCCAGGGACGGCAGGCCTCCTCGTTGCCCAGGTGGCCCATGACCACTACGTAGTCGGCGCCCTCGGCGCGGGCGTCATCCACCGCGGACTGCACGGCGCTGTACACACCCTCGCCGCTCTCGTCCTGGAAGAAGCCGTAGACGAACTCGCCGTTTTCATCCTGGAAGTAGCGCGGCGTGGAGGAGGTCAGCGTCTCCGGGGTGGTCACGCCCACGAAGGCGACCTTCAGCCCGTCCAGCTCGCGGATCACATAGGGCTGGAACACCAGCTCGCCGCTCTTGTTGAAGTTGCAGCTGATGTAGTCGAAGTCCGCCCGCTCAGCCAGGGCGAGGAACTGTTCCATGCCGTAGTCGAATTCGTGGTTGCCGGGGATGGCGACGCTGTATCCCATCTTGTTCATCAGGTCGATCGAGACCTCGCCCTTGGTCATGGTGCCGAGGGGCTCGCCCTGAATGTTGTCGCCGTCGTCGACAAGGATGACCTCGTTGCCGGAGGCGACGAGATAGTCACGGACCTGCTGCAATCCGGCGTAGCCGAAGCCCTGATCGACGCCGCAGTGCACGTCGCTGGTAAAGAGGATCACGATGTCTGCGCTTCGCTCTCCCCCCTCGGCGAAGGCGGAGGTGCCGAACAGGGAAACGCACAGGACCAGGACCAGGAGCAGAGAAATCAGCTTTTTCATAGAGAACTCCTTTCGTATTTTTGCCGGGTTTTCTCCCATTGCTGTTATCCAGCATACCACACTTGACCGGATCTCGTCAAACAATTGTTGAAAAACTCTCCGCGGATCCGGCATGTTTTTTCAGCGCTCGAACAGCACGCTGCCCGCCTGGGTCGGATGATCGCAGACCAGCTGCTCCGCCGCGCTCGAGCGGTGCCGGAGCAGCTCGAAGACGATGAGCATATCCCCGCCCGCGGCGAGGATCATCACCAGTGAGAGATACAGCAGCAGCGTCGAGCCGCACAGGAGCGACACGATCCAGGGGAGGATCCCCAGAAGGATCAGCGGCATCAGCGCCCCCGCGATGTATGGGCCCTTCCCCAGCGGCGTGCCGCAGGTGCAGTAGGGCGTCAGATACTGCTTCATGAAGCCGAACTCGATATCGCGCAGGCCGTTCGGTGTGAAAAGGCTCCAGGTTAGGCCGTGGATCCCCTCATGCACCGCGGTCAGCACAAGCAGCCCGAGCAGCCAGAGGATCATCTGTTTTCCGCTCAGGCTCCAGGGGCTGGCCGGGTTCAGCCGCCGAAACAGCAGCACCGCGGCCGCGCAGATCGGCACGGCCATCACCATCGTCAGCACATTGGCCCGGACGATGCCCACCGTCAGATCGCTTTTCCGCCAACCCTTCTCCTCCATCGACTCACAGAGCGCTTCAAAGCGCCGCAGGCGCTTTTCCTCCGCCGGCGTGAGCTTTCTCCGCTTTTCCTGTTCAAAAGCCCCGTCTCTCTTCATTCTGCCTCTCTTCTCCCATCTTCAATCTGTAAAAAGCTTCTGATCGCTGGGAGCATCCGCCGCGCCGTGCGCCGGCCGAGCTGATAGACCCGCTCCAGCTCTTCGGGGTCGTGCTCCGTCCGGCGGATGCCGAGGCTCTCGGGCGGGCGGATCACGAGGATCTCCCCCGCCGCTTCCCTCCGGTCGATCTCGTCCATCTGCCGGTTGTAGACCAGATGCCGCACGGCCATGGCCTCCGCCATCTTCGGCGTGCGGCGCAGCAGCAGCCGGATCAGCGGCAGGCCGGAGGCCTTCTCCTTCCGGTAGCCCTTCGGCTGGGTCAGGAGATAGACGTTTTTGTCGCAGCCCGCCTTTTCCAGCACGGGATAGGGCACCGGCTCCGCGATGCCGCCGTCGAGCAGGCGGCGGCCGTCGACCTCCACGACGCGGGAGACCATCGGCATCGAGGCCGAGGCCCGGATCCACTGCATGTCACGCTCGGCGCCGTCGCTGCACTTGTGGTAGACGATCGCCCCGCTGTCCACATCGGTCGCGCCGACATGGAATTCCATGGGGTTTTCGGCAAAGGCCGCGCGGTCGAAGGGGTCGAGCTCGTCGGGCAGCTCTCGGTAGCAGAAGTCCGCGCCGTAGAGGTCGCCGGTCGTCAGCAGCGATCGGAGGCTGCAGTAGCGCGGATCCCGGCAGTAGCGCTTGTTGTAGCGGATCGCCCGGCCGATCTGGCCGGACTTGAAATTACAGCCGAAACAGGCCCCGGCGGAGATGCCCGCCGCGGCGTCGAAGCGGATGCTCTCCTCCAGCAGCACGTCGATCACGCCGCAGCTGAACATGCCGCGCATCGCGCCGCCCTCCATCACGAGTCCGGTTTTCATTTTCTCACGCTCCCTCTGCTTCTTGCCGCATCAGGGCCTCGGTCTGCCCCTCATCCCGCCGCCCGGCAGCTGCAGAATCCCGGCGATCTGCATGACGGCGATCTGATCGTCGTTTTGAAAGCGGGCGTTTTCAACGTCGCAGCTGTAATTGCCCACGATCTCAACGTCGCAGCCCGCCCGCTGCCGGTACAGCGCGCCGACGGCGTTGTAGAGCGCCTGTCCCCAGCGCTGGTGATAGCCGGAGGTGACGATGGTCATCGTGCGCACGCCCTGCTTGCGCAGGATCTCGAAGGTGTTGACCGCGTTTTCCGCCGTGGTCATCGCCTGCTCGTCGATGAAGATGCGCGAGGCGTCGATGCCGCAGCGTTCGGTCAGATAGGCCTTCATGCTCCCCGCCTCGGTGTGCCCCTGCGGGTTGTTGGCCCCGGTGGCGCCGCCGGAGCAGACCAGGATCGTCGAGGGGAACGCCCGCGCGGCTGCCGCCGCCGCGTCGCAGCGGCTCATGAGCTCGGGCTGCATCTCGCCGTTCATCAATTCGTAGCCCAGCACGACGAAAGCGTGCGCGGGGCTGTCCTGAACGCCGAAATCCCGCAGCGCCTCGGCCCGTTCCTCGCCGTGGTACAGGCAGAGTTCATAGTCCGGATCGAGATAGACCTTCCGCCAGTGCTCGGCGATGGCCTTCGCGATCTCGTAATCCCTGCTGTCCACAGCCCGGATCGCGTTCAGATCCTCCTCGATCTGCCGCGCATCCTCCGCCGCGGCGCTCTGGTGCGCCTTCAGCAGGTCGTTGAGAAGCCCGTTCACGTTGTCCGCGTTCGCGGCGCTGATGGGCTGGGTCAGGGGCGGCTCCGGCGTCTGTGGGCGCGAGATGGCCACCTGCAGCGCCAGCAGCAGGACAACAAGCGCGAGGAGCAGGATCAGCGCGATTCTTCTTTTTTTCATGCAGCCTTAGTCCTTCTTTAGTCTGTATCAGAGTTTTATTGTATCACCGGAAACGGATCGTGTAAATACGCCCCAAGCGTCAAAAAGCATCCTCTCCCGCCTGCTGCGGGAGAGGATGCTTTTTCGGAGACTGTCAAAAAACTATGCTGCCATGCCAACTGACAGAGCAGCGGGGGAGCTCGAGGGGGCAAGGCCCGCCTCGAGTACAATCAGACGCCGTCCGAAAAAGGCTGTCATGGCAGCCTTTTTCGGGTTATCGCATTTTGGCATCTGCCAAAATGCGCGGCGGCAGAAGCGCAGTCAAAAAGGCCAGAAGGACTTTTTGACAAGCTGAGAAAAGCATCCTCTCCCGCCTGCTGCGGGAGAGGATGCTTTTCTCGTTATCTGTGCAAAAACAGTTTTTTCAGATTTCAGCCCTTTTCCGCGCCCTCCGCCGGCTCCACGCGGAAGGCCACGATCCGCGCGATGTCGAGCCGGCGGTTGAGCCCGGAGCGCTCGCTCCGGCTCTCGAGGACGATCTGACGCCTGACCCAGTCGATCTGCCTGACGGCTTCGCAGATCTCCCGGTAGCTGCCGCCGGCCTTCCGCTCGTCCGGCACGAAGAGCGTAAAGCGGACGCGGGGCCGCTCGCCCCGGGCGATCGCCCCCCCGAGCTGCGCGAGCTCCCGGTCCAGATACGCAAGCGCGTGCTCGTCAAGCTCCACGGCGCTGTCGGTCAGGCGGGCCTCCTCGTCGATCATGTCGTAGTAGCCCGCGAGCGTGTCGTAGGGGGAGAACTGGGCCGCCCGGTCATACAGGGGCATGTGCGCGCGCGTCTCGGACTGGTGGTGCGGATGGTCGATGATGTCCGCGTATACGATCCTTGCGTCCTGCGAAGGCTCCATGTCTCCTCCTATTTCCCGGCGCGGTGGCCGCCGATCTGGCCGTTGCGCTCGATGGTGGTGCCGCCCTCCAGCAGGTTCATGCCCTTCAGGACGGCGTTTTTGCCGTATTTGCTCTGCAGCAGAAGCGTCGCCTGCTGCAGCTTTTTCTCCTTCTCGTCCGCGGCCTGCTCCGCCTCGCGCTGCTTTTCCAGCGCCTCGTAGTCGGTGAACAGGTCCAGCTGCTCCGGCGTCTCCCGCGCCGCCTCCCGCTCGTCGACCAGCCCGAGCGCGGCGATGTTCACCCGCCGGATCAGCAGCTCCGGGTCCACCACGCGCTCAAAGATCCCCAGCACCGCCTGCATGATGCGCCGGGTGCTGTTGGTACAGCGGTCGATGTTGCCGGTGCCGTGGGCGTGTTTGGGCGCCGGCCGCCCGTAGTAGTCGGCGGTGACGGTCCCCGTGTAGGGCTTTCCCGTCTTCGCCACGGCGTACACGGTATCCTGTATCGTCTGCCCCGGGACCAGCACGCGCAGGCTCTCCCGGTCATAGCTGATCGTCAGCTCCATCTTCTTGGTGACGAGGCGCTTTTTCACCAGCTCCAGCGCCAGCAGCTCCGTCATCTCCCGCACGATCAGGCGGCCCTTGTCGTAGTCGTACGGCTCCTTGAGCACCTGTCCGGAGGAGAGCGACGTGCTCTCCGGCCGGTACTTCTTGATCATGGGGATGGTCGTCGGCTCCCAGCCCCAGGCGTGGTCGATCAGCAGCTCCGCGTTGACGCCGAAGGCCTTGTACAGCGCGCCCTCGTCCCGCTCGCTGAGGCGGGCCACGTCGCCCATGGTAAAGCAGCCGAGCTTCTCCAGCCGCCGCGCCGTGCCGCGGCCCACGCGCCAGAAGTCCGTGATGGGCCGGTGGCACCACAGCAGCTCGCGGTAGCGCCGTTCGTCGAGCTCCGCGATGCGCACGCCGTCCTTGTCCGCGGGGACGTGCTTGGCCACGATGTCCATGGCGACCTTGGCCAGAAACAGGTTCGTCCCGATCCCGGCGGTGGCGGTGATGCCGGTGGTATACAGCACCTCGCGGATCATCGTCATGGCGAGCTCATGAGCGCTCATGCCGTGCGTCTTGAGATAGTCGGTCGCGTCGGCGAAGATCTCGTCGATGGAGTAGACGACGATATCCTCCGGCGCGATGTATTTCATATAGATGGAGAATATTTTCGTGCTGTACTCCTCGTAGAGCTTCATCCGCGGCGGCGCCACGTAGTAGGACAGCTCCAGCGAGGGGTCCTCCGCCAGCGCCCGCGCGTCGAAGGAGGCGGCGCTGAACCGGTATTTTCCCTCCTCGTCCTTCCGGATGCGGCCCGCCCGGATCCCGGCGGCCAGCCGCTCCCGGTTTACTTCCTTCACGCGCTCGACCACCTCGAACAGGCGCGCCCGGCCCGAGATGCCGTGGGCCTTCAGCGAGGGCGTCACCGCGAGACAGATCGTCTTCTCCGTGCGGCTCGGGTCCGCGACGACAAGGTTCGTATTCAGCGGATCCAGCTTTCGCTCGACGCACTCAACGCTTGCGTAGAACGACTTCAGGTCGATGGCGATATAGCTGCGTTCCCTTTCCGTCGCGTCCCCCTCCCTTCAACAGTGAATCCCGAAAACCGCGCCTCAGGGCGCCGGCGCGCTGCACTCCACCCACCAGCGCCCCAGACGGCTGCCGTAGGTGTCGCGGGTGCGCTCAAAATAGAGGCGCTTTTCCTCGCCGCGGATCATCACCGTATAGCAGTCCCCCGCGTGCCCGTCCTCCATGGCCGAGGCGGGCCTGAAATCCCGTATGGAATCGATCTTGAAGCTGCGCCCGTCTGCCCAGACGATGGATCTGGGCGTCACGGCGCCGGTCGCGTCGAAGGTCGAGTTGACCGTCACATAGACCCGCACCGGCGGCGCATTTCTCAGCGGCCTCACGCCAGTCCCTCCTCCGTATCGAAGCTGTGGTACACGCCGATGACCAGCCCCTGCACCTGCAGCTCGTCCGTGACGATGTCCGGATAGGAGGCCCTGTCCGGGTTGCAGGACTCCAGGATGAAGCGCCGGTTCTCCTCGTCGAGCCGGAGCCTTTTCAGGTTGTTCTTCCCCTCCGACAGGGCGATGATCAGATCGCCGTTCTTCGCGGTCTGCTGCCGCCGGACGATCACATAGTCGCCGGGACGGATGCCCGCGCCGATCATGCTCTCTCCCTTGGCGATCAGGGCGAAGCACTCCCCCTTGCCGACCATGCATTCCGGCATGTGGATATACTCGATGAAGCGCTCCTCTTCCTCCTGCCCGGGGCCGCAGGCCACTGTGCCGAGCACGCGCATGATGTTCTTCGGGCTGACGTGCTCCAGCTCCGCCGGGCCTGCGCCGCGCCGGGACCCGTCGTGGGAGAACTCCCCGCTCTCCTTCAGCGCGATCAGGCAGCGGTGCACCGAGCCGGCCGGGATCCCCGTGCCGCCGACGATGTCCCGCTCGCTGGGGAGGCGGTCATGCCGCAGATAGTATCCCCGCACAAAATCGATGATCTGCTGCTTTCTCGCCGCAAGACTTGCGCGCATGATGAACACCTCGCAGTTATTTGGAGCATTGTGCTCCAATCTTGTGTTTTCACTATACCACCGGAGCGGCCGTCTTGTCAACAGGGATTTGGAGCAATTTGTTCCAGTTTCTGCCCGTGCCTATAATGATCATCGGATAGCGAAATCAATCGAGGATTCGATCGATTTCGCTGCCAAACAACAAGTTTGGCAGCGAATGATTCTTTGAATCCTTCGCCCGATGCTCATTGCAATGAACATATGGCAAAACAGCCGCGCTGTTTTGCTGCGCCGCAAAGCGGCGCGGCGAAAAGCTTTTTGGCTTTTCGCCATCCTATAGTCATTATGCGCGGCCGCGCGGCGCGGAAAACGCCCCGGGAGCAGCAGGCTCCCGGGGCGGCTGTGCGGACTTCGGAGAACCAAAGCAAAGCGCCCATGGAAAAGTATGGCTGCTTTGCCGTCTCATCGTCTCCGTGCGTCGGGCCTAATACCAGCCCGTGAGCTGATGCAGCCAGAGCTCGAACGGCGGGCAGGTGTGGAGGAGGATAAGCCCCAGAATGGCAAGCACAAGCAGAACAACAAGTATTCTACGCATGGTCGACCCCCTATTTTGCGTAATGCGCAAGGCACCACTGCGCGATCTCCGCGATCAGCTCCTTCGGCAGCGGCTTCGCGTAGGGCAGACGGATCGTCCCCTTGCTGACGTCAAAGCCTGCCAGCCGGTCGGCGAAGGCCGCCACAGCCTCGTCTCCGGGATAGAGGCCCAGATGCTTTTTCGACGCCGCGAAGTGAATGATATTCGCGCCCTTCCAGAGTGTCGGCATGCTCCAGGAGATCTTCTCCCGCGCCTCGGGAATGGCCGCCCGGAGGATCTGCCTCACCTCGTTCAGATAGGGCCTGGCCGCCTCCTCCTGCGCGTCGATATACTCGTCTATCGTGCCCGGCTTGCCGCAGAAATGCGGCTGCTCGGCCCGCATGAATCCCCGCCCGCATTTCGGGCATATCCACTTTCCCATGCTCCTGTCCGTCCTTTCGTTATTTCCTCTCCGAAAAGTCGTATGCCTGTTCCAGCCAGACAAGCAGCTCTTCGTCCAGCTCCTCCGCGCTGCCGAGAACGATGTGCGTTGTCCAGCGGCCCGGATAAGCCTCCGTTTTCACCGCGACCCGGCCGGAATCGAGGGGATGCGGCAGCCCGAGCGTGAGCGTGAGCCAGGTCTCCGGCAGCTCCGCCTTTCGCTTTACCCGCGCGAAGGAGACGCAGGCAAACACATGCCGGTGGAAATAGGTGATCTGCGTTTTCTGCACCCGCTTTTTCGCCTCCGGAAAGCGCCCGAAAAGCATCTCTTCCAGCGCTGCAAGCAGCGGGAGCGCAGCATGGTGCCCATCGAAAAGCAGCAGCGTATCCAAATCAGGTTCCCGCATGATCGCCCTCCGTTCCCGCGCTTCCATCGTGACGCGAATCGTGTCGCCATTCTTCCCGCCGAGCCGTATACACCGTGACGGCGGCGACTTGCTCCGCCGGATCGTGCCGCGCCTTTGTGTGCTTTTCCCGGTCGGGCGTGCCGAAGCGCGGCACCTTGGCATCGTCCTGCTCCGGCGTCTGCTGCACAGGATCCCGCAGCATAGAATAACTGCTTCCGGCAGTTATTCTATGTGCAGGTGAAGTCTGCACAGACTAAAAGAGAACTGTCATCCCGAGGAGCAAAGTGACGAAGGATCTCTTTTTCCGCTCAGATAACAAACTTTTTAGAGAGCCTTCGCTTCGCTCAGGATAACATAACGGGGTTTATCCGCAGACTGATCCTGCTTTCCGCAGTAAATTCTATCATGTTTGCGCTGTTATATCAAACAGAATTGCGCAGGCTTTTTCTTTTTCCCGTTCGAATCATCCCCCGAAGCCAAGAGTCTCTGATAACTTGGATCACGCACTTATGAAAACAGCGTCAAACAGCCGGGCGGTGTCACAGGATATACTTGCTCGGACATAACAAGAATCGCCTTGAAACAGTACATCTCAAGGCGATTCATGGAAAAGAGGGGAAGAAGGCTTCGGAGCATTTTGGTATTTTTTGATGCTTTTAAACGTCACTTTGCGTCCGTTTTGCTATTTTTTAGAACTTTTCCAAACCGGTCTGGCAACTGCATTTTTTAGGTTCAATAAGTTGGGGGTCAAGCAAGGGGTCAAAGCGCACTCCGAAAGTGCTTCGCCGAGTGTCCTGATTTGCATTTGCATCGTTTCATTTTTCGGTTTGTTTTCCCCCTCCCCTGCCAAGGTGGACAGCAACATTTTGACACAAAAAAGGAGTATAGAATATGGAACTGTCTTATGCCCGGCAAGGGGACTATTTTTTCCCAAAGCTCTGCTTCGAAGCTGAGAATCCGCCCATCGGAAAATACGGTCTGTTGCGAAAGAGCTATCTGGAAGAACACAAGCGCGGATGGTATTCGAGTCTGCTGCTGACCGGCAAGCTGGAAGAGCATCTGGCCGTGATCGACAACCTTCTATGAAACAGCCCCCGAAAACCTTTGATATGCTCCCTCTATGAGAGACAGTGAAAGGAAAAAACACTGTCAAACATAGGGGGAGCATTGTTATGCCACAAAAGCAAAAGATAGGGGCAGAA
>CACYXC010000044.1 GCA_902778285.1 Oscillospiraceae bacterium | reverse complement strand
TTTAAAGTCTTTTATGACTTTTCAAGAACCCTTCTCTGGTGCTTATTTGCATAAGCTTTTTCTTACATTGTTCAATTTTCAAGGTACACGCCCGCTGCCTTTTCCTCTCGGCGGCAGCTTATTGATAATACCACCGCAGACGGTGCTTGTCAAGAACTTTTTTATCTTTTTTGGAGATTCAAGTTCCCGCGGCGATATCAGCGCCCCCTCAACGGGTGCTTGCATAATATAGCACCCAAATTGCCGCTTTGTCAACACTTTTTTGACGCTTTTTTGCAAAAAAATTTCGCCGCTAAATCTTGTGGATTTTTAGCGGCGAAAAGCACAAAACTTAGGGTGGCTATGGACAAAATACCCAAAACGCGGCGGGCTCAGTTTCCGATGTTCCCGATATACGGCAGGGGCTCCTCGACGCCGCTGAAGGCGTTCGACATACCTTTATAAATAAAGTAGAAGCGCAGCAGCGAGAGGATCCAGCCGAAGCCGGTGAGCGCGCCGAGCGTATCGGCCAGGATGGTGAAGATGAAGAGCTTCAGCCCTTGCTTGGCGTGGAACTTCGCGAACTCGTCCTGCGGGCAGAAGATATGGGGCAGCACGAACAGAAAGCTCAGATAGCTGAGGGCCGCAAAAAGCTTGCCGCTGTCGGCCGTCTTGCCGGGGTTCGCACGGTTGAGCGTGCTGCGGTAGGTGTAGTTCCTCGCGGCGTTTTCGCGCTCCGCCTGGCGGCGGGCATACTCCTGCTCGGCCCATTGGCGGCTCTGCTCCTGCTGCTGACGGCGCTGCTTCTCCTGCTCGGCCCACTGGCGGCTCTGCTCCTGCTGCCGGCGGCGGCTCTCCTCCTGCTCGGCCCAGCGGCGGTTCTCCTCCTGCCGGGCTCTGCGCTGTTCCTCCATGCGCTCGCGGACGATATCGCTCGTCGATTTGGCGGCAGCCCCGGTATTCTTTTTTGTCTGGGCGCTCTCATCATAGCCGCAGGCCAGGCAGGCACTCAGGCCGTCGGGGATATAGGCGCCGCATTTGTTGCAATAGGCCATGTCTGTCCCTCCTTGTAGGGGATAGACTGATTATAACCGATAATGTTCCCACTTTCAACTGGAATCACGAGCAAAAACGATGACTGCCGATGGTGACGATCAGGGGGCGGGACCAGATCCATTTGCTCGTGGCGGTGGCGGGGTTGAAATAGTAGATGGCGCCGTAGCTGGGATCATAGCCGCCCAGGGCGTCCCGGGCGGCGCGATAGGCGCTCTCGCTGACGGGCTCGTTGAACTGGCCGTCGTCCAGGCAGGAGAAGGCGCCCGGCTGGTAGATGACGCCGGCGATGCTGTTGGGAAAGGAGGGGTGCTCCACGCGGTTGAGCACCACCGCGCCGACGGCCACCTGGCCGAGATAAGGCTCGCCCCGGGCCTCGGCGGAGATGAGCCGGGCCAGCAGCTGCAGCTCGCCGCTGCTGCTGCCGCCGGAGCCGGTCGGTGAGATCCCCAGCGCCGCCAGGGTCTGGTTGCCGACCTGTCCGTCGACGCTCAGGCCGTTTTTCCGCTGGAACCAGCGGACGGCTTCCTCGGTCCTGCTGCCGTAAACGCCGTCCACCGCGCCGCTGTAATAGCCCCAGTTTTTGAGCCTCGTCTGGATCTCGCGCACGACCGCGCCGCTGCTGCCTTTTTTGTACAGGTCCGCCGAGGCGCTCTGCGCCAGGGCGATGATGAAGATGTTCAGCGCGAACAAAACGGCCAGCGCCAGGATCAGCTTCTTTTGCCTGCGGCTCATAAAAACTCCCCCTCACAAACGTTTCTGATAGTTTGTGAGGGGGACTCGCCGATTATTCGATGATCGCGATTCAGACCTTGCTGTCGATCTCTCCGCGGACCTTCTCGAGGAAGGCGTCGAGGCTCATCGCACCGAGGTCCTCGCCCGCGCGGGTACGGACGGCGACGGAGCCGGCCTCCGCCTCCTTGTCGCCCACGACCAGCATGTAGGGGATCTTCTGCATCTGGGCCTCGCGGATCTTGTAGCCGATCTTCTCGTTGCGCAGATCGGACTCGACGCGGATGCCGGCGGCGTCAAACTTCGCGGCGACCTGCTTTGCGTACTCGGCGCTGCGGTCCGTGATGGGCAGGACCTTGACCTGCACCGGGCTCAGCCACAGCGGGAAGGCGCCGGCATAGTGCTCGGTGATGATGCCGAGGAAGCGCTCGATGGAGCCGAAGACCACGCGGTGGATCATCACCGGGCAGTGCTTCTCGCCATCGGCGCCCGTGTACTCCAGATTGAAGCGGCCGGGCAGCTGATAGTCGAGCTGGATGGTGCCGCACTGCCAGGTGCGGCCGAGGCAGTCCTGGATATGGAAGTCCAGCTTCGGGCCGTAGAAGGCGCCGTCGCCGGGGTTGACGATATACTTCTTGCCGATGCCGGTGATCGCGTCGGCGAGGGCGGCCGTGGCGACATCCCAGTCCTCCACGGAGCCGATGTGGTCCTCGGGCATCGTGCTCAGCTCGATCGTGTAGGGCAGGCCGAAGAGGCTGTAAACCTCGTCGAAGAGGCTCGCGATGCGCACGACCTCGTCCTTGATCTGCTCCTTGGC
This sequence comes from Oscillospiraceae bacterium, assembly GCA_902778285.1. Lineage (GTDB taxonomy): Bacteria > Bacillota > Clostridia > Oscillospirales > Oscillospiraceae > Limivicinus. Next base: position 29,248 of record CACYXC010000044.1, on the reverse strand, counting down.
CAGGAGGATGTGCGCGTCGTCCTGGGTGAAGCAGCGCACGCGGAACATGCCGTGCAGCGCGCCAGAGAGCTCATGCCGGTGCACCAGGCCCAGCTCCGCACAGCGCATCGGAAGCTCCTTGTAGGAGTGGGGCTCCAGATCGTAGACCAGAATGGTGCCGGGGCAGTTCATGGGCTTGATGGCAAAATCCTCGCCGTCGATGACGGTGGTGTACATGTTTTCCTTGTAGTGATCCCAGTGCCCGGAGGTCTCCCAAAGCGTACGGCGCATGATCTGGGGCGTGGAGATCTCCACATAGTCCCACTTCTTGTGCACCTCGCGCCAGTAGTCGATCAGGGTGTTCTTCAGCACCATGCCCTTGGGCAGGTAGAAGGGGAAGCCTGGCGCCTCGTCACGGAAGGCGAAGAGGCCGAGCTCCTTGCCGAGCCTGCGGTGATCGCGCTTCTTGGCCTCCTCGAGGCGGACGAGATACTCGTCCAGCTCCTGCGTCGTGCGGAAGGCGACGCCGTTGATGCGCGTGAGCATCTTGTTTTTGCTGTCGTCCTTCCAGTAGGCGCCGGACTGCTGCGTGATCTTGAAGGCCTTGAGGGCCTTGGTGTAGGTCAGATGGGGCCCGAGGCACATATCCACATACTCGCCCTGCTGGAAGAAGCTGAACTCGGTCTCGTCGGCCAGATCCTCCATGTGCTCGAGCTTGTACTTCTCGCCGCGCTCCTCCATGAGCTTGCGGGAATCCTCACGGTTCAGCACGAAGGACTTGATGGGAAGATTCTCCTTGCAGATCTTCTTCATTTCCTTCTCGATGGCGTCCAGATCCTCCTGGGTCAGCTTGGTGTCACCCAGGTCGACGTCGTAGTAAAAGCCGTTCTGGGTGGCGGGGCCGAAGGCAAAGTCCGCCTGCGGGAACAGGCGCTTGATGGCCTGGGCCATGACGTGGGCGGCGGTATGGCGGATGACGTGCAGCTCCTCTTCCGGCGGGCACTCGCCGACATGACCGTCCTTGTAGATGATCTTCATAACATATCCTCCTGAATAATAGTGTACGTTTTCAAGCTCTCCCCAAGAGGGATTGTCAATCGTTTTGAGGCAGCTTTGCCGCGGCAAAAACGCCCTGAGGCGAGCAAGGCGAGCCATCGCGCCGACCAGGCGGGGCGTCCCCCGCAAACCGAGCGCGATAAGCGCGAGCTTCTCCCTTGCAAACGGGTTTGCAAGGGAAAGAAAAAACACCCCCGGCAACAGCCAAGGGTGCAAATACTTACACGGTTCCACCTTGCATTTCACTCTTCAACGCCAATAACGCGCGTCACTCCGGGGCGGCATTTCCTCCGCCCGGCTCGGGAGCGGTCCTTCGCCGTGATCCATGGGGCGGTTTGCAGCCGATGGCCGCCCTCTCTGCGCATCTCTCACGCCGACGTTCTCCGTCAAAGCCTTTGGTATGTGCCATCATAACACTTAGCTTTCCCCCTGTCAACCGCTAATACACGCCTGCGCTCTGTTTTTTCCGCATTGATGTTTCGCCGCGGATATGGTATGTTATAGGTTGATAAAGTATGGAGTGTGATGAAATCGTGCGAATGAGAAAGCGGCACAATCTGGAGCCGCGCATGGAAAAATGCGCCGATCTGCTGATCGCGGAGCCCTCGGAAAACCGGGGGAGATGGCGCGAGACGCTGCCCGGCTTCGAGACGCTGAGCGTCGAGCTCGGCTGCGGCAAGGGGCGCTTCACCGTCGGGACGGCCGCGAGCCTGCCGCAGAGCCTGCTGCTGGCGATCGAGAAGGTGCCGGACGCGATGGTCGTCGCCATGGAGCGGGCGCGCGATCAGGGCCTGGCGAACGTGCGTTTTCTCGATATCGACGCGGCGAAGCTCGCGGAGGTTTTCGCCCCCGGCGAGATCGACCGCATTTACATCAATTTCTGCGACCCCTGGCCCAAGAGCCGGGATGCCAAGCTCCGCCTGACCGCGCCGGGCTTCCTGCGTCTGTATGCCGACGCGCTCCGGGACGGCGGCGAGATCCATTTCAAGACCGACAACACCCCGCTCTTCGACTGGTCGATCGGCGTTTTCCGGGACGAGGGCTGGACCCTCAGCGAGCTGACGCACGATCTGCACGCAAACGGCCCCGTCGGCGTGATGACCGACTATGAGGCGAAGTTCGTCGCCGAAGGCATGAAGATCAACCGCCTGGTCGCGGCGAAAGCCGCCGGGACGCGCGGCACCGCGGCCGGTCCCCTGCCCCGCCTGCGCGGCGCGTCGCTGGTGGATGCGAGAGGCTATGCGCAGAGCGCCGCCGATACCGCCGCGCTCAGCCTCAAAGAGGCAACACTGCCCCTGTGTCAGGCCTTTTACCGGCACTTTGAACACGCGCCGGAGCTCTTCGAGGACAAAAGCACGATCCCGCAGTATCGCTATGATCCCGAACGCGTGAAAACATATTTCGCCGACCGGCATAAGCTCTCCGACCGCAGGTACTATTATATCATGCTCGGCAGTGAGGTGATCGGCGAGCTGGTCTTCAAGAAGATCGACCCGGAAAACAGGAGCTGCGAGCTCGGCATCTGCCTGGTCAACGACGGCTATAAAAACCGCGGCTTCGGCACCGCGGCGCTGCGCATGGCGCTCGAACTCGGCTTCGGCTCATTCGGCATGGAGACGATCCTGGCCGATTCCCTCCTGCTCAACGCCCGCAGTCAGCACGTCCTGCGGAAGCTGGGCTTCCGCCAGACGGCGGAGGACGAGCGCTTCAGGTATTACCGGATCACCCGGGAGGAATATCTCGGCAGCAAGGGAGAGAAGAGAGAATGAAATTTATTTCCTGGAACGTCAACGGCCTGCGCGCCGCCAGAGGCAAAGGTTTTGAGGACGTTTTCCGTGCGCTGGACGCGGACTTTTTCTGCATTCAGGAGACCAAGCTGCAGGCCGGGCAGATCGACCTGAGCTTCCCCGGCTATGAGAGCTACTGGAGCTACGCCGAGAAGAAGGGCTATTCGGGCACGGCGATCTTCACGAAACATCCCCCGCTGTCCGTGCGATACAATCTCGGCCTGCCCGAACACGATACCGAGGGCCGGGCCGTGACGCTGGAATATGAGGACTTCTTTCTCGTCTGCGTCTATACCCCCAACGCCCAGGACGGGCTGAAGCGCATCGACTACCGGATGCGCTGGGAGGACGCCTTCCGCGCCTATCTGCAGGAGCTGGACGCGCAAAAGCCCGTCATCGTCTGTGGAGACATGAACGTCGCGCATGAGGAGATCGACCTGAAAAACCCCAAGCAGAACGTGGGCAACGCGGGCTTCTCCGACGAGGAGCGCGGCAAGTTCACCGAGCTTCTGGCCGCGGGCTTTACCGACAGCTTCCGCTACCTCTACCCCGACCGGACCGACGCCTACTCCTGGTGGAGCTACCGGGCGGCGGCACGGCAGCGGAACGTGGGCTGGCGCATCGACTACTTCGTGATCTCCGACCGCCTGCGCGGCAGGGTGCAGGACGCCTACATCCTGCCCGACATTCAGGGCAGCGACCACTGCCCCGTGGGGCTTGAACTTGCAATGGATCAGTCCCCCTGAGGGATACTGATCCATTGCAGGACACTCGCGTTCATCGCGCACGGCGCACAGGAGACGCGCCGTGCTTGGTCGACGCGAGGCCTCGCAGGCTCGGCTCTGGGTGTTTTTGACGAGGCAAAGCCCCGCCAAAAACGGATTGCAACCTGCTTTTCGCTCTCCGAAGGCGAAAAAGCAGCAACAACACACCGGGAAAGATAACATGCCATACATCGGAAACATACAACTTACCGGCCGGGTGGTTCTCGCCCCGATGGCGGGCGTGACGGACTTTGCCTTCCGCGCCCTCTGCCGGGCGCAGGGCGCGGCCCTGACCACGACGGAGATGGTCAGCGCGAAGGCGCTGGTCTACAGGGACGAGAAGACCAAGGCCCTGCTCTATATGCCCGAAGACGAGCACCCGGCCGCCGCGCAGATCTTCGGTCACGAGCCGGAGGTCATGGCGGAGGCGGCGCCCATGGCGCTCGCGCTCTCCGGCGCGGACATTCTGGACATCAACATGGGCTGCCCCGTGGGCAAGATCGTCAGGGCCGGGGACGGCTCGGCCCTGATGCGTGATCCGGACCTGGCCGGGCGCATCGTCGAGGCCGTATGCCGCGCGGCGGACAGGCCCGTGACCGTCAAGTTCCGCAAAGGCTGGGACGGCGGCAGCGTCAACGCGGTGGAATTCGCCAAAGTCTGTGAATCCGCCGGGGCCGCCGCGATCGCGGTGCACGGGCGCACGCGGGCGCAGATGTACGCGGGCCGGGCGGACTGGGACATCATCCGCGCTGTCAAGGCAGCCGTCTCCATCCCCGTCATCGCCAACGGCGATATCTTCACCGGTGCGGACGCCGCGCACATCCTGCGCTACACCGGCGCGGACCTGTGCATGATCGGCCGCGGCGCCTTCGGCAACCCCTGGCTCTTCGCGCAGGCCAACGCCGCGATCGCCGGAGAGGCTGAACCGCCGCTGCCGCCGCTCAGCGAGCGGATGGATACGGCCGTCGGTCAGATCCGGGCGCTCGCGGCCTACAGCGGTGAGCGCATCGCCTGTCTGGAGGCGCGGCACCACCTGCCCTGGTATCTGCACGGCGTGCCCCACGGCAGCTATTACCGCAATCAGCTCGTGCATGTGGAGACGCTGGCGGATGTTGAGAAGATCGTAAAGGATATCAAAAGAGATTTGAAATAAGACCCCTCCGGCCCTGATGGGCCACCTCCCCTTTCAGGGGAGGCAAGAAACGGCAGAGGTGGGAACATATGACAAGAGAACAGGAGCTGGCCGTCATCCGGCGGGTACAGAGGGGCGACGCGAACGCCTTCGAGTACCTCGTGGCGGCCTATGAGAAAAACGTATACAACCTCGCGCTGCGCATGACAGGCAGCCCCGAGGACGCGGAGGACATGGCGCAGGAGGCTTTTCTGAAGGCTTACAGCTCGCTCGACAGCTTCCGGGGCGACAGCAAATTCTCCGTCTGGCTGTACCGGATCGTCTCCAACGTCTGTCTGGACTTTCTGCGCAGGCAGAAAAAACGACAGAGCTTTTCCCTGTCCATGGAGGACGACGACGGCGAGGAGACCGAGCTGGAGCTGCCGGATCTCAGCCGCCTTCCGGAGGAGGAGCTGGAGAAGAAGCTGACGCGGGACGCGGTGCGCCGCGGCCTTGCGCAGCTGCCGGAGGACGCGCGGCAGATCCTGCTGCTGCGGGAGATCCAGGGTCTGAGCTACGAGGAGATCGGCGAGACGCTCGGGCTGGAGCCCGGCACGGTCAAATCCCGCATCTTCCGGGCGCGCAAAAAGCTCTGCGCCTTTCTTCTGGCAGACGGGAACATTCCCGACGCGTTCTCGTCAAGTTCATCGAGAGGAGGCTGAGCCCCATGAACAAGCATGCGTATTACCAGGAGCTGATCAGCAGGCTTCTGGATGAAGATAGGGCCCTGACCGCGGAGGAAAACGCCGCGCTGCAGGCCCACCTCGCCGAATGTGAGGAGTGTTCCGCCATGTACCGGGCCTTCGCCGCGCTGTCCGATCGTCTGGGCGGCGATCTGGCCGAGCCGCCGGAGAGCCTGCGGGAGAATGTGATGGCCGAGATCCGCCGGGAGCAGGTCCGTGAGCAGAACCGCCGCCCCTTCCGCGTGGGCGGCTTCGTGGCCGCGGCCGCGATCCTGGCGCTGGTGATCGGCTTTGCGCCGCGCGTCCTCGGCAGCAGCCGCATGGGCAATCCGCCCGTGACGGCGCAGATGGCCGCCGGGGCCATGCTTGGCGCACCGGAAGAGTATGCCTACGAAGACGATATCCTCGAGGAGCCTGAGACGGAGCCCGAGGAGGCGTCTGACGCGCTCGCGGAAAACGGGAGCGCGGACGACGCGGAAGAGTCGATGTATGTCACGATGGATACCGAGGGTGCCGCAGCCGCGGAGGCAGCGCAGGCTTCGGAGGAAGAGGAAGACGATTCCTACGTCATCTTCGGCGTGACCGGCTTCGAGGACGCGGAGTCGGAAGAAGACGGCGGAGCCTGGTCTGACGAGGCCGCCGGTGAGGACAGCGGGATCAGCATGAGCGAGCTGCTTTTCTGTCTGGAGGGCAGCGAGAGCGAGCTCGACCCCGAGCTGCTTCCGGTCAGCCCCACCTATCTGATCGCCACCGACGCCGGCGTGGTGGAGATCTACCGCTACCGCAGCGATCTGTACTACTACGACCCGATGAGCGGCATCCTCTGCGAGGCGGGCTGACAGCGTCAGCCCGCTCCGTTGGATTCCTGCTTGAAAGCGCTTGACTTGTGTGATATACTTAACAATAGTGAAAGAGCTGTAAGGGAGAGTATGCCTGTGAAGCGCGTGAAAGTGTCCAACAATGTGATCCGCCGTCTGCCCCGCTACCTGCGAAAACTGGATGAGCTGACGGACAGCGGCGTCAGCCGTGTCTCCTCCTTTGAACTCGGCCGCCAGCTCGGTCTGACTCCCTCGCAGATCCGGCAGGATTTCAGCTGCTTCGGCGAGTTCGGTCAGCAGGGCTACGGCTACAACGTCCCGGCGCTGCGCTCCGAGATCGCCTCCATCCTGGGCATGGACCGCGGCTTCAACGCGATCATGATCGGCGTCGGCAACATCGGCCGTGCGCTGACCGAGAATTTCAACTTCTCCGAGTGGGGCTTCAGCCTGATCGCCGCCTTTGACGTGCGGCCGGAAATCATCGGCACCATGTTCCACGGCGTGCCCATTCTGTCCATGGATGAGCTGGCCCGCTTTCTCGACGAGCACCGGGTGGACGCGGCCGTGCTCACCGTCCCGAAGGAGGCCGCCGTGCCCGTGACCGAGATGCTCACGGCAAACGGCATCGAGGCCATCTGGAACTTTACCAATGTGGAGCTGACCGCTCCCGACAGCGCGGTGCTCGTGGAAAACGTGCATTTTTCCGACAGTCTGCTGTCCCTGGGCTATTATATCGCCGAGCGGGCAGATGAACGCGCCGCCAAAGCCGCGAAAGCCGAGCGGGTGTAGTCCTCAGTCCGCAGTCCGCAGCTCTTAGTCCTTAGCTCTTAGCCTTGCCGTTTGTCGCTCAAAGGCTGAGGACTAAGGACTAAATGCTTTTTTAAGGAGAAATCCATGTCTGATACCATTGCCGCCATCGCCACCGGCGCGCAGCTGGCCGCCATCGGCATCGTCCGGCTGTCCGGGCCGGAAGCCATACCGCTGGCCGACCGGCTGTTTCATCCGCTCTCCGGCGGCCCCATGTCCGCGCGGGAGGACCGGAAACTCGTCTACGGTGAGCTGCGCGGGCGGGACGGGGCGCTGCTGGATCTCTGCCTGTGCACGGTCAGCCGCGGCCCCGACAGCTATACCGGCGAGGACACCGCGGAATTCCAGTGCCACGGCTCGCCCGTGGTGCTGCGCACGCTGCTGGAGGAGCTCTTCGCCCTCGGCGCCCGGCAGGCCGGGCCCGGGGAGTTCACCAAGCGCGCCTTTCTCAACGGCCGCATGGAGCTCTGCGCCGCCGAGGCCGTGGCCGACATCATCGACGCCGAGACCGCCGAGGCCGCCCGCAACGCGGCCGGGCAGCTCTCCGGTGCCATCGGTCAGCGCGTCGGCGCGATCTACGCCGCCCTCGGCGACATCAGCGCCCACTACCACGCGGTGCTGGATTACCCGGACGAGGACATCGAGGACTTCACGCTCGCGCAGTACGCCGGGACGCTGGAGGGCGCTGCCGCCGATCTGCGCGCGCTGCTGGGCACCTTTGAACGGGGGCGCCTGCTGCACGGCGGCATCCCCACCGCCATCGTGGGCCGGCCCAACGCCGGCAAGAGCTCGCTGCTCAACGCCCTGCTGGGCTATGACCGCGCCATCGTCACCGCCGTCCCGGGCACCACGCGGGACACGATCGAGGAAAAGCTCCTGCTGGGCGGGCAGCTTCTGCGCCTGACGGACACCGCCGGCATCCGCGAGACCGACGACCCGGTGGAGGCGCTGGGCGTGCGCCGCAGCCGCGCCGCGCTGGAGAGCGCCGATCTGGTGCTCGCGCTCGTGGACGGCAGCGAGGAATTCACCGCGGAGGACGCGGAGATCCTGCGTGCGGCCGAGCGCGCGCCGCACGCGCTGGTGCTGCTGTCCAAGGACGATCTCGCGCGCCGGACCGAGACGCTGCCCACCTCCCTGCCGGTGATCCCGATCAGCGTGGTCAGCGGCGAGGGGCTTTCCGCGCTGGAGGAGGCCGTGAGGGCGCTCTACCCCCTGCCCGCCGTTCCCGCGGGCGAGATCCTCACCAACGCCCGCCAGGCCGAGGCCGTCGCGCGTGCGCTGGAATATCTGGACGCGGCGCAGACGGCCATGGAGGGCGGCATGACCCCCGACATTGTGCTGACCGAGACTGAGGGCGCCATGAGCGCTCTGGGCGAGCTGAGCGGCCGCAGCGTGCGGGAGGATGTGACCGACCGCATCTTCCAGCGCTTCTGCGTGGGGAAATAGAGCGGTCAGCGGGCAGTTATTCAGAACAGGAGAAGCATCATGGACAACAGCATCCTTGACCGCCTTATCGCCGGAAATCGCCGCTACTTGACGGCAGCCCGGAACCCCGGTGATTATTCCCCCGCGCTGCGCCTCGACACCGCGGACAACGGGCAGCATCCCCACGCCATCGTCATATCCTGCGCGGATTCGCGCGTCGTGCCGGAGAGCATCTTCTCCGCCGGGCTGGGCGAGCTGTTCGTGATCCGTGTCGCCGGCAACGTGCTCGACGCCCATCAGTTAGGCAGCATCGAGTACGCCGCCGCCCATCTCGGCTGCAAACTGATCCTCATGCTGGGGCACACCGGCTGCGGCGCGGTCAGCGCCGCCCTGTCCGGCCACAGCGAGGGCTATATCCGCTATATCACCGACGAGATCCAAAAAGCCGTCGGCGCGGAGCGCGACCCGGACGCCGCCTGCCGCCTGAATGTGCAGCACGGCGTCGAGACCATCCGGCGGGCTTTCCGCGAGCATCCGGAGATCCCCTCCGCGAATCTGGACGTCCGCGGCGCCGTGTACGACATCCGCAGCGGCGAGGTCATCTGGCTCTGAAGCGGCGCGCCGCCTGTATGCGAATGCCGCGCTTTTCTCCTTGACAAGCCGCTTTGCCTGTGATAGTATATCATAGCGGTTTGCAGAAGTACCCAAGAGGCCGAAGGGGCTCCCCTGCTAAGGGAGTAGGGTGTCTAAAAACGCCGCGAGGGTTCAAATCCCTCCTTCTGCGCCAACAAAAAACCCTGTAATCTCAACGGTTACAGGGTTTCGTTTTATTATGGGCATCACTCTCAGTTTTTCCAGATTCTGGTAAAGTGCAACGTTTAGTGCAACGTCTTGCAACTACTGTCCTATAAATAGTATATAGGTGCCCTATCCATTCATCCTTCAGGCGTCACGGATAAGCTTCGAGCACAATGACAAAGGAGCCCGCATTTCTGCGGACTCCTTCGTTTGCTATATGAGAAGAGAGGGGGGGAGATTCTCAAAACTGCATGCAAGCTTCCACCATATAGCCGTCATATGTATCTTAGGTGATTGTACCTGCTATTACGCATGGAACAGAACGCTGAGGATGCCCTGAGCATAGTAGCCGTCGCCGACGCCGGACTTGCACGTCATGAGCCACGCCACAAGCGCAGCGTTGATGAAGGTGCCGAGCCAGATACTCTTCGTCATCTTGAAGCACTTGCGGTTGATGATCACGCTGACGGGGATGTAGAGAAGCATCGAGTAGGAGAGCGTGAATTCACTGAAGCTCTTGCCGGTCCACGCCAGGCGGGAAAGGTAGCTGCCCACGACAACGAGCCAGGCACCCACAGAGTTGAACAGAAGGTTCATGATCAGCTCTTTGCTTTCGGAAATATCCTTGCGCGCGCCGTAGTTGATGCCCAGGTTAATGAAGAAGTACATGACCGTAAAGACAACGAAGTACGGTACAGCATAGCTCCAGCATGCCGCTCTCATCTCGGAGAACATGGTCTCATAGAATCTGAAGTCCTGACCGAAAGCATACATGGAGAGAATCATCGCCGTATAGCACGAGGCAATGATGATGACCGTGAGCAGAAGGGCCTTGAAGAAGGCGGCGGGGCTGATCAACAGGTTCAGCTCCTTGACGTCGGCTCCAAGCCCAACCTTGTTGTTGACAATGACCTTGGCGATGAACATGACCAGTCCGATCACCGCACACATGATCACGAACCAGAAGCCGATGGTGCTCGTCGCGACCAAAGCGAAGATTTTCGGAGGAAGCTGGCTGAACATGCCGCCGGCCCAGTGCGGAGGCAGGTCGTTGTTGGCGTGCCGCAGCGCAAGGAAGGTCAGGATAACGGTGATGACGCCAAAGACCCAGTAGGCTGTCCTGCCATTCTTGGACAGCGGCTCGGCAGACTCGATCTCCTTCGAATCCACGATAACGCCGGAGAAGAACTTTGTCTTCAGAAGCAGAGCGACAATGGGGAAGATCATGGCGATCATGGAGAGCATGGCCACGAAATTGCACAGCGCACGCCAGATCCAAATGTTGCTCGTGTCTGAAAGGGGAACGGTGGCGGAGTCGGTCAGGTCGCCTCTGTTGTAGTTCAGAGACTGACTCATAACCACCATATACATTCTGTTGGCTTCGTTGCTGAAATACAGGCCGCAGTGGTCGGTAGGAGCGTAGCAGACCATGCGCGCCCTCCTGTTATTGAGGGTGTCCGCCAGCTGCTCGTTGTTCAGAATGGTTTCCGTATTCATCGAGCCGATCTCCGTGAGCTCGGACCCGTCCTTTGCGATGCTGTACCAGTGATCGAAGTTGACGCCGCCCATCGCGCTGGTCGTGCCGTCAGGACTCCACTGAGCGCCGGCGCCCAGGTCGTCATACTTGCCATTGACCATAACGACATTGACCTGGCACGGTCTGGTCACAGTATAACCGCCTACCTCAACCTCTGCAGTTCCGGGATCGCTGCCGATGATGGTCTTGAGACGCGTATTGTAGAATTGCTCTTTTTCGGCGCGAAGAGCATTATAGTACTCGAGCTGCTCTGCACTCAGCCGTGCAGCCGCAAGTTCGTCCGCGTCCTGATCGATCTCCTCTTCGGTAAAGGTCTGACCGAAGGTATCTGCCAGAACATTGATCAGCAGGTCGTTGAGCGTATAGTAGCCGCTGTCTTTTTTGGCTGCGTCTGCGACACGGCTGGCGCCCATGGAGTGTCCGTACATGGCGATACGCTCCTGGTCGACAAAGTTGAGCGTACGGGCGAATTCCAGTGCGTCATACTGCCCGAAGCTGCCGCCGCCGTACCAGAGGAATTCTCCCGCGCCATGGCCGTTTTCATCGCTGACGGGTTGCTCGCTCATGCCCTGACCATAGCCGTCAACATTAAGCACTACGAAGCCGCGTCTGGCAAGTTCCTCGGCGATCCCCCTCAGGGCGCCTCTGTTTGTGCCTCTGCCGTGAGCAAGCAAAATGCACGGCAGCTTGTCCGAATCCGAAACCCCTGCCGGAACATACTGGTCGATGCGGATCTCGGCGCCGCGGGAATCGATCGTCAAAGAGGACATTTTGACTTTTCCGCCGTTAGAGGAGATGACTGCCCCTATAAAGCCGAAAACAAAGATCAGCACCAGGCAAAGGCCCAACGCCCGTTTGCATCCTTCCGCGGTCTTTAGTGAGAATTTCGCGCTTTTCATTCTTTCTCTCCTTTCATCCTTGTTATTGTCCGTTATATCAAATACTCAGACAAGTTCTTTCACCAGGGCCTCAAACTCGTCCATGTATCCAATATCCCAAATAAGGGAGCTTGTGAGATACTTGTCTCTGGTATCCCTTGAGCATACAAAAGCATCTGCCGCATCGTCGGCGCCGAGACCTATCTCGCTTGCCCTTGTAGGCATGCCGGAGCTTCTGAGTATGGCCTCGACCTCCTCCGGATCCGGGGCCTTTTCCAGAATCCCTACAAGCCTATCCCAATTTTCTAATATCGTATCCACCCGCTTCATGCGCTTATCTCTGTCATTTTTGCGAAGCTTGTCTTCAAGGGCGATGAAGCTGTCCGCCGTGCCAAGAAATACTCTTCTCAATCTTGCTTCCCAGGCATCGCGGTCGAACTCAGCCGCCGCCTTTTCCGCACGGGCCCTGTCAGGCCGAAGCTGTCTGAGCTTTTTGAATATATGCAGCGTGATCACGCTGCCGATTCCCACATAGATGCCGTGCAGGTCGTATTCTTTGCCCCGCGCGATGGCCATCATTTCCCAGCAGTGGGAGAAATAATGCTCCAGTCCGGAAGCGGGCCGGGAGGAATTCATGTAGCTCATACACACGCCGGACAGGAGCAGCCCTTCTATAACTGCCTGCACAGAGTCCGGATTTCTTTCGGGGATGTGAGGAGCTCCGGAAAGGCTGCGTTCATAGCTGAGCTTCACCAAATCTGCGGTATAGGGGCAGTAATGCTCACCCAGGACAACCGAGGCCATCTCCCATTCGCACAGAGAGCAAGCCTTTGCCGCCATGTCACCCAGGCCAGCCCACAGCAGACGCATGGGGGCCTGCGCCATAAGGTCCACATCGCAAATCACTCCTACCGGAGCATTGACGCTTACCGTAGTCTTGGTATTGTTAAGTTCAAGAGCGGCGGATGCGGAGGTATAGCCATCCATAGAGGGAGCCGATCCCGCGGTAAGCTGCGGCACATGCAGTTCTGTAGCGGCCGTCTTACATACGTCGTTGACAGAGCCGCTGCCCACACAAAGGAGAGCATCACATGCGGGGTCAAAATGCCCGATGATTTCGGCGACGGCTTTTTCATTTGGCTGGAGCTTTTTTTCGCTGCTGCGTTCAAAGACAAACGCGGAATATGCTATGTCCGCCTTTTCCAGCACGGCGCAGACCTTCACCCCGACCGCCGGGAACGAAAACGGTCCTGACACGATCATAGGTCGTCTGACATTCAGTTTTTTGAGGGCTTCCGGCAATTCCTGTATTACTCCCTTGCCTGCGGCAAGGACTTTTAGATCTGTTCTGTGCTTTTGGCCGCAGGCACACTCGATCTCGCCAGACGAGGTAAGACTTTCAAAGTCAAAAAATCTGGTGTTATCCATCTGAACTGTCCTTTCGGCGATATCCACAATTATACGTGTTGGATTTTATGCACATCGTTGAGTGAATATGTTTTTTTATGATTGAATTTTACCATCTTGCGTTATATATTTCAATAATCGCCCGTAAAATCGAATACTTGCTTGACGGTTTATGAAAATTCAATATAATATAATCAAATTCAATCACGCGAGGGAGGGATGTATCGTGTTCCAGAATGAAAGATACGCGAAAATATATGAAATCTTACAGCAGCGGGGCAGTGTAACGGTCCAGTATTTGGAAAAGCAGCTCTATGTCAGCGAGGCGACCATACGGAGAGACCTGGATGCCCTGGAAAAAAGCGGACTTCTGCAGCGCGTCTGGGGCGGGGCAATGCTCCATACCGTCGATAAGGACATTCCCTCTTTCGTGCGTTTGAAGAGCAATCAGGATAAGAAAGAGAAGATCGCCTCCGTCGCCTCCCTGTTTTTAAAGAGTTCCACTTCCATTTTCTTTGACAGCAGCACGAGCTGCCTGCCGTTAGTGCCGTATATTGCGGAACTCAAGAACATCAAGGTTGTCACGAGCAGCCTCAAAATGAGCCTGGAGTTAGGTCAAAGCACGGATGCTGCCGTGAATCTGCTGGGCGGCGCAGTTTATGAGGACTATATCCTCAGCGGCCATCTGGCAGTAAACTCTGTGCGGCAGTATCACACGGATATGATGTTTTTCTCCTGCAGCGGCATTTCCTCTGCCTGCGGTATCACCAGTATTGAGCCTAAGGTCGTGGAGGTGTGTCAGGAGATGATGAAGCACACGGCCCTGAAAATACTGCTCTGTGACAGCACGAAGGTGGGGAAAAACGCCCTGCTGCGTCTGGCGGATTTAGGCGAGGTAGATTATGTGATTATGGATGAAATACCGGAAAACGATCCGGAGCTTGTCAGTGCTCTGGGAAGCAGGCTCGTCACCGAGCGCAGCCAGATCAGATAGGAGGTATTTATGTCAGGCTATGTCATTGGTATAGACTACGGTACGCTTTCCGGCCGCGGTGTGTTGGTGGATACAGCGGACGGACATGTCGTGGCCTCTTCTGCTTTCGATTACCCTCACGGTGTATTGGACAGCTGTTTGCCGGATGGCACTCCCCTGCCTGCAGACTATGCTCTGCAGCATCCCCAGGATTACCTGGACGTCCTCTACCGTACGATTCCCCGGCTACTGGAGGAAAGCGGGATCTCCGGAAACGAGGTTGCGGGCATCGGTCTTGACGCAACGGCCTGTACGGCTTTGCCTCTGGATGAGCGGGGGCAGCCCCTTTGCTTCAAGTACCCTTCCGAGCCGCAATCCTATATAAAAATGTGGAAGCATCACGGCGCTCAAGGACTGGCCGACAGGCTCACCCGGGCGGCCGAGAGCGTTTGTCCGGAGATCCTTATGCGGATGGGCGGCAGTATATCCGCAGAGAGCTTTTTCCCCAAGCTGTGGGAGGTATGGGAAAAGGCGCCCCGGCTTTATGAAGAGATGTACGAGTATATGGAGGTCGCCGACTGGATTATACTGCACATGACAGGGCGCGCTCATCGCAACGGCTGCGCGGCTGGTTATAAGGCTCAGTACATTCCGGGCGTCGGTTATCCCGGGCCGGAGCTTTTCAAAACAGCGGGCTTTCGCCCGAAAGGGGACGTAACGGATAAGATGCCCTCCCCCGTTATCCCTGTTGGTGAAACTGCGGGATACCTCAGTGAGGCTGCGGCGGAAAGACTGGGCCTCAAAGCCGGAATTCCCGTGGCGGCAGGTCTGGTGGACGCACATGTGTGCGTGCCGGCAGCCGGGATCGCGCAGGACGGCCATATGCTGATGATCATCGGGACTTCCGCCTGTCTTATGGTGATGGGCAGGGATGCGAAAGTCGTCCCCGGCATCTGCGGTTTTGTGGACGGCGGCATAATGCCCGGCTTTACGGGTTTTGAGGCGGGCCAGAGCTCCGTCGGCGATCTTTACGGCTGGTTTGTATCAAACTGCGTGCCCGGCGAGTATTTTGATGCAGCGAGGGCGCGTGATATGTCTGTCCACACCTATCTCTCCCTGCTTGCAGGACAGAAAGCTCCCGGTGAGACAGGTCTTCTGGCTTTGGACTGGCTGAACGGGAACCGCAGCACCCTCTGTAATTACAACCTTTCCGCGCTGGTGCTGGGGATGACCATGCAGACCAGGTGCGAGGATATTTACAGGGCATTGATCGAATCCACGGCTTTCGGCTGCCGCGAGATCGTTGAGAATTTCAGAAACAACGGTGTGCGTGTTGACCGGTTTACCGCCTCCGGGGGAATCAGCCTGAAAAATCCCTTTGTTATGCAGATTTATTCGGATATATTGAATATGCCCGTGGAGGTTATCAACGCAGAGGTAGGCCCGGCCCTGGGCAGTGCCATCTTTGCCGCTGTAGCCGCCGGATGCTATGATACTATCCAGGCCGCCGCCGAGGCCATGAAAAGTGAGACAGTGACAATCTATATGCCACAAGCAGAAAATGTGAGCGTGTACGATGCCCTCTACCGCGAGTATATGATCCTGTATCAGTATTTCGGCAAAACCGAGCAAAGCATGCAGCGACTTCGCTCCATTCGCATTCGCGGGATAAACTGACAAAAGAATCATAATGAACCTGCGCAGCTTCCTTTCACCTCTCGAGAAAATGTATCAACCATTATGAGGTGCGGAGGAAAAAAAGGACCATCCCAAAGGGATGGTCTCAAGCTGTCGACAAAGTGTCGACAGCATTTTTGAGTATATCAATCGCGAGAGGGAATAACCAATCCCCTCTCGCGCTCTCCCCATGCGTGTCAAACTTCGGCAGCATGGGTTTGTCTACAGTCTGGGACCATCCCAAAGGGATGGTCTTTTTTTGTTCCATGGGAAGGAGGAACCATGTCCGCCGGCCGCTCAGGCGGCTTTCTTCTCCAGCGCGCGGTTGCGGAAATAGATGGCGATACCGGCGGCGACCATGAGGGTGTTGAGCACGTAGAAGAACATCACGTACCAGTGCACGGTCTCATACCAGGGCGCGGGGGCATGGTAGGCGATCAGCACGAGCTTGCCGACCAGAGCGAAGACATAGCCCAGGAAAATGAAGGCGTAGAACAGCAGACTGATGCCCTTGGTGCTCCTCGCCTTCCAGGCCTTGCGGATATTGATCGGCCAGGAAATGCCGAAGCAGACGACCATCAGCATCTCCATATAGCTTGCAAACGTCAGCATATCAGTTTTCTCCTCCCTCGCCGCAGAGCATGCTGCCGCGACGTCTCAGGTTTTCGTGGAAGCCGAAGCATCTGTCCAGCAGATGCGGGGTCTGCGCGCCGTGCGTGGCGGCGCAGGCCGCCTCGAAATAGGCGCGCAGCTGCGCCCGGTAGTCCGGGTGCGCGCAGTTTTCGATGATGCGCGCGGCGCGCTCCTTCGGGCTCAGCCCGCGCAGGTCGGCAAAGCCCTGCTCGGTCACGATCACGTCCACGTCGTGCTCGCTGTGGTCCACATGCGTGACCATCGGCACGATGCTCGAGATCTTCCCGCCCTTGGCGACGGAATTGGTCATGAAGATCGAGATCGCGGCGTTTCTGGCGTAGTCGCCGGAGCCGCCGATGCCGTTGTAGACCGTGGTGCCGTTCATCTGCGAGGAGTTGACGTTGCCGTAAATATCCGCCTCCACCGCGGTGTTCATCGCGATCACGCCGAGGCGGCGGATGAGCTCCGCGCTGTTGGAGATCTCCGAGTCGCGCAGCACCAGCTTGTCACGGTAGCGCTCCAGATCCCCCAGCAGACGCGCCATGCCCTCCTTCGAGAGCGACAGCGAGGTCGCCGAGGCGAAATCCGCCTTGCCCGCGTCGATCAGATCGAGGATGCCGTCCTGCATGACCTCCGAGTAAAAGCGCAGGTGCGAAAAGCCGGCGTTTTTCAGGCCGAAGAGCACGGCGTTGGCCACCGAGCCCACGCCGGACTGCAGCGGCAGTTCGTCGGCGGAGAGCCGCCCGGCCTCCTTCTCACGCGCGAGGAAGCGGACGATGTTCGCCGCGATCGCGCGGCTGACCTCGTCCTCGGGCGCGAGGGGGCGGGGGTGCTCCTCCGCCGCGCCGACCACCACCGCCGCGATCTTTTCCGCCGGGCAGCGCAGATACGGCGTGCCGATGCGATCGCCGACGCCGGTCAGCGGGATCGGTCCGCGCCGGGGCGGGTCCCCCACGCGATACACGTCGTGCAGGCCTTCCAGCGCGGCGGGCTGCGCGAGATTCAGCTCGATGATCACCCGCCCGGCGAGGTCGATGAAGGTCTGCGAGCAGCCGAGGGCCGTCGTGGGGACGATGCCGCCGTCCTCGGTGAGGGCGGCCGCCTCGACGATCGCGGTGTCGATCTTCCCGTAGAAGCCGAGGCGGGCGTTCTGCGCCACCTCGCCGATGTGGATATCCGTATAGGCGACCGGCTCCGGGCCGCCGCCGTTGACGGCCCTGCGCAGCTCACTGCTGGTCATGTAGGGCAGGCGGCGGGCGATGATCCCGAGCTCGCCCCAGGCGGAATCGAGCTCCGGGCCGGTGGAGGCGCTGGACAGGAGCGTCAGCCGCAGCCTCCGCCGCCCGCTGCGCACCTGCTCGGCGATCGCGAGCGGCACCATCTTGGGGCAGCCGGAGGGCGTAAAGCCGCTGACGGCGACGGTCGAGCCGTCCTCGATCAGCAGGGCCGCCTCCTCCGCGGACATGACGCGCTCGTACAGGGCCGCGCAGCGAAAGCGCTCGTTGTATTCCATGCTCATATCCTCCGGGCACAGGCTGCGGCCTGCGCGTCCGTGATCAGGGCAGCCCCCTCGGCCAGCGCCTTCCGGTTGATGTCCTCCGTTCCCGCCGGGATATGGCGCCGGACGCCCTCCAGCAGATCCTCGTCGGAGAAGAGCCGCAGCGCGCGGTTGATCGCGCCAACGGCGACGATGTTCGCGGTGAAGGCCTTGCCGACCTTCTCCTTCGCGGTGCGCAGGACGGGGACGACGATCACGCGCGAGGGGTCCAGCCCCGCCGGGATCGCCAGGCTCTCATCGAGCATGACGACGGCGTCCTCTGCCAGCTCCTTGGCGTACTTGTCCGCGGAGGCCTGGGTCAGCGCGAGCAGGAAGCTCGGCCGCGTGACCTTCGAGTACCAGATCTTGTCCCGGCTGATGATGGTCTCGGCCTTGCTGACGCCGCCGCGGGCCTCCGGCCCGTAGGCCTGGGACTGGACGGCGTTGAGCCCCGCGATCACCGCCGCCTCGGCGATGATTACGCTGGCCAGGATCACGCCCTGCCCGCCGGAGCCGGCAAAGCGCATCTCATACCGCTTGCTCATGTTCCGTCCCCTCCCTGCTTCTTCGCCTTGCCGCGACAGGCGGCGATGATCTTGGCATATTCCTCGGTGTACTCGGGGTAGTCGTTGTAGGACAGGATGCCGATCTGCTTCTTTCCTGCCCGCTCCTCCTCGCTCATGCTGTAGTAGCGGGCGGTGGGCAGCAGGTTCTCCTTCTGCCACCGGAGCATCTCCACCGCGTCGCCCTTCCTGTTCTTGCGGCCGTAGTAGGTCGGGCAGATCGAATACACGTCCACCAGCGAGAAGCCCTTGTGCCGGATGGCCCGCTTGATGATGTCGATGGTCTCGCGGGCGTGATAGACGTCGCCGCGGGCGGAGAAAGACGCGCCGGCGCCGGCGGCCAACACCGCGATATCGAAGGGGCGGTCGACGTTGCCGTAGGGCGCGGTGGTCGCCTTGTCGCCGTTGGGCGTGGTGGGCGAATACTGGCCGCCGGTCATGCCGTAGATGTCGTTATTGAAGCAGACGACCGTGAGGCCCAGGTTGCGCCGCGCGGCGTGGATCAGGTGGTTGCCGCCGATGGCGGAGCAGTCCCCGTCGCCGGTGAGGACGATGACGTGCAGCTTGGGATTTGCCATCTTGATGCCCGAGGCAAAGGCGATGGCGCGGCCGTGAGTCGTGTGGATGGAGTTGAAGTCCAGATAGCCGGCGGCGCGGGAGGAGCAGCCGATGCCGGAGACGATGACGATGTCCTCACGGTTGATGCTGTTCTCCTCGTCATGGATCAGCTCGTCGATCGCGACGGCCACGTCGCGCATGATGACGCCGTTGCCGCAGCCCGGGCACCAGATCTGCGGCAGATGGTCGATGCGCATATACAGATGGACAAGATCACTCGGCATGGTTCTTACCCTCCATTTCGCTGAGCTTCGCCAGGATATCCGCCGGAGAGATCACGGTGCCGTCGATGCGGCCGAGGAAGTCGACCGGCAGGGCGCCGCCGACCGTCCGCTGCACTTCGAGCAGCATCTGGCCGTGGTTGTGCTCGACCATGAGGATCTTCTTCAGCTGCGGCAGGCGCGCCCTGAGCTGCTTTTCCGGGAAGGGCCAGACCGTGATGGGCCGGAACATGCCGACCCTTTTTCCGGCCTCTCTCGCCTGCAGGACGGCGTCCATGACCGCGCGGGCCGTGCCGCCGAAGCAGACGACGGCGATCTCCGCGTCGTCCATCGCGAACTCTTCCACGCGGCAGATGTCGTCCGCGTTCTTCTCCACCTTGTCCAGCAGCCGGGTGACGAGCCTGCCGGCGATCTCGCTGGAGTTGACCGGGAAGCCCGAGACGTCATGGGCAAGGCCCGTGATGTTGTAGCGCTCACCCTGGCCGAAGGGCTTCATCGCGGGGACATACTCCCCTTCCGGCACGAAGTAGCACTGCTTGTTCGCGCCGTCGTGGAAGCTCATTTTGCGGCGGTTGATGATCAGATCGCGGGGATTGGACAGCACCACGCCCTCGCGCATATGGCCCACGATCTCGTCCATGAGAAAAATGACCGGCGTGCGGTATTTCTCGGCGAGGTTGAAGGCGCGGATGATGAGCGTATAGGTCTCCAGCACGGAGGACGGGGAGAGCGCGATCACCGGATGGTCGCCGTGGGTGCCCCATCTGGCCTGCATGTAGTCGCCCTGGGAGGGGCTGGTGGGCAGGCCCGTCGAAGGGCCCGTGCGCTGCACGTCGATGATCACGCAGGGGATCTCCGCCATCGCGCCGTAGCCGATGTTTTCCTGCATCAGGGAGAAGCCCGGGCCGGAGGTGGCCGTCATGGCCTTCATGCCCGCGGCGGAGGCGCCGAGAACGGCGGCGATGGATGAGATCTCATCCTCCATCTGCATGAATTTGCCGCCCTCCTGCGGCAGGCGCAGCGCGCTTTGCTCCGCGATCTCGGTGGACGGCGTGATCGGATAGCCAGCAAAGAAGCGCATGCCGGCGGTGATGGCCCCCTCCACGGCGGCCTCGTTGCCCTGCATCAAAACAGCTTTCGCCATGCTCTCTTCCTCCTCACTCTTCCACGTTCACGAGATAGATCGCGTAGTCCGGGCAGCGCAGCTCGCACTGGCCGCAAAATACGCATTTCTCCGGTTTTTTGACGACGACCTTCTCGTTAAGGATCTCCAGAACCTGTCCGGGGCAGAAGGCGGCGCAGATCCCGCAGCCCTTGCACCAGCCTGTTTCGATCACAAGTTTTTCACGTCCGATCACGATAGTTCCTCCTTCTCTGTCAGGCGTCGGCGCACGCGGCCGACGCCGCTTTGTATTGTAGTCTCAGCGGCTGCCCGCGTCAATAGGCAGAAAAGAAAACTCCCGGCCGTTTGGCCGGGAGTTTCAAGGTATCGACAAAGTGTCGACACCTTGAAACTCAAAAATGAGAACTTTTTCGAAAGTTCTCATTTTTGAGGACATCAAACGCGAGAGGGAATCACCAATCTCCGCCCCCCTTTTGTCAGCTTCGCTGACATTTCCCCCGCCGGGGGAATCTTCCTCTCGCGCTCTCCCCATGCAAGTCCAAACGGTTTGCACAGGGTTTGTCTGCACATCAAAACTCCCGGCTTTCCGGCCGGGAGTTTCGGATATGGTGGGGATCAGGCCCAGGGGTTCTCGGTGGGATAGGGCAGGCACTTGGGCTGGTTGTAGCCGATGTCCTCCACGCCGAGGAACTTGAAGACCTCGAACAGGGCCTTGCCGAAGTGACCGAAGGCCACCGCGCCGTGATGCGGGAAGTGCTTCTGAATCAGCACGTGGCGGTAGAAGCGGCCCATCTCATGGATGGCGAAGACGCCGATGCCGCCGAAGCTCGTGGTCGCCACGGGCAGGACCTCGCCCTCGGCGATGTAGGAGCGGAGCTTGCCCTCGCTGTCGCACTGCAGGCGGTAGAAGGTGATCTCGCCCGGCGCGATGTCGCCCTCGAGGGTGCCGCGGGTGAAGTCGGGCTCCGATCCTTCCGGCTCGAGCAGGCGGTGCTGGATGAGCTGATACTTGACGGCGCGGTCGGCGCACATCTTGCAGCTCGGGGTGTTGCCGCAGTGGAAGCCCATGAAGGTGTCGGTCAGGACATAGTCGAACTTGCCCTTGATCTGGCTCTCCCACATCTGGGCGGGCACGGAGTTGTTGATGTCGAGAAGGGTGACGGCGTCGCCGGAGACGCAGGCGCCGATGTACTCCGACAGCGCGCCGTAGATATCGACCTCGCAGCTGACGGGGATGCCGCGGGAGGCCAGGCGGGAGTTGACGTAGCAGGGCTCGAAGCCGAACTGCTCCGGGAAGGCGGGCCAGCACTTGTCGGCGAAGGCGACGTACTTGCGCGCGCCCTTGTGCTCCTCCGCCCAGTCGAGCAGGGTCAGCTCAAACTGCGCCATGCGCTCGAGCATGTCGGGGAAGTACTTGCCCTCGCCCATCTCGGCGGCCATGTCGGCGCAGACCTCGGGGATGCGCTTGTCGCCGGCGTGGGCCTTGTAGGCGACCAGCAGGTCCAGCTCGGAGTTCTCCTCGATCTCGACGCCCATCTCGTACAGGCCCTTGATCGGCGCGTTGCAGGCGAAGAAGTCCTGCGGACGGGGGCCGAAGGTGATGATCTTCAGGTTCTGCACGCCGATGATCGCTCTGGCGATCGGGTAGAAGTCCTTGATCATTTTGCCGATATCGGCGGCGGTGCCGACGGGGTACTCGGGGATGTAGCCCTTGAGATGGCGCATGCCGAGGTTGTAGGAGCAGTTGAGCATGCCGCAGTAGGCGTCGCCGCGGCCGTTGATGAGGTCGCCGTCGCCCTCGGCGGCGGCCACGAACATGCAGGGGCCGTCGAAGTTTTTGGCGATCAGGGTCTCGGGCGTCTCGGGGCCGAAGTTGCCGAGGAACACCACCAGCGCATTGCAGCCGGCGGCCTTTACGTCGTCGACGGCCTTGAGCATGTCCTTCTCGTTCTCGACGGTGACGGGGCACTCATAGATGTTGCCGCCGCAGGTCTTGACAATGGCCTCGCGCCGGGCGATGGACAGGCCGATGGGGAAACAGTCGCGGGAGACGGCGACGATGCCGAGCTTGACTTCGGGGATGTTGGTCATCATGTTAAATGTCCTCCTTAATATCGATGTTCAGGCCGCGCAGACCGATGTGCGCGCCGTTATGCGCTTCCTTGGAATCGGGATGGGCCAGCAGCCACTTGTTGCGGGCGGTCATCCAGCCGTCCTCCTCGCACTTTGCCTCGAAGACGGGTTTTTCGGTGTTGGTGCCGCGCGGCAGCACGACGGCCACGCGGAAGCCGCAGTGCGGGCAGGTGTGGCAGGGGGCGTAGTGCAGCGTGGTGGCGTAGACCTCCACGGGCAGGCCCTTGGGCACGCGGAAGGCCTTGACCCTGTCGGTGTCCAGCACGCCGTCGGTGATCTCCTCCTGTCTGCCGAGCAGCAGGATGAAGTCCTTGGTGCCGACGTTCACTTCGCTGTCGCGGTGGTACTCCAGGCAGTTGAGCTTCGTGTTATGGCCCCAGCACATGCCGAGCTGGATGGGCATGCCGCCGTAGGCCCGGTCGCGAAAGTCGGCAAAGATCGCGCAGGCCTCAAGGCTTTCGATGCCGGGGCGATAGGCGGTGCCCTCCTCGGGCAGGGGGATGGCCTCCATGGCGGCGAGCAGCTCCGCCGTGTCGTAGCCCTCAAGGATCTTGCCGTAGGGCTTGAATTCAGGATCGGTGACGGAATAGATATGCATAAGTTTCCTCCTTAATCTACCTTTATTGCAGCTCCGGGAAGACGTTCTTCATCGCCGGATAGATTTTGCGGAATTTCTGATACTGCGCCTCATAGCGGGCGGTGAGCTCCGGATCGGGCTCGGTCGTGGAGGCAAGCTCCACCAGCGCGTCCGCCGCGGCCTGCACGCTCGCGAATTTGCCGCAGCCGACCATGGCCAGCATCGCGCCGCCGTAGCCGGGACCCTGCTCGGTCTTGACCATGTCGAGCGGGATGCCCAGGACATTCGAGAAGATTGTGCGCCACAGGGGGGACTTGGCGCCGCCGCCGCAGAGCTTCGAGCGCGGGATGTCCAGCCCCAGGGAGCGGGCGACCTCAAAGGAGTCGCGGATGGCGAAGGCCACGCCCTCGAGCACGGCCTGCACCAGATCGGCCCTGCTCGTGTCCATCGTCATGCCCACGAAGCAGCCGCGGGCGTTGACGTCGTTGATGGGGCTGCGCTCGCCCATGAGATAGGGCAGGAAAAAGACGTGGTTGCGTCCGAGCTTCTCCGCTGTGATCGGCGCCTGCTCGGTGGGATAGTCGGAGGTCTTCAGCACGTCCTCGCACAGCCACTTGTTGCAGCTGGCCGCCGAGAGCATGCAGCCCATCAGGTGGTAGCCGCCGTCGGCATGGGCGAAGGCGTGCAGGGCGTTGTTCGGGTCCACGCCGAAGTGCTCGGAGGAGATGAAGAGCGTGCCGGAGGTGCCGAGGGACAGGTTGCATCCGCCCTCGCCCACGACGCCGGTGCCGACGGCCGCCGCCGCGTTGTCGCCCGCGCCGGCCACGACCTTCACGCCGGCGGGAAGGCCCAGTTCTCCGGCGATCCCGGCTTTGACCGTGCCGACGACTTCAAAGCTCTCGAAGAGCCTCGGCATCTGCGCCTCGCTCACGCCGCAGATCTCCAGCATTTCCCGCGACCAGCGCTTGTGCGCCACGTCCAGCAGCAGCATGCCGGAGGCGTCGGAGTAGTCGCAGCAGTGCACGCCCGTCAGCCTGTAGTTGATATAGTCCTTGGGGAGCATGATCTTCGCGATGCGCGCGAAGTTTTCCGGCTCGTTTTTGCGCATCCAGAGGATCTTCGGCGCGGTGAAGCCGGCAAAGGCGATATTGGCCGTCAGGGCGGAGAGCCGGTCCTTGCCGACGACCGTGTTCAGATACTCTACCTCTTCGCCGGTGCGGCCGTCGTTCCAGAGGATGGCGGGGCGGATGACCTCGTCCTTCTCATCCAGGGCGACCAGACCGTGCATCTGTCCGCCGCAGCCGATGCCGGCGACCAGAGAGCGGTCCTCCCCTTCCAGCAGCTCGCCCAGCCCCTCGCAGCAGGCGCTCCACCAGTCGAGCGGGTTCTGTTCGGACCAGCCGGGCTGCGGGAAGATCAGCGGGTACTCCTTTGTGACCTCCCGGCGGATCGCGCCGGTCTCGTCCACCAGCAGCAGCTTGACGGCCGAGGTACCCAGGTCGATTCCTATGTAGTAGCTCATGATCGCATCCTCCGATGGCATAGATTCTTTATTCTCTTATTCAGACTGCTGTCTGAGTCGCTTCAGGATCTGATCCTGCACCGGGAGCCGCTCCCGGCGGGGATAGCGCTTGTGGCAGAACGTCAGTAGCGCGGCGGCGTCCCCGGGGCTCAGCAGCCCGATCAGCTCGCGCCCCAGGCCCTGTACGGCGATGAGCATCCAGTAGGCGCTCAGGGGGATCTCCCGCGTCTTCGGCGCGCTGAAGAGATACCGCAGGATCTGTGACGCCTCCTCGGAATCCGCGGACGCGGCCGCTTCCTTCAGCAGCTCTTCCAGCCGCGCGGCAAAGCGCGCATGGCAGGGATCGTCCGCCGGGCCGGGCCGCAGGCCGAGGATCCCGTCGCCGAATTTTCGGTTTTTCTCGAGCTCCGCCGCCGCCAGCAGATACTCTTCATACAGCGCCTCGATGCGCGCAAGACTGCCGCTGTCCATCAGCCTGTCCCCCGTTTGAGGCAGGATTCCACCAGCCGTCTGCTCAGGGGCATGAACAGCTGCGCCGCGGGACCGACCACAAAGGCGCAGATCACCGTGCCGAGGCCCAGCGTGCCGCCGAGCAGAAAGCCGAGGCCGGCGAAACAGAGGTCCACCAGCACGCGCGTCAGGCCGAAGGGGGCGTGCAGCTTCTCGCTGATGACCACCGCCACCAGATCGTTCGGGCCGGTACCCGCCTCGGAGCGGATCACGACGGTCATGCCGAAGGCGAGGATCACGCAGCCGAGCACCAGCAGCGGCAGGCGCAGCGTCAGCGGCGCGTCGCCCCGGATCAGGGGCGAGAGCCACAGGGAATACAGGTCGATGATCGGGCCGCCCAGCGCCATGCACAGCAGCGTCCCCACGCCGATATAGCGCCGGTCCGCGACCAGCAGGATCAGCACGATAAGCAGGGAGACCAGCAGGTGGATACGCCCGTGGGTCAGCAGGGGCTGATCCACCGTGCGCGTCAGGCCCTGGATCATCACATTGAAAGGGTCGGAGCCCAGCTCCGTCAGCAGGAAGAGCGTCACGCCCAGATGGGCAATCGCAAGCCCCAGCAGCAACAGCAGCACGCGGATCCAAAACTCCCGGGAAAAGGGTCTGTTCATGGCTCCTCCCCGGCGGCTTCCTCGTTTTCCGCCGCAGTATCCCGCTCGCTCTGCCAGCGCCGCCAGGCGTAGCATCCGAAGGCCGCGCCGGCAAGCAGGAAGACAAGGCCGGCGACCCAGGCCAGCGCGGGCGGCAGGGTGGAGTTCCCTTGCAGCCGGTCCCGGACCAGGCTCACGCCCAGGTAGATAAGATAGACCGCGACCGCGGCGCGCAGCGCCGCCATGTTGATTGTTTTCTGCCGCTCAGCGGTCTTCGGTTTCTGTTCGTTCACGCGCTCCGCTCCTTTGCCCGCCCCGAAAACGGACGGCTGGGATCAGCCGTCCGTTTTGTCAATGGCTGCCTGCCGGAATAGATTCCGCAGGGCGTCAGCTGTTCTTCTTCTTGGAGACCACGTCGAAGATGACGGCGGCCAGCAGCACCAGGCCCTTGACGACCTTCTGATAGTTGGCGTCAACGCCCATGATGCTCATGCCGATGTTGATGACGCCCATCAGCAGGGCGCCGATGATGACGCCGGGTACGGTGCCCACGCCGCCGTAGGCGGAGGCGCCGCCGATGAAGCAGGAGCCGATGGCGTCCATCTCGTAGTTCTGGCCGTAGGTGGGCTGCGCAGAGGTCAGGCGGGCGATGGTGAGGATGCCCGCGAGGCCGGCCAGCAGGCCCATATTGGTGTAGGCGAAGAAGTAGATCTTTCTGGTGTCGATGCCGGAGAGCTTGGTCGCCGTCTCATTGCCGCCGATGGCATAGAGATAGCGGCCGACGGTGGTCTTGGAGGTGATGTAGGTGTAGATCAGCACGACCAGCACGACCCAGATCAGCGCCATGGGAAGGCCCTTGTACTGCGCGAGCTTGTATGTGAAGAAGATCACGACCGCCACGATGACCACGGACTTGAGCAGCGCCTTGGCGAGAGACTCGGTCTCCAGTCCGGCGCGCCTGCGGGAGATCTGATTGCGGAAGGTGAAGAACAGATACAGCGCGCAGGCGACGATGCCGACGACCAGACACAGCAGGTTGATCCCTTCTCCGTGCAGGAAGTCCGGCACGTAGCAGTTCGCGCCGCCGCCGAAGATCTGAACGAATTTCTCATTGGTCACGGACACGGTCTTGCCCTGCAGCACGACGTTGGACAGGCCGCGGAAGACCATCATGCCGGCGAGCGTCGTGATGAAGGGCGGGACCTTGACATAGGCGATCCAGAAGGCCTGCCAGGCGCCGATCAGGACGCCGACCACAAGCATGATCAGCACGGCCAGCCACATGTTGAGGTCTCTGCGCATCAGGACGGCGCCGACGGTGCCGACAAAGCAGACGACCGAGCCGACAGACAGGTCGATGTTGCCGCCCGTCAGGATGCACAGCAGCATGCCGGTCGCCAGGACGAACACATACGCGTTCTGCGAGATGATATTGGTAATGTTCCGGGCGTCGAGGATCTTGCCGTTGGTGCGCCAGGCAAAGAAGACCGTCACCAGGACAAGCGCGATGATCATCGTGTATTTCTGGATAAAATCCAGAACCTTGTTTTTCGTTGTCATTGCTTTTGCTCCTTTGCTGCTGAATCGGTGGACAGAATGCAGGACATGATCTTCTCCTGGCTGGCCTCTCCGCGTTCGAACTCACCCACGACGCGGCCCTCGTTGAGCACGTAGATCCTGTCGCTCATGCCCAGGACCTCCGGGAGCTCCGAGGAGATCATGATCACGGATTTGCCCTGCGCCACCAGATCGTTGATGATGCAGTAGATCTCATACTTGGCGCCGACGTCGATGCCGCGGGTCGGCTCGTCCAGGATCAGGATGTCCGGGTCGGCATACATCCATTTGGCCAGCAGGACCTTCTGCTGGTTGCCGCCGGACAGGTTCCCGACGTTCTGCTGGACGGAGGGCGTCTTGGTGTTGAGCTTTTTACGGTATTCCTCCGCCACCATCAGCTCCGTGTGCGGGTCGATGACGCCGTTTTTGCTGACGCCCTTCAGGTTTGCCAGCGTCGTGTTCACCGAGATCGGGTTGGAGAGGATCAGGCCGCTGCCCTTCCGGTCTTCGGTGACGTAGGCGAGGCCTGCGTCGATGGCCTGCCGCGGTGAATGGAGCTTGACCTCCCGGCCGTGGATCTTCACGGTACCGCTGATATCGGTGCCATAGCTTCGGCCGAAAATGGACATGGCCAGCTCCGTGCGTCCCGCGCCCATCAGGCCGGAGAAGCCCACGACCTCGCCCTTGCGGACGTGGAAGGAGACATTGTCGATCACCTTCTTATCCGGATACAGGGGGTGGAAGACGTTCCAGTTCTCCACCTCCAGCGCCACCTCGCCGATCTCGACGTTCTGGCGCTTCGGGAAGCGGTCGGAGAGCTCACGGCCCACCATGCCGCGGATGATGCGGTCCTCGCTGATATCGTCCACGCCCTTGGTGAGCGTCTCGATCGTGTGTCCGTCGCGCAGGATGGTGATATCGTCCGCCACATAGGAGACCTCGTTGATCTTGTGCGAGATGATGATGGAGGTCAGGCCCTGCTTTTTAAACTCGAGCAGCAGGTCCAGCAGCGCCTGGGAGTCCTCCTCGTTGAGGGAGGAGGTCGGCTCGTCCAGGATCATGAGTCTGGCGTTCTTGGCCAGCGCCTTGGCGATCTCCACCATCTGCTGCTTGCCGACGCCGATGTCCTTGATCAGCGTCTTGGAGGATTCCTGCAGACCGACGATCTTCAAATATTTTGTGGCCTCGGCGTGGGTCTTGTCCCAGTCGATGGCGAACCTGTGGCCGCGCTCGTTGCCCAGGAACATATTCTCGCCGATGCTCATATAGGGGACCAGCGCCAGCTCCTGATGGATGATGACGATGCCCTTGTTTTCACTGTCTTTGATGTTGGAGAATCTGCATACTTCTCCCTCGTATACGATATCCCCGGAATAGCTGCCGTAGGGATACAGGCCGCTCAGCACGTTCATCAGCGTGGACTTGCCGGCGCCGTTCTCTCCTACCAGCGCGTGGATGCTGCCCTTTTTAACGACGAAATTGACGTCGTCCAGGGCTTTGACGCCGGGGAACACCTTCGTGATCCCCCGCATTTCCAACATGTTTTCTGCCAAACTATCCCCTCCAAACCCGAGAGTTGATTAGACATCGGGCAAGGCGGGAGACCGCCTTGCCCGATAAGGAAAACTTCGTCTGCTTAGGCTCAGCCGATCTGATCCATGGTGTAGTAGCCGGAATCGATCAGCAGTTCCGTGTAGTTGTCGACGGTGCAGCTGACAGGCTCGCACAGGAAGCTGGGGATGATGCCGGTGCCGTTGTCGTAGGTCTCGGTGTCGTTGATGGGGGGCTCGGCGCCCTTCATCAGAGCATCGACCATCTCAACGACCTTCGCGGCCAGCGTACGGGTGTCTTTGAACACGGACATGGCCTGACGACCCTCGATGAGGTTCTTCATGATGGCGATG
>CACYXC010000043.1:15241-49481 GCA_902778285.1 Oscillospiraceae bacterium | reverse complement strand
ACACCTCTTTCTTGTGGCTAATGGTTTGTGGTGAATTCATTAAACCACTTTGAGGTGCCCTCTGTCTTTATTTTTCCTACATCTATTTTACACTAAGATCGAAGCCCCTGCAAAGAGAGTGTAAAAAACAGCTCCGGGTTATACCCGGAGCTGTATGCGGTCCTGAAAAACTCAGAGCAGGCCGCCGATCTTGATGAACAGGGGAGCGAAGACCAGCGCGACCACGGTCATCAGCTTGATGAGGATGTTCAGCGAGGGGCCGGAGGTGTCCTTGAAGGGGTCGCCGACCGTGTCGCCGACGACGGCCGCCTTGTGCGCCACGGAGCCCTTGCCGCCGTGGTGGCCTTCCTCGATGAATTTCTTGGCGTTGTCCCAGGCGCCGCCGGCATTGGACATGTAGATCGCCAACAGCACGCCCGTGACCAGGGAGCCCGCCAGCAGGCCGCCCAGTGCCTCGGGCCCGAGCAGGATGCCTACAAGCAGGGGAGCGAGCACGGCCATGACGCCGGGAACGATCATCTCGTGCAGGGCGGCGCGGGTGGAGATGGAGACACAGGAGGCGTAATCTGGCTTGCGCTCTCCCTCCAGGATCCCGGGGATCTCGCGGAACTGGCGGCGGACCTCTTCGATCATTTTATAGGCCGCCTTGGAGACCGAGTCCATCGTCATAGCGGAAAAGGCAAAGGGGAGCATACCGCCGATCAGCAGGCCGATGACCACATTGGGGGAGAGCATGTTGATGCCGTCGAGCCTGACCTCGGTGGCGTAGGAGACGAAGAGCGCCAGCGCGGTCAGCGCGGCAGAGCCGATGGCGAAGCCCTTGCCCATGGCGGCGGTGGTGTTGCCCACGGCGTCGAGCTTGTCCGTGATCTCGCGCACGTGGGGGTCGAGGCCGCTCATCTCGGCGATACCGCCGGAGTTGTCGGCAATGGGGCCGTAGGCGTCGACTGCGACGGTGATGCCGGTCGTAGACAGCATTCCGACGGCGGCCAGCGCAATGCCGTAGAGGTCGCCGGTGACGGCGTAGGAGATGTAAATGCCGACGCAGATGAGCACGATGGGTACCCAGGTGCTCTTCATGCCGACCGCGATGCCGCTGATGATTGTGGTGGCGGAGCCGGTCTCGGACTGGTCTGCGATGCGCCTGACGGAGCCGTAGTCCTCGGAGGTGTAGACCTCGGTCATGAAGCCGATCACCAGGCCCACGATGATGCCGGCGATGATCGGGGCGGAGAAATAGAGCCTGCCGAAGAAAAGCTTGCTGAGGGGGATAGACCCCAGCGCCACGATCGCCGCGGAGACGTAAGAGCCGGTCTTCAGTGCGCGATGGGGATTGGCGCCCTCTTTGCCGCGGACGAAAAAGGTGGCGACGATGGAGGCCAGGACGCCGACGGCGGCAATGATGAGCGGGAAGATCGCGCCGGCGCCGGTAAACAGGCCGGCGACCGAGACGCCCAGCGTCAGCGCGGAGACCAGTGCGCCGACGTAGCTCTCAAACAGGTCGGCGCCCATACCTGCCACGTCGCCCACGTTGTCGCCCACGTTGTCGGCGATGACGGCGGGGTTTCGCGGGTCGTCCTCGGGGATGCCGGCCTCGACCTTGCCGACGAGGTCGGCGCCGACGTCGGCAGCCTTGGTATAGATGCCGCCGCCCACACGGGCAAAGAGCGCGATGGAGGAGGCGCCCAGCGAGAAGCCGAAGAGGATGCTGTAGTTGCCGGTCAGAATATAGATCAGGCTGCAGCCCAGGAGACCCAGACCGACCACGCACATGCCCATGACCGAGCCGCCGGCGAAGGCAATGGACAGGGCCTTGTTCATGCCGGATTCGAGCGCGGCGTTCGCGGTGCGGACGTTGGCGCGCGTGGCGACCCTCATGCCGAAGAAGCCGGCGAGGATCGAGCAGAGCGCGCCGAGCAAAAAGCAGAGGCCGGTCCCCCAGTTGATGAAGAGACCGATCAGCACAAAGAGGATCGCGACAAAGATCGTCAGGATCCGGTATTCGGATTTCAGGAAGGCGTCCGCTCCTTCGGAAATCGAAGCGGCGATCTCCTGCATGCGTTCATTGCCGGGCGCTGCGGCGGAAACATAGTGTGCTTTCCAAAGCGCGAAAAGCAGCGCAGCCGCGGCCAGCAGGGGACTGAACCAAAGAATCTTATCCATCGATTTCACACTCCCGTCTGAAAGGTATTCATTTTACTTTGTATATTTTACACGATTTCATCTTGATCTACAAGGAAAAAATCGAAAGATTTCGGTCAAAATGACCAACTTTATTAAAATTGCTGAAAAGACCGGACTGTCGGAAAAGCCTTGCGTCAAAATGCACAAAAAAAGGAAAGCATCTGCACGGTAAAATGCAGCGGCGGCGCATGAACGACAAAAACCGCCGTTATTTGAAATCAACAGATACGGTCAGTTATAAATTTGCACTGAAAAGGAGACATCCTGCTGTTCGCCCGCGTGGGGATCAGAGCTGCTGCAGCCGGTCATGTCAATTTCAGTTCTTAATCTTTCTTAATATTGAGAGGGCGTTGAAACTTTTTTGTATTCAATTCCGTGCTGACGATACAGCATGATCACAGAAAAGGCCTGAATTATCAACGCTTCTAACTGCTTTTACCCTCTCCTCTGCTGGTTACTGTATACATACGAAGTAATTACAAAGCGGTAAAAAAATATAGCAAAAAACTTCAAATAGCTCTTGCAAATGACCCGATAAAGTGGTACAGTATCCATAAGCCTGTACAGGGCGCTATTTTGCGTACCCAAATGCAGGCGGGAGAAATCGATTATAAATTTTTGATTTATAATGATTATCTGATGGCGAAACGCCGCAAGGCGTTCCGCCGAGCAGCTTAGCTGCTCAGCAAAACAGCTCTGCTGTTTTGTCATATATTCATTGCAATGAGCATCGCGCAAATGATGGAATCCATCATTTGCTGCCAAGCGTGTCGTTTGGCAGAGAAAACAATCGAGAACTCGATCGTTTTCTCCATGCGATAATCATTATAATAGTAAGCAGAGTAAAGGAGAACCAACATGAAAGCTTACATCAGGCTGTTGTCTATTCTTCTGGTCATCGCCATGTGCTTCGGCCTCATGGCCGTGAGCGCTTCGGCAGAGGAGAGCGCGGAAGCTCCCCAGAGCGCTGTGCCCGTAGTGGACGGCGTGATCATCGCTTCCAGCGATCCCGGCGAGCCCGGTGCCGCTGCCTCCAGCACGAGCGGCGGCGTCGCGAAGATCAATGTCTCCGATCAGGAGACGCTGTACTATGCGACGGTTGCCGACGCGCTTGCCGCTGCCCAGGAGGGCCAGATGGTCATTCTTACGCAGGACGTTGTGCTGTCGAACAGCATCAGCATCCCTGCGAACGTCTCCATGAGTCTGAACGGCAAGACCATGACCTTCGTTCCTTCCGTGAGCGACGAGGCCGCCATTTTCATGGCCAACGGCTCCGCCCTCAAGAACGGCGAGATCGTTGTGCGCACTTCTGCCACTCAGGATGCTTTTCTGAGCTTTGCCTGCGTCATCAAGGGCGAAGGCTCTGTCAGCCTGAAGATGCTGTGGCTGTCCAATGACGGCGGTTACCTCCTCAGCGGCAGCGCCGCGGCCTATGACCTGGTCGCGCAGGAGGGCCTGGAGGGCGTATACAAGGTCGTTGATCCCGCTGTAGCCGCAGTCGAGGAGCCCGCGCCTGCTGAACAGCCCGCGCCTGTCGAGGAGCCCGCGCCTGCTGAGGAGCCCGCGCCCGCCGAGGAGCCCGCGCCTGTCGAGGAGCCCGCGCCTGCTGAGGAGCCCGCGCCCGTCGAGGGCGAAGAGCCTGCCGAGGGTGAGGAACCCGCTGAAGGCGAAGAGCCTGCCGAGGGTGAGGAGCCCGCTGAAGGCGAAGAGCCCGCCGAAGGCGAGGAGCCTGCTGAAGGCGAAGAGCCCGCCGAGGGTGAGGAGCCCGCTGAGGGTGAGGAGCCCGCCGAGGGTGAGGAGCCCGCTGAGGGTGAGGAGCCTGCCGAGGGTGAGGAGCCTGCCGAGGGTGAGGAGCCCGCTGAGGGTGAGGAGCCTGCCGAGGGTGAGGAGATCGTTGTGGAGCAGAAGCCCGACATCGTTGCGGATGAACCGGACGATACCGCGATCCAGAACGATACCGCGGCGTATGCCACGATCAGCGAGTGCCTGAACAAGAGCAAGGACGGCAACTACTGGCTGACCGCTCACGTCAACTGGGACGTGACCGACTGGAGCGCCATCTCCTCCTACTTCGGCATTGATCTGTGCACCTACACCATTACCGGCAATATCTACGTTCCTGCCGGCAAGACCCTGCGTCTTGTCAACGGCACCGTCAAGGGCAGCATTACCGTCAACGGCGCGCTGGAGCTCTCCGGCGTCATGGTCGAGGGCGACATCAACCTCACCTCCACCGGCACGCAGGCCATCCTGAACGCCTCCGGCAACACTTATGCCAACAATGTGAATGTGGATGCCAGCAGCGGCCAGGTGAGCCCCAACATCTCTGACGGCAAGTACGGCGCCATCAAGTTCTCCGGCGTGGCCTCCAATGTGGTGGGCGGCGTGACCGGCGGCCTGTTCAAGTCTGCCGTTCCCGCGGCCGTCTGCGCCAAGGGCACCTATCCCGCGGCCTCCAAGGACGATATCTTCAAGTACACCGTCGGCAAGTACACCGCCAGCGTCAAGAACAATAACGGCAAGACCTCCGCGGACTACTATAAGGGATCCGCGCAGGCCAGCAAGAATTACAACCTGTCTTTCAGCGTGTCTCCCGGTCTGACTGCCCTGAGCGTCAAGAACGCGAGCACCAAGGCTGTCGTCAAGTCTCTGGTCAACGGCACCGACTACAATTACTACGCCGCCGGCGGCAAGGTGGAGATCTCCAAGTTCGCCGCGTTCCTCGAGACCCTGCCTGCCGACGCGCTGGTCCTGGCCTTTGAGCTGGACGGCGGCGGTTACGTGGAGTTCCCGCTGAACGTCTGGGCCAATGTGACCTTCACCCCGTCCCGCTACTACAAGGGCAGCGGCACGAGCATCGTCTTTGACGTGACCGACACTCCGATCGAGATCATCATGGACACCACCGACACCAGCGCCGGCACCAAGCTGAAGTCCGGCACCGATTACACCATCTCCGGCGGCAAGGTCACCATCCCCGGCTCCTTCTTTGAGAAGCTGGACGGCGGCAACCACAACTTCTTCTTCAAGTACAAGATGGGCTCCCAGACCTACCGTCTGCGCTGCACGGTCGGCGTTCTGGTCGACTACCGCGTCTTCAAGATCAACGACGTCTCCGTCACCGACGCAAACCTCGCCACCGTCGACTGGTACACCAACAGCGGCAAGACGCTGAAGCTCCATGCGGACGGCCCCTATGAGAAGTTCACCGGTGTGAAGATCGGCGACAAGGTTCTCCCCGCCGGCAGCTACGGCTTCTATATGGGCGAGGGCGGCCAGACCGTCGTGACCATCAATGCCGGCTATCTGAACACGCTGGCCAAGGGCAACTACCCTGTGACGCTGCTGTTCAAGGACGGCGAGGCCACCGCGCAGTTTGACGTGCACTACGGCTCTGCCAGCCCCAAGACCGGCGACGAGAACAACCTCGTCCTGTGGCTTGCGGTGATGCTGCTCTCCGGCTCCGCAGTCGTGGCGCTGATCCCCAGGAAGAAAAAGCAGTAACCCGAAAACATAAACTGAAATATGCAATTACCCGGGCGGGATAATTCCCGCCCGGGTTTTCCATGCCCCGGGCAGCGGATACCTGCGGCCGCATCTGTGAACAAGGGCGTAGAATCTGTATCGGAGCGAAAAATTACTTCCAATTGACACGACAAAGCGTTATAATATAAAAAAGGAATCATAGGAAAACAGAGAAAAGGAGATATGCCATATGGAGGAGCGCTATCTGAAACATATCCCCCGCGACGATATCTATCTGTTCAATACCGGCGAGGCGCGCAAGGCCTGGCTCTGCTTCGGCTGCGTTTTCATTCCCGAGCTGCAGATGCATCGTTTTCTGGTCTGGGCTCCGAACGCGAGAAGCGTGACGCTGGTCGGGGACTTCAACGGCTGGGCCTGGGACGCGACGCCTCTGGAGCGGCTGGAGGGCGGCGTGTGGGTCGTTTTCCTCGACAACGTCTGGGACAGCCAGAGCTACAAGTACTGCATCGAGGGGCCTGACGGCGTACGCGTGCTCAAATCCGATCCTTTTGCCGCCTGGGCCCAGAACGGCATCCAAAACGCCTCCCTGGTCTGGACGGAGAAGGATTACGCATGGGGCGATCAGAAATTCCTGAAGCGGCGCGCTTCATGGAACTTCATGACGAATCCCATGAGCATCTATGAGGTGCATCTGGGCTCCTGGAAGAACATGGAGGGCAGCAACCTCTACCGCAGCATCGCCGACGAGCTGGCCGTCTACTGCAGCGATATGGGCTATACGCATGTGGAGCTGATGCCCGTCACCGAGTATCCCTACGACGGCTCCTGGGGCTATCAGGTCACGGGCTATTACGCCCCCACCTCCCGCTACGGCAACCCGGACGACTTCAAATATTTTGTCGATACGCTGCATAAGGCGGGCATCGGCGTGATCATGGACTGGGTCCCTGCCCATTTCCCGAAGGACCAGCACGGCCTGGCCATGTTTGACGGGACGCCGCTCTATGAATGCAAGGAGCGCCGCATGGCCGAGCATCCGGAGTGGGGGACGCTGATCTTTGACTACGCGAGCAGCCAGGTGCAGAGCTTCCTGGTCTCCTCGGCCTGCAAGTTTTTTGATGTATTCCATATCGACGGCATCCGTGTGGACGCGGTCAGCTCCATGCTTTACTTAAACTACGGCCGCCGGGAAGGGGAATATACGCCCAACGAGGAGGGCGGCACCACGAACCTCAACGCCGTGCGCTTCCTGCGCAAGCTCAATTCCGCCATCCTGACGGAGTTCTCCGGCGCTGTCACCATCGCCGAGGAATCCACGGCCTTCCCGCTGATCACGGCGCCGCCGGATGTGGGCGGTCTGGGCTTCAGCCTCAAGTGGGACATGGGCTTCATGCACGACACCATCGACTACATGTCACTCGACGCCTTCTTCCGCAGCTTCAACCACAACAAGCTGACCTTCTCCATGATGTACGCCTTCTCGGAGAACTATGTGCTGGCTTACTCCCATGATGAGGTCGTGCACGGCAAGTGCTCCATGATCAACAAGATGAGCGGCGACTACGAGCAGAAGTTTGCCTCTCTCCGCGCGCTCTACGGCTTCCAGTTCGCACACCCGGGCAAGAAGCTGACCTTCATGGGCAGCGAGTTCGGCCAGTTCATAGAATGGAACTGGCAGCAGGAGCTCGACTGGCTCCTGCTCGGCTACCTCAAGCACGCCCAGCTGCAGCAGTACATGAAGGCCCTCAACAAGCTGTACACCTCATATCCCGCCATGTATGAGGTGGACCGCTCCTGGGAGGGCTTCAAGTGGCTGAACGTGGACGACGCCGGGCGCAGCTCTGTTGCTTTCCTGCGCTCCAGCGCCGATAAGAAAAAGGGCGTGGTCTGCGTGTGCAACTTCACGCCCGTCACCTACGAGGGCTTCGTCTTCGGCCTGCCCGCGCCGGGCACGCTCAAGGAGATCCTCAGCAGCGACGATGAGCAGTACGGCGGCGAAGGCGTCAGGAACGAGGGTACGATCCGCAGCCGGAACGAGGGCTTTCTGGATCTGCCCGCCTCGGCTTCCATCACGCTGCCGGCGATGTCGGCCGTCTTCTTTGAATATAAACCCCGTGTCTCCCGCCCCCGGAAAAAAGCGGTAAAGGAAGGAGAACGATCATGAAAAAAGAGTTTCGCGATTTTCTCAAAAGCAAGGGCAGATCGCGTTTTCCCGCCGTCCTTCTCGCTTCCGCCGAGTGCGCGCCTCTGGCCAAGACCGGCGGCCTTGCCGACGTGGTGAGCACGCTGTCCAAGTCCTTCAGGGCCATGGGGATCGACGCGCGCGTCATCATGCCTTACCACCGCTGTATCAAAAACAAATATGCCGGGCGCGCGGAGCACATGTTCTATTTCTATGTCCAGCTCGGCTGGCGGCGCGAATACGCCGGCATCGAGAAGCTGGAGCTGGACGGCGTGACCGTATATCTTGTCGATAACGAGCACTACTTCGGCGACCGGATCTACTGGGGCGGCGAGGGGGAGATCGAACAGTATGCCTTCTTCACGCGCGCGGTGATGGACGCGCTGCCCAATCTGGACTTTGCGCCGGAGATCATCCACTGCAACGACTGGCACACGGCCATGATGCCCATGCTGGCCAAGACCCAGTATCCCGGCGGCATGCAGGAGAGGCTCCGCTATGTCCTGACCATCCACAACATCGCCTTTCAGGGCAAGTGCAGCTTCGCTCTGGCAAAGGATCTGCTCGGTATCGAGGACCGTTACCTGACTTCGGAATTCATGGAGCTCAACGGCTGCGCCAATTTCATGAAGGGCGGCTGCGTCTTTGCCGACCGCATCAACACGGTCAGCCCGAGCTATGCCCGTGAGATCATGACCGACTACTACGGCGAGGGGCTTGAGGGCATCCTCAACGCCCGGGCGGGCGAGGTCTCGGGCATCGTCAACGGCATTGACAAGGATGTCTTCAACCCGCACAGCGACCCGCTGATCCCGGCACGCTTCGACCGCGGGCACCGGAAGGGGAAAGCCGTCTGCAAGGCGGCGCTGCAGGAGCAGATGGGACTGGAGCGCCGCCCCGACGTCCCCATCTTCGCCATGGTCACACGCATGACGGAACAAAAGGGCCTTGACCTCGTTGCCTGCGTGCTCGATGAGCTCATGGGCCGTGAGGATATGCAGTTCATGCTCCTCGGAAGCGGGGAAGAGCGCTTTGAAAACTTTATGCGTGCCGCGGAATACCGCTACAAGGGCCGCGTCTGCGCCTACATCGGCTATAACGAGGAGCTGGCCCACAAAATCTACGCGGGCAGCGATTTCTATCTGATGCCCTCGCGCTTTGAGCCCTGCGGACTGAGCCAGATGATCGCCATGCGCTACGGCACGATCCCCATCGTGCGCGAGACAGGCGGTCTGCGCGATACCGTCATGCCCTTCAATCAGTTCACCGGCGAGGGCACCGGCTTCAGCTTCGCCAATTACGACGCCTGGGAGATGGGCGACGCGATCCGTTCCGCCCTTGCCTGCTGGCAGAATAAGGACCTGATGGATACTCTGATCTCCAACGCCATGAAGGCAGATTTCGGCTTTGAACTGTCAGCCGAGGAATACGCGAGGCTTTATCTATGCATGCTGTGATGACTGGACCTGTCTGGAAAGGCTCACATACCGGGACCTATACCGTCTGGTTCGGCGGAAGCTATCAGGAGAACTGGACGGAGGATTATACCCTCTCCATCGTCTACCACGACAGGCGCGCCGTCACGGCCGCCTGGGACGGCGAACGCTGGGAGCCCGTCGACGGCGACCGCGTGTTGGTGCAGATCCTCAGGGAGCCGCACTGCCCCGTCCTGATCCGGCAATATTTCCAGGCGGCTGCGTCTGTATACGCGGCCGCCCGCTCCTGCGTGGAGAGCGGCGTGGAGCTCAGCGCGCTCCCGGAGCGTTTCTACGATCCGGACAATCCTCTGGCCGCGCCGGAGCTGATGCGCCTGCTGATGGACGACTGCGGCTTTTCCCTGCAGGACGCTTATCAGCTCACGGCACGCTGCTGCGGCGATCTGCACGCCTCCGGCGTGGAGCTGACACAGATGTACGGCCTCCAGCCCCGCACCGCCCACGTGATCAGCATCCTGCGCAGCTGCGGCGGCAGCCTGATGGTCTCGCACGACGCGTGGAGCAAAGCCTGCCGCAGGCCGCTGGGCGCTGTTCGTGAGGGGGAGGAGCTGACGCTTTCGCTGCACCTGATCTCCGGCAGGGCCGAGCGCGCTTTCCTGATCCTCTACGGCGACAAGCTGCATCTGGAATATCCCATGGCCGCCGCGGAGGACGGCTTTACGGTCTCGATCACGGCGCCTGAGGAGGCTGCCGCGCTATGGTATCGCTTCCGCATCGAGACGCCGGGCAGCGCGCACTGGCTCTGCCCGGACGGCAGCGGCCATCAGGGGAGACTGTACGGATATGAAGCGGACGGCTTCCGTCTGACGGTCTACCGGAAGGATTTTGAGACCCCGGCGTGGTTCCGCCGCTCGGTCATGTATCAGATCTTCCCGGACCGCTTCGCCTTCTCCCATGACGGGACGGCGGAGCGCGGCATCGCCTACCACACCGCCCTGGGTCAGACGCCGGAGCTGCACCAGAGCCTTGAGGAGCCGGTGCGCTGGCAGCCGCGCCCCTTTGAGCAGAACTATATCCCGGACGATTTCTATGGCGGGACGCTGCGCGGCATCGAGCAGAAGCTGCCCTATCTCAGGGAGCTGGGGATCAGCTGCCTCTACCTCAACCCCATCGTGGAGGCGCGCTCCAACCACCGCTACGATACCTCGGACTACACGCGCGTCGATCCGATCCTCGGCACGAATGAGGACTTCAGGCATCTGTGCGAGACGGCGCAGCGCATGGGGATCCGCATCATGCTCGACGGCGTGTTTTCCCACACCGGCGCGGACAGCATCTACTTCAACCGCTACAATCGCTACCCGGTCAAAGGCGCCTGTCAGGGACAGGATTCGCCCTATTACGACTGGTATGAGTTCCGCTCTTTTCCCAACGACTATCGCAGCTGGTGGGGCTTTTCGGAGCTTCCGGAGGTGAAGGAGACCAATCCCGACTGGCAGAGGCAGATCGTCACGGGCCAGGACAGCGTGGTCAGGACCTGGCTGCGCCGGGGCGCCGCCGGCTGGCGGCTGGATGTGGCGGACGAACTGCCGGATGAGGTGCTGACGCTGATCCGCAGGGCGGCCAGAGAGGAAAAGCCCGACGCGCCGATCCTGGGCGAGGTCTGGGAGGACCCGGTGCTCAAGGAGAGCTACGGGACCCGCCGTGACTATGCGCTGGGCAATTCGCTCGATTCCGTGATGAACTACCCCTTCCGCACGGCGGTGCTGCAGTTTGCCCACCGCAGGACCGACGCCTACGCCCTGCGCGATTTCCTGCGTGGTCAGCAGATGAACTATCCGAAGCCGCTGTATTATTCGCTGATGAACCTGCTCGGCTCCCATGATGTGGACCGCCTGCGCAGCGCGCTCGCCACTGACGTGGTGATCCGCGATCTGAAGCGGGAGGAGCAGCTGCTGCTGAGCTTCCCGCAGGAGAAGCTGGAGCGGGCGCTGAAGCTGGAGAAGCTCTGCGCCGCGATCCAGTTCGCGATCCCGGGCGTGCCGAGCGTCTATTACGGCGACGAGCAGGGCATGTGCGGCGTCTGCGACCCCTTCAATCGCGCCCCCTTCCGCCTCGGCGACAGGGATCTGCACGACTGCTACGCTTCCCTCGCGTCCCTGCGGAACGCGGCCCCCGCGCTTAGCACGGGTCACGCGCGCTTTATGGCGGCGTC
The DNA here is from genome assembly GCA_902778285.1 of Oscillospiraceae bacterium. GTDB lineage: Bacteria > Bacillota > Clostridia > Oscillospirales > Oscillospiraceae > Limivicinus. The sequence goes on along the minus strand of CACYXC010000043.1, from coordinate 37,978 downwards.
GGCCGACGTGCTGCTGATCCTGCGCTGGATCGAGGGCGGCAGAGACGTGTTCGGAGAGCCGGCGGAGGACGGCGCCTATCTCGCAGTCATCAATCGAGGAGACTGTGAAGCCGCATACTCGGCGGACTGCTCTGAGGCGGGGAAGGGCTTCGTCAGGGGGCGCATCGGCGCCTGTACGGCGGAGATCCGCAAGCTTTGAACGGCAGCCGTATTTTGCGCAGAGCCTTCACAAATTCTTCTTCCTTTTTGAAGGGAATTATGGTACAATACAGCCCCGAAAGGAAGTGAGATCCATGGCCAAACAGAAGGGCACCAAGAAAATCGCGGATAACCGCAAGGCTTTTCACGACTACTTCGTGCTCGAGCGCTTTGAAGCCGGGATCGAGCTGGCCGGAACGGAGGTCAAGTCCATCCGCGCGGGGCAGGTGAATTTGAAGGACTGCTTCTGCACCGTCAAGGACGGGGAGCTGTTTGTGCGCGGGATGCACATCAGCCCCTATGAGCACGGGAACATCTTCAACAAGGACCCCGTGCGGCCGCGCCGACTGCTGATGCACAAGCGCGAGATTCTGAAGCTCAACGCCCGCGTGATGCAGGACGGCGTGGCGCTGATCCCGCTCTCCCTGTATTTCAAGGACAGCCGCGTCAAGGTGGAGCTGGGGCTCTGCAAGGGCAAAAAGCTCTACGACAAGCGTGACAGCGACGCCGAGCGGCAGTCCAGACGCGATATCGATCGAATGATGAAAGAGAGGAATTACGAATGAGCAATCCCATTGTGACCTTTGAGATGGAAAACGGCGACGTGATCAAGGCGGAGCTCTACCCCGAGATCGCGCCGAACACGGTCAACAACTTCATCTCCCTCGTCTCCAAGGGCTTCTACGACGGCCTGATCTTCCACCGGGTCATCCCCGGCTTCATGATCCAGGGCGGCGACCCCAAGGGCTCCGGCGTCGGCGGTCCCGGCTACAGCATCAAGGGTGAGTTTACCGCCAACCGTTTCCCCAACAACCTCAAGCATGCGCGCGGCGTCCTGTCCATGGCCCGCACCATGGCGCCCAACTCAGCCGGCAGCCAGTTCTTCATCATGCATGAGGATTCTCCGCACCTTGACGGCCAGTATGCCGCCTTCGGCAAGGTCATCGAGGGGATCGAAGCCGTCGACAATATCTGCGCCGTGCGCACCGACTACAACGACAGGCCCCGGATCCCGCAGGTCATGAAGAAGGTCACGGTCGAGACCTTCGGCGTCGAGTATCCCGAACCGGAGAAGTGCTGAAAAAAGCCATTAGCATTTAGCGCCCAGCGCCAGGCTGTCATTCTGAGCGAAGCGAAGAATCTCGGCGGAAAAGCTTATGAGATCCTTCGCTGGCGCTCAGGATGACGGAACAATCAAGCTGTCTGCCGCGTCTGAAACGATGCGGATACCCCCACAGAAAAACGGAGCGAGTTTCTTTTACTCTAAATAACAAACACAAAGCCCAGCGCGAGCGGGTTTGTGTTTGAGAGGAAAAAGGAGGGAGCGGATGTGCAGTTTTCGCGGCGCTTTCGGAAACCGCGGAAACGGAACGGAGCGAGCTTCTTTTGACGACATGGGGATGTACTGGTTTCGACGGGGGCGTGGAGGCAGGAATAGCGGGCGGATGCGCCTAACATCCTTAAAATAGGCGACTTTTATAAATTAAAGAACAACGATAACACTGTTCTTCTCGCTGCTTAATTAGCGAGCGTTCCACCCGGGAGGCCCACGGCCCGGGAGGGAGCGTCGATGAGTGGGGAACGTGAGTGCAGTAAGCTTTGCCTGCGCCACGCATCATGAAGCTACCGAATCCCCGAGCATGGCGGCCTGCGCCGGGATGAGGGAATGCAAACGACCGCCTGCGCCCGGAGAAGTTTCTGTCAAAGTGCTTTCGGACGGGGGTTCGATTCCCCCCATCTCCACCATTAAAGAACTGACCATCCCTTTGCGGGATGGTCAGTTCAGACTGTAGACAAACCCATACAATCCCCTTTCGCGGTACAATCTGTGCAAAAATGGGAACTTTTTCGGAAGTTCCCATTTTTGCTTTTCAAGCTGTCGACACTTTGTCGACAGCTTGAACTGACCACCCCTTTGCGGGATGGTCAGTTCTGTTTTTTGCAGAGAAGAAAAGGCGGAAGGAACGAATCATGCCGGCACATGCCTGGGGCATGGGCATCGAGCGGCGCAAACAGCATGAACAACATATCCCTGCCCCTTCCCGCAACCAAAGATAACAGGAAATACTCAAATTCGTTAGCAACAGTTGGTTGAAATCAGGGCAACCATACTTTACAATAATCACAGAAATCAAACAATTCATATATTTCGCAATGGGAGGAACAAATGAGCATTGCAGAAGTCAGAAATCTGCGGAAAGAGTATCCGGCCTTCACGCTGCAGGACGTTAGCTTTTCCATCGAGCGGGGGAGGATCACCGGATTCATCGGCCGCAACGGCGCCGGGAAGACGACGACGATCAAGTCCATCCTGAACCTCGTCCACCCGGACGGCGGCGAGATCAACTATTTCGGCCTTCCGCTCGCGGGGCACGAAGCGGAGATCAAGAAACGGGTCGGGTACTCGACCGGCTCCGTCAGCTGGTATCCGAGGAAAAAGATCCGCGACATCGTGGGCATCGTCAGCAAGTTTTATGAGACATGGGACGAGGAAGCTTACCGCAGGTATCTCCGGCTGTTTGAACTGAACGAGGACAAAACGCCGCTGGAGCTTTCGGAAGGCATGAAGGTGAAATTCAATCTGCTGATCGCTCTGTCACACGGGGCGGAGGTCCTGATCCTCGACGAGCCGACCAGCGGGCTCGATCCCTTCTCCCGAGATGAACTGCTTGGCGTCTTCACCGAGCTGAAGGAGCACGGCGTCGCCGTTTTTTTCTCCACACATATCACGTCAGATCTGGAAAAATGCGCGGACGATATCGTATACATCTCCCACGGAAAGATCGTTGCGGCCATGCCGAAGAGTGGGTTTGCGACGGAATACGCGCAGGAGGGTGAGAGCCTTGAGGACACGATCCTGCGGATGGAAAGGAGTTGGGAACATGCGTGACATCCTGCGGAAGGAAATGAAGCTCAGCACCTCGCCGCTCAGCTATCTGTTCATCCTCTTCGGGTTCATGTTTTTCCTGCCGGGCTATCCGGTGCTCTGCGGCGCCTTCTTTACGACGCTGGGGCTCTTTCAGGGCTTCCAGTACGCCCGTGAGGCAAACGACATCGTGTTTTCGGCGCTGCTTCCGATCAGCAAGCGGGACGTGGTCAAGGGAAAGTATCTCTTCACCTGCCTGATCGAAGCCTGCAGCCTGCTTCTGATGCTGGCCTCGGCGCTGATCCGCATGACGGTCCTTGCAGACTCCGTCGTATACAGAACCAACGCCATGATGAACGCCAATCTCTTTGCCCTCGGCGGTGCGCTGCTCGTCTTCGGCCTGTTCAATGTGATCTTTCTCGGCGGCTTTTTCAAAACGGCGTACAAGCTGGGCAAGCCCTTTGTTATCTACTGCATCGCGGCCTTTCTGGCGATCTTCGCGCTGGAGGCGCTGCACCATGTTCCTGGCCTGGTAGCCGTCAACGCCTTCGGCTTTGAGCATTTCGGCCTGCAGCTCGTTTTGCTTCTCGCCGGTCTTGCCGCTTTCGTCATCTTGACCCTGCTTTCGTACCGCTGCGCATGCAGGCGTTTTGAGCGGATAGACCTGTAAACCCGGCTGAAATCATCTTTCATGGAGGGATTCCCATGCTGAAAGAAAACCTGATCATGCTCCGCAACATCCACGGCTTTTCGCAGGAAGAGATCGCGGGCCGGATCAACATTTCCCGGCAGGCCTATGCCAAGTGGGAGAGCGGAGCGACCATCCCGGACATCGAAAAATGCAGCCTGCTCGCCCAGGTCTACGGCGTGACGGTGGACAGCCTGATCAAAGACGAAAAAGTGGAGGGGATCGGGAGCATACCCCCGGCACCCGCGGGCAAGAGCATCTGGGGGACTGTCACGGTCAACGATCGGGGTCAGATCGTGATCCCAAAAGGCGCGCGGGACAAATTCGGCATCACAGGCGGAACGCGTCTGATCGTCGCTGCGGATGAGGTCGGCATCGCGCTGATCCCGATGGAGACCTTCGAGGCGGGCATGAAAAAAGTGATGGAATCCGCCTACTTCGACGCGGATCGTTCTGAAAAAGGCGCTTTCCGGTAATAAAGCCTATCCGACGCAAAAGGGTTCTATAATAAATGTTGGGGTAGCGAGGCTGAGAGGCCGAGCTACACCCAACATTTTTGTATAAAGAAGAAATAAAAGTAGAGCATAAAGTCAATTCCATTTACAATGAAGTTGCCACACCACCACTGGAAAGGAATTGTTATGCTCTATGAAAGATAATAGCGCAAAAATGCTTGGATTGGAAGATGTAATTGTAAAAAAGGTCTGGGGGACTGAAGAAGAACAGCACATAGAAATTGAGTTGCGCCGCCAGACGCACAACTGTCCCTGTTGCGGAGCAGAAACGGAACAGATCCACGACTACCGGATGCAGTGCATCAAGGACATAGCATCCTTTGGAAAGAATGTCTACCTACATCTTCGCAAGAGAAGATATGTGTGCTGCAGCTGCGGTAAGCGGTTCTATGAGAAAAACAACTTTCTCCCACGCTACCCCACCGTATGACGAGCCGCAAGAACGCTCGAATCATTGAGGACTTTCGGGACACCGTTTCTGCCTCCTACATAGCAAAAAAGCACAACATCTCAGTCAGCACGGCCCTCCGTTACTTTAATCTTGTAGACTATTCCTGCAAGAAGTTGCCGGAGGTTCTCTCCATAGATGAATTCAAAGGAAATGCAGACGGTGAGAAATACCAGACGATCCTGACTGATGCAAAAAATAAAAAGATCATGGACATTCTTCCCAACCGCAAAGAATCCAATCTGATCCGCTATTTCCATCAATTTGAAAACCGAAAAGAGGTTAAATATTTCATCATGGACATGAACCCGCATTTCCGGGACGTTGCAGAAGTTTGTTTTCCAAAGGCCACCATTGTAATCGACCGTTACCATGTTACCAGGCAAGTGATCTGGGCACTCGAAAGGGTACGGAAGGAAGTGCAAAAACATCTGCCTGCCGAATGGAGAAAGTTCTGCAAGCATTCCAAGGCTCTACTCAACAAACCTCCTCATAAACTCACAGAGGAACAACGGGGAAAGCTGCGGATTATTCTTGGTCTGTCTACTCGCTTGGAACAAGCCTACTACTTGAAAAATGACTTTCTTTTCCTTATGCACTCCCCAAACTCTAAGGTCGCTGAAGAACTTCTCTCCTACTGGATCTTACGCGCGGAGAGTGCACGTCTTCCCGAATTCTACGAATGCACAAGAGCTATTCACAACTGGAGCAAATACATACTCAATGCCTTTGACGTCCCCTATACCAACGGCTATACCGAAGGCTGCAACAACAAAACGAAGGTTCTCAAACGCGTTTCTTATGGCGTCCGCAACTTCGCCCGCTTTCGCAACAGAATCCTCCATTCTGCCGCATAGCACCTAACACAAAGGAGCGTGTGGCGCGCCACATGCTCCTTTGTGTTAGATTTCTTCTTTTTGCTCTACCCCAACTATTGACATAGAGCCCGCAAAAGACCACCCTTAACGGGTGGTCTTTTGCGTCGGATAGGAAATAGTCGCCGGATTTCAAATTGCGCTGCGTCGGCGAAAATGCTACGATACAGACAGAGGAAAGAACCTACACCAAATATACAGGAGGAACTGAAATGGAAGGATACTACAATCTCAACGAGCTTTCGCTGATGAGCGGCTTTACGACGAGGACCCTGCGCAACTATCTGAACCAGGGCCTGCTGAAGGGAGAGAAAACTGACGGCGCATGGCGCTTCTGCGCGGAAGAAGTCGATCGCTTTTTCTCGGAGCCTTTTGTGAAGGAGGGGCTTCGGATCAAGCAGTCGGCCGTCGTGTTCGATTATCTGGCGGATCGGAACAGGAAAAGCGCCCGCGCCTGCGTCATGCTGGATCTGCCCGCGTCCTTATCCGCAGGGCGTTCGATCTCCGATCTGTTCTGCGAGCAGATGAGCAGAGCAGCCGACGTTGTTTTCAAATTCGACTGGGATAACGGCGTGTGCCGCGTGATCCTGAGCGGCGCGGAGGATCAGGTCGCGGCGATCATGAAAGCGTTCTATGACGCGAAAAGCGAAGCCTGATTCAGAACTATTACAATATAACAAAAAAGCCACCCTCAGGGGTGGCTTTTCCTCAGCTATGCGGTTCTTCCGCGGGGTTCACATGCACCATGATGTGCTTGACTTCGGGAAACTCTCCCTCGATGCAGTCGTGAACCCGCTGGGCGATATCGTGCGCCTCGAGCAGCGTCAGGTGCCCGTCGGCGGAGATCTCCAGATCGACGTAGATCTTGCGCCCAAACTCCCGCGTGCGGATCATGTCGACCTTCACGACGCCCTCCTGCCTTGCAGCGCAGGCGCACAGCGCGTCCTCGGTCTCCATATCGCAGGCGTGATCGACCATTTTATCCACCGCCTCGCGGAAGATGTCGAGGGCGACCTTGAGGATGAACAGGCAGATCACGATGCTTGCGATCGGCTCCAGAACCAGGACGCCGAAGCGCGCGCCGCCGATGCCGATCAGCGCGCCGACAGAGGACAGCGCGTCGGAGCGGTGGTGCCAGGCCTCGGCTTTCAGCGCGCCGGAGCGGATCTGTCTGGCATTGACCCAGGTATACCAGAAAAGCGCCTCCTTTACGGCGATGGAGACGAGGGCGGCGACAAGCGCCAGCATCCCGGGGACCGCGGCCGTTTTATATACGCCGCTGATGACCGAGCGCAGGGCCTCCTTGCCGATCGAGATGCCCGCGGCGGCGAGGATTCCGGCCAGCAGCAGAGAAGCGACATTCTCCATCCGCTCGTGGCCGTAGGGGTGATCCTCGTCCGAGGCTTTTTCCGAGACCTTCACGCCTATGATGACGATCAGGCTCCCGATCACGTCCGACGAGGAGTGCACCGCGTCGCTGATCATCGCGCCCGAATGCCCCAGCGCGCCGGCGACGAATTTGAATGCCGCCAGCAGGAGATTGACAACGATGCTGACGCCCGAAACGCGCGAGGCGACTTTCTCAAAGGATGATAATTCGGTAGGCAAGTTTTCTCCTCCGTTCCCGCGGAATATGGTTAAGCCGCAGGGCAGCAGTCAGAATGTGTAACTGCTGTCCTGCGGATCATGCTCCGCTGTCCCGGGCCCGGCTGCGGGACAGTTTCCCGCGCCTGTCCGGTTCGCACCGGGGCAACTATAGCGCAAACCGCATGGCTTTGTCAACAGGGTTACGAGGGACGTCATATTTCAATCCAATTGACATGAACAGCGTCATATGCGTTTATGATCGAAGCCTCCGGTACCTCGCAAAAGGAAATGGACCGTCTTTTGACGGCCCATTTCACTTTGGTCGGAGTGGGGAGACTTGAACTCCCGGCCTCTTGGTCCCGAACCAAGCGCGCTACCGGCTGCGCTACACCCCGAAAGCTTCCTTATTATAATGACTCTTCCTCCGAATGTCAAGAGCAAAGTATATGCGCGGCAGCACTCAAAAGTAAATTCGCGGCAGCACTCGATTCCGAGGCTTGTGCAGATTCGCGATTATGCGGGGGATTGACTGTGCCTGCCGGCGGCCAGAATTGGTGATTGTGCCGATTTTATGATTCTGCGCTATTTTTATCCAGAAAAATCATGCTTTTCGATAGCATTTCCGCTGTAATTGTGTTATACTTCTGACGAACGTGGAATCATGAAACATGACTTCATATTTCATATTTTGAGAAAGAGGGTTCACTAATGGCTATTGATCTGAACAAGTACGGTATCACCGGCAGCACCGAGATCGTCTACAATCCGTCCTATGAGCTTCTTTTCGAGGAAGAGACCAAGCCCGAGCTGGAAGGCTATGACGTCGGCAGGCTGACCGAGCTGGACGCCGTCAACGTCATGACCGGCGTATACACCGGCCGCTCGCCCAAGGACAAATATATCGTCATGGACGAGAATTCCCGCGACACCGTGTGGTGGACCACCGACGGCTATAAGAACGACAACCACCCCATGTCCGAAGAGGTCTGGGCCAAGGTCAAGGACATCGCCGTGAAGGAGCTGTGCAACAAGCGCCTCTTCGTGGTCGACGCCTTCTGCGGCGCCAACCCCGATACCCGCATGGCCATCCGCTTCATCATGGAGGTCGCCTGGCAGGCTCACTTCGTGCGCAATATGTTCATCAAGCCCAGCGAGGAAGAGCTGAAGAACTTCGAGCCCGACTTCGTGGTCTACACCGCCTCCAAGGCGGAGGTCGCCAACTACAAGGAGCTGGGTCTCAACTCCTCCACCTGCGTGGCCTTCAACATTTCCAGCCGTGAGCAGGTCATCCTCAACACCTGGTACGGCGGCGAGATGAAGAAGGGCATGTTCTCCCACCGCCATCTTCTTCGGCCTGTCCGGCACCGGCAAGACCACCCTGTCCACCGACCCGAAGCGCCTGCTGATCGGCGACGACGAGCACGGCTGGGACGACAACGGCGTGTTCAACTTCGAGGGCGGCTGCTACGCCAAGGTCATCAACCTCGACAAGGACTCCGAGCCTGACATCTACAACGCCATCAAGCGCAACGCCCTGCTGGAGAACGTCACTGTCGATGAAAACGGCAAGATCGACTTTGCCGACAAGAGCGTGACCGAGAACACCCGCGTCAGCTACCCCATCGACCACATCGAGAAGATCGTGCGTCCCGTCTCCGCCGCGCCCGCTGCGAAGAACGTCATCTTCCTCTCGGCCGACGCCTTCGGCGTGCTGCCCCCGGTCTCCATCCTGACCCCGGAGCAGACCCAGTACTATTTCCTCTCCGGCTTCACCGCCAAGCTCGCCGGTACCGAGCGCGGCATCACCGAGCCGACCCCGACCTTCTCCGCCTGCTTCGGCCAGGCCTTCCTGGAGCTGCACCCGACCAAGTACGCGCAGGAGCTGGTCAAGCGCATGGAGATGAGCGGCGCGAAGGCCTATCTCGTCAACACCGGCTGGAACGGCAGCGGCAAGCGTATCTCCATCAAGGATACCCGCGGCATCATCGACGCGATCCTCAGCGGCGCGATCAATGAGGCCCCCACCAAGAGCATCCCGTACTTCAACTTTGAAGTGCCCACCGAGCTGCCCGGCGTCGATCCCGCGATCCTCGACCCGCGCGACACCTACGCCGATCCCTCCGTCTGGGAGGAGAAGGCCAAGGATCTGGCCGGCCGCTTCATCAAGAACTTCGTCAAGTACGAGACCAACGAGGCCGGTAAGGCTCTGGTCGCCGCCGGTCCGCAGCTCTGAGAAAACAAGCTCAAGCATCTGATCAAATGAATCATCGCCCCTGTTTCAACTGAAGCAGGGGCGATGCCTTTTGCGGATTCCTGCTGCACACGCCCAAAACACAGCCATTCTGAGTAACAAAGTGACGAAGAAGCTCTTTCGTGTGTCCTTCAAGCTTAGCATGAGATCCTTCGCTGCACTCAGGATGACAGATTGAAAGCTGTGCCTGCAGATAAAACAGTCCCCGCTTCCTTCGGAGGCGGGGATGTTTTTTATATCCGTTTCAGTTTGACCATTTTCCCGCCTCCTCGCTCCGAAGCCCAGCGCAGCGGGTTCGGAGCGAAAGAGGAGGAACAGCGGAGGGAGCAAGCTTTCGCCATGCTTGGCGGAAGCGAGATGATCCGGAGCTTGTTCCGACGTCAGCCGCCAAAGACGGCGAGCAGGAAGCCGGCGGCCACAGCGGAGCCGATAACGCCGGCCACGTTCGGGCCCATGGCGTGCATCAGCAGGAAGTTCGCGGGATTGGCGCGCGCGCCCTCCATCTGGCTGACGCGGGCGGCCATCGGCACGGCGGAAACGCCGGCGGAGCCGATCAGAGGATTGATCTTGCCGCCGGAGAGCTTGCACATCAGCTTGCCCAGCAGCAGGCCGCCGACGGTGGCAAACTCAAAGGCGATCAGGCCGAGCACGATGATGAACAGGGTCTGCGCGGTCAGGAAGCGGTAGTACACTGCCGTCGCGCCGACGGAGGTGGACAGGAAGATCGTCACGATGTTCATCAATGCGTTCTGCGCGGTGTCGCTGAGGCGGTCGGTCAGGCCGCACTCCTTGAAGAGGTTGCCCAGCATCAGGCAGCCCAGCAGGGGGGCGACGGAGGGCAGCAGCAGGCAGACGAAGATGGTCACGATGATCGGGAAGAGGACCTTCTGCTTCTTCGAGACGGGGCGCAGCTGCTCCATCTTGATCTCGCGCTCCTTCTTGGTGGTCAGCAGACGCATGACCGGCGGCTGGATCAGCGGGATCAGCGCCATGTAGGAGTAGGCCGCGATGGCGATGGGGGCGAGATAATCCGGCGCGAGCTTCGAGGTCAGCCAGATGGCGGTGGGGCCGTCCGCGCCGCCGATGATGCCGATGGAGGCGGCGACGTTGGCGGGGAACTTGAACAGGCCGATGGCCATCAGGAAAGCGGCGAAAATACCGAACTGGGCGGCGGCGCCGAGCAGCAGGCTCTTGGGGTTGGCGAGCAGGGGACCGAAGTCCGTCATGGCGCCCACGCCCATGAAGATCAGGGAGGGGTAGAGGCCGGACTTGACGCCGATATAGAGGATGTCCAGCAGACCGCCGGAATGGATGATCTCGGTAAAGCTCATGTGGACGATATCGTTCGCAAACACGTAGCCGTGCGCGGCCACGTAGCTTTGCAGCTCCTCCGTCAGCTCAGCGACAGGAGTACCGTTCGCGATATACAGATCCCAGAGCTCGGGATGATACATGTTGGAGCCGGGCAGGTTCGTCAGCAGCATGCCGAAGGCGATGCCGACCAGCAGCAGGGGCTCAAATTTCTTGACCAGACCAAGATACAGCAGCACACATGCGATGATGATCATGACGATCTGACGCCAGTCGGAGAAGAGCATGTAGAAGCCGGAAGTCTGACCGAGACGGCCCAAAGTTTCCAGTATACTCATGGCAGGCCCTCAGATCACGAGCAGGGTATCGCCGGTGGCGACGACAGCGCCCTTGTTGGCGACGATCTGCTTGACCACGCCGTCGCTGGGGGCGGCGACTTCGTTTTCCATCTTCATGGCCTCGATGATGACGAGCACGTCACCGGCCTTGACAGCCTGGCCGACGGAGACCTTCACCTGCAGCACATTGCCGGGCAAGGGAGCGGTCACCGGCGTGCCGGCGGCAACGGCACCGGCGGCGGGAGCAGCGGGCGCAGGGGCTGCCGCGGGAGCGGCCGCGGGAATCGGAGCGGGTGCGGGAGCGGCGGTCGGGATGGGGGCGACAGCGTCGTACTCGTCCAGCAGCATGGCCTCGCCGCGCTCGACTTCGACCTCATAGGTCTTGCCCTTCAGAGTGATCTTATACTTCATTTGTCGGTATCCTCCTTGATCTCCTTAATCGAAAGAAAGCGCAGCTCGTTGATCGGGGTCTTCAGCTCGTCGGCGACGATGGCCATAAGCATGGCGGCCACGCGCGGCTCGGTGTCATAGAGCTTCAGCTCGCCGGCGCTGCCGGGAGCCATGGGACCGGTCTGCCTGAGCGAAAAGCTCTCGGCAGCGGCCTCCGGCGCGGGGATGGGACCCACTGCGGCGGGGACGGCTTTTTGGCGCTTCTCCGCGGCATCGCCGAAGACCGTCATCAGTTTTATGATGATCATCAGCAAAAACAGCGCGAAGAAGACGACCAGCAGACCCGCCACGGAGTATAAACAGGCGTCTACAAAACTCATGTCTTATTCCTCCACAGCGACGATGCTGTACTTGCAGACCTGCTCTTCCTTCGCCTTGCGCTCCTCAAAGAATTTCTCCGCGACCTGGGGGAAGGCGATGTAGCTGAGCACGTCCTCCTCGCAGCGGGCGGTGTCGCCCAGATGCTCGGCGGCCTTCTCGTAGATATCGGCGGGCAGGCTGTCGGCGTAGCGGCCCTCGATGGGCTTCTCGCCGGCCAAAATCTTGGCGCGTACCTCGGGATCGATCGGGGCGGGCGTTCTTCCGTACTCGCCGCGGCAGTAGGCCTTGATCTCTGCGCCGACGTTCTTGTAGCGCTCGCCGGCCAGGACGTTCTGCACGGCCTGGGTGCCGACCAGCTGGCTGGTAGGCGTGACCAGCGGGGGATAACCCATGTCCTTGCGGACCCGCGGGGTCTCCAGCAGCGTCTCCTCAAATCTGTCGAGCGCGTTGAGCGTCTTGAGCTGGCTGAGGAGGTTGGAGAGCATGCCGCCGGGGATCTGGTAGGTCAGGCACTGGGTATCGGTGGTCAGAGAGATGGGATTGAGCGTGCCCTTTTCGAGGAATTCGGCGCGGACAGGCTTGAAGAAGCCCGCCATCTTGAGCAGGGCCTTGTCGTCCAGACCGGTCTCGTAGCCCATTTCCTTGAGCGTGTAGTTGAGCGTCTCGGTGGCGGGCTGAGAGGTACCGCCGGAGAAGGGGGAGATGGCGGTGTCGATCACGTCGGCGCCGGCCTCGATGGACTTCAGGTAGGTCATGAAGGCCAGTCCCGTGGTGCAGTGCGTGTGCATGACGACGGGCAGATCCACGGCGTCCTTGATGGCGGAGACGAGATCGTACGCGCTCTTGGGGGAGAGGATACCGGCCATATCCTTGATGCAGATGGAGGCCACGCCCATCTCTTTGAGTTCCTTGACGATCTCGACGTACTTGGCGAGCGTGTGGACGGGGGAGGTCGTGTAGGAGATGGCGCCGGAAGCCATGGCACCGGAATTGACCGCCTCTTCGATGGCGACCTTCAGGTTGTTGGTGTCGTTAAGCGCGTCGAAAATGCGGATGATGTCGATGCCGTTGCGGACGCTGGCGCGCACGAAGCGGCGCACCACGTCGTCACTGTAATGCTTGTAGCCAAGGATATTCTGGCCGCGCAGCAGCATCTGCAGCTTGGTGTTGGGCATCTTGGCGCGGATCTTACGCAGCCGCTCCCAGGGGTCCTCGCCCAGAAAACGCAGGCACACGTCAAAGGTAGCACCGCCCCAAACCTCGGCGGAGTAGAAGCCCGCCTGGTCGATGGTCTCCAGAATGGGCTCGAACTTGTCGTAGGGCAGACGTGTGGCGATGAGGCTCTGGTTCGCGTCTCGCAACACGGTCTCGGTGAATTGAACTTTCTTCATGCTGTCCTCCTCTTGTTGTAATGGTAAACATCCGCAGAGATATGGATATAACATGCGGAAAATGACTTTGTTTACTAATTATCAATTTTAACATTTATTTAGATAAACTGCAATTGTATTTTTCGACGAAATGATCAAAGAAAACGCGTTGTGCAGGCAAAAAAACTGGATAGCTTAACGGATGCCTTGTGATTTGCGGCGGAGAATGATATAATGGCTTGATTTAACAAAACTGGAGCATGCTATGGACGCTTTCAAGCTCGTATCCGACTATCGGCCGACCGGGGATCAGCCGGAAGCCATCGACACGCTGGTAAGCGGCATTGAGAACGGTCTTGACGAGCAGGTGCTGCTCGGTGTGACCGGCTCGGGCAAGACCTTCACGATGGCAAACGTGATCGCCCGGCTCAACCGCCCCACGCTTGTGCTCGCGCACAACAAGACGCTGGCGGCCCAGCTGTGCAGCGAGTTCAAGGAATTCTTCCCGGAAAACGCCGTGGAATACTTCGTCAGCTACTACGATTATTATCAGCCAGAGGCCTATATCCCCCACACCGACACCTTCATCGAGAAGGACTGCTCCATCAACGACGAGATCGAGCGCCTGCGCCACAGCGCGACCTCCAGCCTCTTCGAGCGGCGGGATGTGATCGTGGTGTCCTCGGTCTCCTGCATCTACGGCCTGGGCGACCCGATCGATTACGCCAACATGGTGATTTCTCTGCGCCCCGGGCAGACGCGCAGCTTTGACGAGCTGCTGCGAAAGCTCATTGAGATCCGCTATGAGCGAAACGATATCGCCTTTGAGCGCAACATGTTCCGTGTCCGCGGCGACACGGTGGAGATCTTCCCGGCTTATGCCAACGACCGGGCCATCCGCGTCGAGTTTTTCGGAGATGAGGTAGACCGCATCAGCGAGATCAATGTCGTCACCGGTACGCCGACGCGCATCCTCAATCACGCGGCCATTTATCCCGCGAGTCACTATGTGACGACAAAGGAAAAGCTCGCCGCCGCGATCGAGCGTATCCGCACCGAGTGCGACGAGCGGGTGCGCTGGTTTGAGGAGAACAACAAGCTCATCGAGGCGCAGCGCATCCGCCAGCGCACGGATTACGACATCGAGATGATGCAGGAATTGGGCTACTGCAGCGGCATTGAGAACTATTCCCGCGTGATCTCGAATCGCGCGCCGGGCAGTCCGCCCATGACGCTGCTGGACTATTTTCCGAAGGACTTCCTGCTGTTCGTGGACGAAAGCCACGTGACGCTGCCGCAGGTGCGCGCCATGTACCGCGGTGACCGCGCGCGCAAGGAATCTCTGGTGGAGTACGGCTTCCGCCTGCCCTCCGCCTTCGACAACCGCCCGCTGAAATTCGACGAGTTTACGCAGCGCATCCATCAGCGCGTCTATGTGTCCGCCACGCCGGGCGAGTACGAGCGGGAGCGCGCCGGCCAGATCGTGGAGCAGATCATACGCCCCACGGGTCTGCTGGACCCGGAGATCTCGGTGCGCCCGGTAGAGGGGCAGATCGACGATCTGATCGGCGAGATCAACGCGAAGATCGAGAGAAAGCAGCGCGTGCTGGTGACGACCCTGACCAAGAAGATGGCGGAGGATCTGTCGGCCTATCTGGAAAACGTCGGCATCCGCTGTCGCTATATGCACCACGATATCGGCACGATCGAGCGCATGGAGATCATACGCGACCTGCGCCTGGGCGAGTTCGACGTGCTGGTCGGCATCAACCTTCTGCGCGAGGGTCTCGACATCCCGGAGGTCGGCCTCGTGGCGATCCTCGACGCGGACAAGGAGGGCTTCCTGCGCAGCGAGACCAGCCTCATCCAGACCGTGGGCCGCGCCGCGCGCAACGCCGAGGCCATGGTCATCATGTACGCCGACACGGTCACGCCCTCCATGCGCGCCTGCATCGACGAGACCGAGCGCCGCCGCGCCAAGCAGAAGGCCTTCAACGACGCAAACGGCATCGTCCCGAAGACCATCGTCAAGAGCGTGCGCGACCTGATCGAGATCTCGACCGACGCGAGCACGGCGACGAAGGCCAACGGCGTGCGCATGACCGAGCGAGAAAAGAAGGAACTGATCGAACAGCTGGAGAGCAAGATGCGCAAGGCCGCCCAGATGCTCGAATACGAGATCGCGGCGCAGCTGCGTGATGAGATCATCCGCCTGCGCGGGGAGAAGTGAGGAATACCATGAAGCTAATGATCCTGGACGGCAACAGCATCGTCAACCGCGCCTTTTTCGGTGTGCGGCAGCTCAACGCGCCCGACGGCACGCCCACCAACGCGATTTACGGCTTTCTGGCGATCCTGCAGCGCCTGCTGGACGAGCAGAAGCCGGACGCGCTCTGCGTCAGCTTCGATCTGAAGGCGCCGACCTTCCGGCATCAGGCCTATGAGGGATATAAGGCCCAGCGCAAGCCCATGCCGGACGAGCTGGCTGTACAGATGCCGATCCTGAAGGAAATACTCGACGACATGGGCATCCGCCGCTACGAGCTCGAGGGCTACGAGGCGGACGATATCCTGGGCACCGCCGCCTCGGTCTGTGAAAACGAGGGCTGGAACTGCGTCATCGTCACCGGCGACAAGGACAGCCTGCAGCTCGTGAGTGATAAGACTACGGTATGCAACGTCAAAACCCGCATGGGCCAGACGGAGACCATCCTCTATACGCCGGAGAGCTTTCACGCCGAATACGGCTTCGCGCCAGTCCGCATGATAGACCTCAAGGCCCTGATGGGCGACAGCTCCGATAACATCCCGGGCGTTCCCGGCGTGGGCGAGAAGACCGCGCTGGAGCTGATCCGAAAGTATGACACGATCGACGCGATCTACGCCGATCTGAACGCGCTCGATATCCGCGACAGCCTCCGCAAAAAGCTTGCCGACGGCGAGGAGAGCGCAAGAAAGTCCTTCTGGCTCGCTACGATCTTTCGGGAGGTCCCGCTCGATTTCCGGCCCGCGGACAACCTTTGGGATCATGACTACAAGCCGGAGCTCTACGGCATGATGAAGCGGCTCGGCTTCCACAGGTTTATCGAGAAATGGGGCCTGACCCCGCCGGAGGAGAGTGTTGCGGAGAGTAAAGCCGCGGCCATGGAGCGCGCCGCGGTGCAGAGCGCGGACGAGGTCGCGGCGCTGCGTTCTGCGATCGAGAAGGCGGAAGCTCTTGCGGTGATGCCGCTCGAAGGTCTGGAGCGGATCGAAGTCTGCGACGGCCAGCGGGTCTATGAGCTGGCCTGGTCGATGTGCGGTGAGGACTATAATGAACTCCTGCGTGAGATTTTCAGCCCCGGGAAAAAGAAAAGCTCTCATCATGTGAAGGAGCTGATGACGCTGCTTCTGGCGGAAGGTCTGCCCATCGACGGCTTTGCTTTCGATACGGCACTGGCCGCCTATCTGCTCGACGCCACGGGAAGCGACTATTCCTTCGAGCGCATCACGCCGCGCTATCTGGGGCGTGACTGCGGCGGCGCCGAGGCGGTCTGGCTGCTGGAGCCGGTGCTGCGGGTAAAACTGGAAGAACTGGGCATGACGAGGCTGTATGAGACGGCGGAGCTGCCGCTCTGCCGGGTGCTGGCGGAGATGGAACAGGCGGGCTTTCTCGTGGACCGCAAGGCGCTCTGCGACTTCGGCGAGAGCCTGAACGAGGACATCGCCAGACTGCAGCGGAGCATCTGGCAGCACGCGGGGCGGGAATTCAATATCCAGTCGCCCAAGCAGCTGGGTGAAGTCCTTTTTGAAGACCTGATGCTGCCCTCCGGGAAAAAGACCAAGACCGGCTGGAGCACCAACGCGGACGTGCTCGACAAACTGCGCGGCAAGCACCCCATCGTAGATGAGGTGCTCGAGTACCGCATGCTCACGAAGCTCAAATCCACTTACGCCGACGGCCTGCTGAAAGTGATCTCCGAAGACGGACGCATCCACACGAGCTTTCAAATGACCGTTACCGACACGGGCAGGCTCTCCTCACGCGAGCCGAATCTGCAGAACATCCCCATCCGCAAAAAACTCGGCGCGCAGATCCGCGGCATGTTTGTCGCAAGCCCGGGGAAAGTACTCGTCGACGCGGACTACAGTCAGATCGAGCTGCGGCTGCTGGCTCATATCTCGGATGACAAGACCATGCAGGCGGCTTTTCTCAGCGGGGAGGACTTCCATGCGGTCACCGCCTCGCAGGTCTTCGACACGCCGCTGCCCGAGGTCACGCCGACCCTGCGCAGCCGGGCCAAGGCCGTAAACTTCGGCATCGTCTACGGTATTTCGGCTTTTTCTCTGGCGCAGGATATTGGCGTCTTCCCGAATGAGGCCAAGGCCTATATGGAGGCCTATCTGAGTAAATACCACGGTGTGCGCGACTACATGGAGCACATCAAGCGGCAGGCGAAGACCGACGGCTATGTGACCACGCTTTACGGCCGCCGCCGCGAGATGCCGGAGCTCAAGAGCTCCAATTTCAACATCCGCTCCTTCGGCGAGCGTGTCGCGCTGAACATGCCCATCCAGGGCACGGCGGCGGATATCATCAAGATCGCCATGGTGCGGGTCTATGACCGCCTGAAGGCGGAAAAGCTTCGGGCACAGCTCCTTCTGCAGGTGCACGACGAACTGATCGTCGAGTGCCCGGAGGCGGAGGCGGAGCAGGTCAGCCGCCTCCTGAAGGAGGAGATGGAGAACGCGGTGCAGCTGTCCGTCCCGCTGACGGCGGAGGTGCATACAGGGCATAGCTGGGCGGAGGCGCATTGAGATGGGCCTTTGCATTCGCGACGCGGCCCGGAGCGATCTGGAACGGCTTGAGGAACTGGAACAGCAGTGCTTCTCCGTCCCCTGGACGCGGGAGCAGCTGGAAAGCCAGCTGCCGGACGCGCGGCATGTCTTCCTCGCTGCCGAGGAGGACGGGCGCTTGCTGGGCTATGTGGGGATGATGACCGTCCTCGACGAGGGCTATATCTCCAACGTGGCCGTGGCCCCGGAGGCGCGGCGGCGGGGGATCGCCCGCGCGCTGGTGTCAGCGCTTCTCAGCCGCGCGGAGGAGCTCTCGCTCAGCTTTGTGACGCTGGAGGTCAGAGAGCACAACGAGCCTGCCATCGCGCTCTACGCCGGACAGGGCTTCGCTCCGGTCGGCCTGCGGAAAAACTATTACGATTCTCCGAAAGAGAACGCGATTCTGATGACAAGATATTTGAAGTGAGGAACGAGATTTGAAGATTCTTGCTTTTGAATCCACCTGCGATGAGACCGCGGCGGCTGTCGTGGAAGACGGCAGAACGATCCTGACCGATCAGATCTTCTCGCAGGCGGACCTGCACGCCGTCTACGGCGGCGTCGTGCCGGAGATCGCCTCCCGCTGCCATGTGGAGTCCATCTCTCTGCTGGCGGAGAAGGCCATCCGCGCAGCCGGCATTGAGCGTAAGGACATCGACGCGGTGGCTGTCTCCTACGCGCCCGGCCTGATCGGCGCGGTGCTTGTGGGGGTCAACTTCGCCAAGGCCTGCGCGCTTGCGCTCGGCGTGCCGCTGATCCCGGTGCACCATATCCGCGGGCATATCGCCGCCAATTACCTGGCCTATCCGGAGCTTACGCCGCCCTTCCTCTGCCTTGCGATCTCCGGCGGCAACACGATCCTTGTCGACGTGCGCGACTATACCGATATGAAGATCCTCGGCGCGACGAGAGACGACGCGGCAGGGGAGTGCTTTGACAAGACGGCCCGCGTGCTCGGCCTGCCCTATCCCGGCGGCAAGCCCATCGACCTGCTCTCTCAGGGCGGGGACGATACGCGATATGAGTTCCCCATCGCCCATGTGGACGGGAATCCCTATGACATGAGCTTTTCCGGCCTGAAGACCGCCGTCATCAATCTCGTGCACAACGCCGAGCAGAAGGGCGAGGAGATCGACCGGGCGGGGCTCGCCGCCTCGTTCACGAAAGCCGTCAGCGACAGTCTCGTGCCGCGCACGGTGCGGGCGGCAAAAGAGCTCGGCTATGACAAGGTCGTTGTGGCTGGCGGCGTGGCGGCCAACTCCCGCATCCGCGCGGACTTTCAGAAGGCCGCGGCGGAGAACGGTTTTCAGCTGTTCATCCCGCCCCTACGCCTGTGCGGCGACAACGGCGCCATGATCGGCGCGCAGGGCTACTACGAGTATCTGGCGGGGCATACCGCCGGCAGCGATCTCAACGCTTACGCGACAATGGACCTATAATTCCGTCGCGAAACTCCGGTTTCGCAATGGATATACTCGCTTTTATCGCACGAGGCGCATGGCGACGCGCCTCGCTTGATCGAAGCGGAGGCCTCGCATTGCTCGGCTTAAGGAGTTTTTTCGGCGGCAAAGCTGCCGAAAAAACGATAGAGATCGCCTTCGGGACATTTCTCCAAGTCTGATTCCGGCTTTCAAAATGTCTGGGTGTTAATTGGGAGGGAAAAGGCATGACGGTACATGAGGGACACAGAGAGCGTCTGCGCGACAGCTTCCTTGCGCATGGGCTCGACAGCTTTCATGAGGTGCAGGCGCTGGAGCTGCTCCTGTTCTACGCCGTCCCGCGCCGGGATACCAATCCGCTGGCCCATGCGCTGCTGAATCAATTCGGCTCGCTGGAGGGCGTCTTTTCCGCGTCTGAGCGGGAGCTGTGCGAGGTGCCCGGCGTAGGAAAGAGCACAGCCGCGCTGATCCTTATGGTACCGCAGATTCTCAAGCGCAGCCGCGTGACGGCCGCCAATGAGATCAAACATATCCGCTGCGGCCGGGACGCCGCCGAGTATCTTCGACCGAGGCTGGATACCGAGAAGGAAGAAGTGGCGCTGATGATCTGTCTGGACTCGCAGATGGCGGTCATCAACTGCATGGAGCTCGCGCGCGGCACGGTCAACGCGGTGGACTTCAGTATCCGCCGCATGGTGGAGCAAGCCATGAAGAGCAAGGCCAGCTATGTGGTTCTCGCGCACAACCATCCGGCCGGCAGCCCGCGCATGTCCCGCGAGGACGATGCGGTGACCAACAGAGCGTACAAGGCGCTTGAGCTTGTCGGCATCCGTCTCTATGACCATATCATCGTGGCGGGCGATGAATACAGCTCCGTCAACGATCTCGGCGGGATGCGTGTGTACAGCTATTGAGCGTATTATGTAAACTTTTAGTTGTTATCTTTTCGTAACCTAACCCCATTAGCGGGTTCGACCTTTTCTCATATTTTTTGACAGAATGATTGAAAATACAGGTTTTTTCTTGTGTTGAAAAAGCTGTTGAAAATGTTGATAACTATTTGAAGTCATTTTATCTTTTCGTATTATGTAACTGTTTCTTTTCTTGTGATCGGTTTTCTGCCCGGCCTGTGTTCCCTGTTTCTCGGAACCTTAGGGAGCAGCTCGGCACGCATTGTCCGAAAAAAAGGCAGCTCTGCCCGCGTCCCGCAAGAGCTGAAAACTATTTGTAATTCAGAGACTGAAACAGCGCGGTATATCGCTTATCTGACATTGCGAGCTCTTTTTCCGCAAGCAAATCCTTTCCGTTTTATACCATAGTCAATACGCCGCCGATCCGGCGGCAAAAGGGGTCATTTATGGCACAGGCGCAAAATCGGCTCAATTCCAGCAAAATGGGGGAGATGCCAGAGGGCAGGCTGCTGCTCTCCATGGCGATCCCGATGATGCTCTCGATGCTGGTCCAGGCGCTGTATAACGTGGTGGACAGCATCTATGTGGCCAGAGTGTCGGAGGACTGCCTCTCGGCGCTGTCCCTTGCCTTCCCCGCGCAGAACATCATGATCGGTCTCGGCACCGGAACCGGCGTCGGCGTGAGCACGCTCATCTCCCGCGGCCTCGGCGCCGGAGATCCAAAACGCGCGGGCCGCGTCGCGGGCACGGCGATCTTCCTCAGCTTCTGCTGCTGGCTGTTTATGGCTGCCTTCGGCATCTTCTTCGTCGACCGCTTCATCCGCTCCCAGACCGATATCGAGAGCATCCGCGCCTACGCGGACTCCTATCTGCGCATCGTGACCGTGGGCTCGCTGTTCGTCTATCTGGAGATCAGCGCCGAGCGCTTCCTGCAGTCTACAGGGCAGACGAAGCTGTCCATGTGGACGCAGATGATCGGCGCCGTGACCAATATCATTCTCGACCCGATCTTCATCTTCGGCTGGTTCGGCCTTCCCGCCATGGGCACGGCCGGCGCCGCCATCGCGACCGTGATCGGGCAGGCGGTCGGCGCGCTCGTCGGATTCACGTTCCAGCTGCGGCGCAACCGCGAGCTGCCGATCCTGCTGTCCGAGATCCGCCCGCGCGGACGCATCATCGGTGAGATCTACCGCATCGGGTTTCCGTCCATCCTCATGATGTGCATCGGATCGCTTACGAACTATCTGATGAACATCATCCTGATCGGCTTCACCTCCACCGCGATCGCGGTTTACGGCGTATACTTCAAGGTGCAGAGCTTTTTCTTCATGCCGATCTTCGGCCTGAACAACGGCCTGATCCCCATCATCGGCTACAATTACGGCGCCCGGAAGAAGGACCGCATCTACCGGACGATTCGATACGCCGTGCTATATGCCTCCGTCGTCATGCTGCTCGGCTTTACGGTGTTCCAGCTTTTCCCCAAAACACTGCTCGGCATCTTCAGTCCTTCGGACGCCATGCTCGCCATCGGGGTCCCCGCCCTGCGGCGCATCAGCCCGAGCTTCCTTTTCGCCGGCTTCTGCATCGTCGCCGGCTCGACCTGTCAGGCGCTGGACAAGAGCATGTATTCCTTCCTCGTCTCCATTCTGCGTCAGGTCGTGGTGCTGATCCCCGCGGCCTGGCTGCTGGCGCAGACGGGGGAGCTGAACAACGTCTGGTGGTGCTTTCCCATTGCCGAGGTCATGTCCCTGCTCGCAAGCGCATTCTTTCTCCGCCGCTCGCTGCAGAAGATGGAAAAGGCCATCGGATAGGGGACAGGTCGGAAAACCTGAGTCTGCGCAACGCGGCTTTATCCATACAGGAAGCCCGGAGGATCGCGCCTCCGGGCTTGTAGTTTTGATATTGGTTTCGTACAGACGCCGGCCTCCTAAACGACTCCGTTTTCAATATCGGAGAGGAGGGATTTCAGGGTTTGGCATGCTGCGGAAGTCAGGAAGCGAGTGGGCATATCCTCATCGATCGGACGGGTATAGCGGCATTCCTGCCCATCTTTCATGTATCTGACTGTGATTTTCCCATCCCAGCTTTGGATGCCGATGCAGACCCCTCTTTTGATCGCCCGGAAGAGCAGGAATCTGAAATAGCTCATGGGCAAAACGTGGTAATAGATCAGGTACAGCATATATGCAATCAGCGATCCTACAGCGATAAACTGAAAAACCATCATGGCCTCCCTTCTCTGCAATCCGGTCATAATGACTATAGGATGGCGAAAAGCCAAAAAGCTTTTCGCCGCGCCGCTTTGCGGCGCAGCAAAACAGCGCGGCTGTTTTGCCATATATTCATTGCAA
>CACYXC010000043.1:0-15232 GCA_902778285.1 Oscillospiraceae bacterium | reverse complement strand
TTTGAGTATATCAATCGCGAGAGGGAATAACCAATCCCCTCTCGCGCTCTCCCCATGCGTGTCAAACTTCGGCAGCATGGGTTTGTCTACAGTCTGAATCAATCGAATCCTCGATTGATTTCGCCATCCGATAATCATTATGAATCATACGTATAGAAGTTTATCATAACAGAATGCAATAGGCAATATAAGAAGAATTGTACCGCGAGCGTTCAAAATGATCATATGACGGCGAAAAGCCGAAAAGCTTTTCACCGCGTCGCTTTGCGGCGCAGCAAAACAACACCGAAAGGAAATACAGAGCAGGCGGTACTCATCATTTCTCAAACGGAGGACGGCCGGCGAAAACAGGCAGAAGCCGACGCTGCGCATGATAAAAAACGGAAATCCTTGATTATCAAGGATTTCCGTTTTTTCTTATGGAGCTGGTAATGTGACTCGAACACACGACCTGCTGATTACGAATCAGCTGCTCTACCGACTGAGCTATACCAGCATCTGACCAGCGGATGATAGTTTAGCACATTTGCGGCGGTTCGTCAACAGGAATCTTTCTGTTTCAAAGCCACAGCTCAGAGCGGAAAAACCGCTCCTGAAAGTGCAGCATCCCGCGGATCTCCGCCTCGGTGAAAGAGCAGCCCTCCGGGGTCACGATCCACTTGTCTTCCGCGTCGTCCAATCTGTGGACGGCGGCGCGCACCACACCGGTAAAGTGCTCAACAGGCGTATCGACGCCGAGAAGATAGGCGTCCTGCTCCTCACCGTCCGACGCCAGGATACCGGGGATATAGCCGTAATTGACCGGATAGACGAGATCCGGATGCTCAGGGTGGCAGCTTCCCAGCGGTCGGTCGATTACGACGGAGACCGTCCTCCCGAAGGGGACCGTGATGCGCCGCCAGGCTGCCGTCAGCTTCTCGACGGTACACGCAGCGTTGGCGGGGCTTGTGGAAGGCAGACAGACGGCGGGGATCCCAATCTCGGGCTCTATGTATTTGTGATAGAGTCTCGCGGCCGTGCCGCCGTTTACATAGATCCGCTTCACGCGCGAGCCGAGCAGGATGGGACGCAGATCGTTTGCGATCACATCACGGATCGAGCTGTCGGATGAGCCCACGATGCTGCAGGAGGCGATAACGTCCCAGAGCGCGATATGATGCCGCGCAAGCATATCTTTTTTCTCCGTGATCGTCTGCGGCACAGTCTCGCCGTGCAGCGCGGCCAGCACGCGCCAGAATCGGTTGTGTGGGTGCCCGTAGAAGAAGGCCGCCTCCCGTGACTTGACGGAGGGAAAGCTGCCGAGGATCAGAAGCTCGCTGTTTTCGTCATAGAGCGGCGGGATCGGATGTGTGATCTGAATACGTTCCATTGCGCTTTCCGACCTTTTTGTTGAGATGAAGATTTCTGCCGACCTTATTCTCTCACAGTTCCGCCCTCTTTGCAACGCCGAACTGGATAGGAAGCGGCAAAGAATGCTCTTGTAATTTGACATAAATTTACTATAATATATGAAACATAGCCTGCCAGAGGGAGAGGAGCGCCGTGCCGGAGAAGGCGAACGACAGAAAATCGCTGCGGATGATGATCGCATCGCTGCTGATCGTCGGCACCATCGGCGCCGTTCGCCGCAGGATGCCCCTCTCGTCCGGGCTGCTCGCTTTTGTCCGCGGGGCGCTGGGCGCGGCGTCTCTGGCCCTGTACTGCAAGCTGCGCGGGCGCAGGCTTTTCCACGGCCTGCCGAAAAAGACGCTCGGCCTGCTCCTGCTCTCCGGCGCCATACTCGGCGTGAACTGGATCATGCTCTTCGAGGCGTACCGCTATACCACCGTGGCGATCGCGACGCTATGCTACTACTGCGAGCCGATCCTGCTGATGCTGCTCTCGCCGCTGCTGTTCGGTGAAAAGCTGACGGGCAGACGCCTCCTCTGCGCCGCCGTTGCCGTGACTGGCATGATCCTTGTGACCGGCGTCGGCGCGGCGGACACGCTCGGCAGCGGACACTGGCGCGGCGTGGCCTTCGGGCTTGCCGGTGCCGTCTTCTACGCGCTGGTCGTGATCATCAACAAGAAGCTGCCGCCCGTGGACGCCTATGAGAAGACCGTGTTTCAGCTTTTCTTTGCTGCGCTGACGATGCTGCCCTATCTGCTGCTTACGGAGGATGTTTCATCGCTCTCCCTGACCGGGACAACGCTCGCGCTCCTGCTCGTGATCGGCGTCGTGTACACCGGCGTCGTATACATCCTGTATTTTGGAAGTATGAGCGGCCTTCGTGCTCAGACCATCGCGATCCTGAGCTATCTGGACCCCGTCGTTGCCCTGCTGACCTCGGCGCTGCTGCTGGGCGAGCGGATGACGCCGCCCGGGCTTCTCGGCGCGCTGCTGATCCTCGGCGCGGCCGTATTCAGCGAGAAATAGACCCAAATCATACTATATACGGAGGAAAACAAGATGAACGAAATCAGTCTGGAAAAAGCCAAAGAGATCCTCAGCAGCTTCACCTCGCAGGCCGAGGAACTGCTGAAGAACCCCGCAAAGGTGGAGGAGCTGCTGCAGCAGCTGGAGAACAAGATGAAGGAGATCCCGGCCGTCGGCGAATATGTGTCCCGCCTGCCGCTGATGATCTCCATGATCCGCGCATACATCCGTAAGGAGTACACGGTGGTCTCTCCCAAGGTCATCGTGACCATGCTCGGCGCGGTCATCTATCTGCTGCTCGGCAAGGATCTGATCGCCGACAAGACGCCAATCGTCGGCTATGCTGATGATCTGGCCGTGTTTGTGGCCGCCTTCGCGCTCGTCGGCCCGGAGCTCGACGCCTATGCCCAGTGGCGCAGCGAGCGGGGCGAGATTGAGCCCGAAACCTGATCGGCGACGATTCACAGCAAAGCCGGCATCCGTCAGGATGCCGGCTTTACGTTACCGGCATATGGAGGGAGTGTGCGATTTTGGGAAAACTTATCGCGGATCTGATCGGTTGAGGGCTTTCCCTTTCTTTTTCGTGAAACTCTTTGCATAAATATTTACGTACCGGGAGCTGATTTCTTGATACTATTGACAAAAGTTCCGGCAAGAAGAAAAAGCTGTTTGCATTACTTGATTTGATGATTTATAATGCTAAAGCATAAACGACATAATTCGTTGAAGAGCTGATATTCGATATCGTGCCACGGAGAAGGATATCTCCCTTCGCGAGCAATAAGGCAGGCGGTTTGAACGATGAGTCCGAAGACTCTGAAATACATACTGAAACGCATCGGGTTGGCGGTACTCACTGTCTGGGTCGTCATCACGGTGACTTTTTTCGTGATGCATGCGGTGCCGGGTGGCCCGTTCATGAGTGAAAAAGCGGTCTCGCCCGCGGCGCAGGCGGCATTGGAGGCCAAATACGGTCTGGACAAGCCGCTGATGGTCCAGTACATCACGTATCTGCGGGATGTGGTCACGAAGTTTGATTTCGGCCCTTCGCTCAAGCAGCGCGGACGCATGGTCATCGACGTGATCCGCGACGGCATGAAGACCTCCGTTAAGCTCGGCGTTGTCGCAGCCGCAGTTGCCGGCGCCATTGGGATTGTTCTCGGCGCAGTCGCCGCGCTTCGCCGCAACAAGCTGATCGACAAGATCATTATGGTCATTACCACGGCCTTCGTTTCCATGCCCTCGTTCATCATGGGTTCGCTGCTGCTGGCGCTCTTCGCCATACGCTGGGCGATCCTGCCGGCAAACGGCGCTACGCCTCAGGGCCTGATCCTGCCGATCGTGACCCTTGCCCTGTATCCCATGGCCTATATCACGCGTCTGACGCGCTCCTCCATGCTGGACGTGCTCGGGCAGGACTATATCCGCACAGCGAAAGCCAAGGGCGTCTCCGGTGTGAAGATCATCTTTGGCCACGCCCTGAA
This sequence comes from Oscillospiraceae bacterium, assembly GCA_902778285.1. Classification (GTDB taxonomy): domain Bacteria; phylum Bacillota; class Clostridia; order Oscillospirales; family Oscillospiraceae; genus Limivicinus. Next base: position 11,333 of record CACYXC010000043.1, on the reverse strand, counting down.
AAATTCCCTGATTCCGGTCATTACCTATTTTGGCCCCATGCTCGCCTACATCGTCACGGGCTCACTGGTCGTGGAGCAGATCTTCGCCGTGCCCGGCATCGGCCGCGCCTTTGTCAGCAGCATCACCAACCGCGATTATCCCATGGTCATGGGGACGACGATCGTGCTGGCGGTCCTGATCGTGGTCATGAACCTTGTCAGCGACATTCTGTATAAGGTCGTCGACCCGCGCATCAATCTGGACTGAGGAGGGCGGAACATGGACAAGAAATATACCATGCACGTGGACGTGGACGCCTTCATCCCCGCTACGGAGGAAGAAAAGGAATACATGGTGCAGATGCGGCCGTCCTCGACCTTCTTTAAGGACGGCGTGAAGCGCCTTCTGAAAAACCGCGTGGCGACCGTCAGCTTCTTCATCATTGTTCTGATCACCCTGGCCTCCGTCATCATCCCGATGTTCTGGCCCTATTCCTATGACAGCATGCTCGGCGTCAGACCCGGCAGACCCGTGGACGCCTCCTATAACAATCTGGCTCCTTTTGCCTACGGCAGGACGGAGCTGAAAAAGATCGACGCGGGGGAGCGGGTGTTCCCGCATATCTTCGGCACCGATTCCTCCGGGCGCGATTACTTTATCCGCGTGGTCTACGGCACGCGCATATCCCTCGCCGTCGGCTTTTTTGCCAGCATCATCGTTCTCATCATCGGCATGACCGTGGGTTCCATTTCCGGCTACTGCGGCGGGAAAGTGGATCTGATCATCATGCGCATCGTCGACATTATCTATTCGCTTCCGGACATGCTGCTGGTGATCCTGCTGGCAAGCGTCCTCAAGATGACCCTCGGCCCCGCGCTGGAGGGGACGGCGCTGGAGAAGATCGGCAGCAACATCATCAGTCTGTTCATCGTCTTCGGCGTGCTGTACTGGGTCTCCATGTCCCGACTGATCCGAGGGCAGATCCTTTCTCTGCGCGAGCAGGAGTACGTGCTGGCCGCGCGAGCGGCGGGCGCCAGGGGCGGCTGGGTCATCCGCAAGCATCTGCTGCCCAACTGCATCAGCGTGGTCATCATCTCCACGGCGCTGCAGATCCCCAACGCGATCTTTACCGAGAGCTATCTGTCCTTCCTGGGCCTCGGCGTCAACGCGCCCATGCCCTCGCTCGGCTCGCTGGCTTCGGACGCGCTCAACGGCCTGTCCTCCTATCCTTACCGTATGGTCATCCCCGCTGTGGTCATCTCGCTGATCGTGCTGTCGCTGAACCTCTTCGGCGACGGTCTGCGCGACGCCTTTGACCCCAAGCTGAGAAACTGAGAAAGGAGGGGGAACATGCCTTTACTGGAAGTAACTGACCTGAGGACCTCCTTTTTCACCCCCGCCGGCGAGGTTCGCGCCGTCAATGGCATCTCCTTCAATCTGGAGCGCGGGAAGGTCCTCGGCATCGTGGGCGAGAGCGGCTCCGGAAAATCCGTCACAGCCTATTCGATCATGCAGATCCTCGCCAACACCGGCAAGATCGTCGGCGGTTCCATCAAGCTTGACGGTCAGGAGCTGGTCGGCGCCGGCGAAAAGGTCATGAAGAACGTGCGCGGCAACAAGGTGTCCATCATCTTCCAGGACCCCATGACCTCGCTCAATCCCACCTATACCATCGGAAAACAGCTTGTGGAAGCCATCACGCTCCACACCTCCCGCAACAAGAAGGAGGCCTGGGAGCGCGCGGTGGAAATGCTCCGTCTCGTTAATGTCAACGAGCCGGAAAAGCGCATGAAGCAGTATCCCTTCGAGTTTTCCGGCGGCATGCGGCAGCGCGTCATGATCGCCATGGCGCTGGCCTGCGAGCCGGATATCCTGATCGCGGACGAGCCCACGACCGCGCTTGACGTGACCATTCAGGCGCAGATCCTGGATCTGATGAAGTCTCTGCAGGAAGAGCTCGGCATGGCGATCATCATGATCACGCACGATCTCGGCGTCGTCGCGCAGATGTGCGACGAGGTGATCGTCATGTACGCCGGCTCCATCTGTGAGCAGGGGACTGCCGACGAGATCTTTTACAATCCCCGGCACGAGTACACCAGGGGCCTGATGCGCTCGATCCCCACGGCCGACACGGCCGGCTCCAAGCTGCAGCCCATCACCGGCACGCCGATCGATCTGCTCAACATGCCGGAAGGCTGCCCCTTTGCGCCGCGCTGCGACAACGCCATGAAGATCTGCCTGCGCGAGCGCTGTGAGCGGATGTTCATCAACTCCGACCATGCCGCCGCCTGCTGGATGAACGTGAAGGCCGGCTTGGAAGACGGCAGCATCGTATCGGAGCCTGCCGGGAAAGGCGGTGAGACGGATGCCTGAGAGAAACGAGAATCTGGTGGAGGTCCGCCACCTTAAGCAGTATTTCAACATCAACGTCGGGATGTTTTCCTCCAAGCCGCTCAAGGCGGTGGACGACGTCTCCTTCAGCATCCGGAAAGGGGAGACCCTCGGCCTTGTGGGCGAGTCCGGCTGCGGCAAAACCACAGTGGGGCGGACGCTGCTGCATCTGTACAAACCGACCGACGGTGAGATCTTTTTTGAAGGCAGGCCGGTGCGGACCAAGGCGGAGATCAACGAGCTGCGCAAAAAGGCTACCATGGTCTTTCAGGACCCATACTCCTCCCTCAATCCCCGCATGACCGTCTCCGATATCATCGGAGAGCCGCTGGATATCCACAGGATGTACAAAAGCAAGGCCGAGAGGCAGGAGCGGATCCTGGAGCTGATGGACAGGGTAGGCCTCAACAGCGAGCACGCCTCCCGCTATGCCCACGAGTTCTCCGGCGGCCAGCGGCAGCGTATCGGCATCGCCCGCGCCCTGGCCCTGAACCCTGAGTTCATCGTCTGTGACGAGCCGGTCTCCGCGCTGGACGTGTCCATTCAGGCGCAGGTCATCAACATGTTTGACGAGCTGCAGGAGCAGATGGGTCTGACCTATCTCTTCATCGCCCATGACATCCTCGTCGTGCGTCATATCAGCGACCGCATCGCCGTGATGTATCTGGGCAAGATGGTAGAGCTCGCGGACGCCAAAGAGATCTATGAGCATCCGCTGCACCCCTACACCAGGTCGCTCATGTCCGCCGTTCCGCAGCCCGACCCGAGGATCGCCCGCGCCAACAAGCGCATCGTCCTCACCGGCGATATCCCCAGCCCGCTCAACGCCCCCTCCGGCTGCCCCTTCCGTACGCGCTGCCCGCATGCGACGGCTGCCTGTGCGGAATCCATGCCGGAATTCCGGGAGCTTGCTCCCGGCCACTTCGCCGCCTGTCACAGGATCGGCGATATCGGCTGAACACTTTTCACGCTTCAAACCTGACAGTCCGAAACCCGGCCCGTCAGTTTGAAAATACAAACCGAAAGGAAAAACAAAATGAAGAAGATTCTCGCAATGGCTCTGGCGCTGATCATGGTCTTCGCGCTTGCTGCGCCCGCCGCTTTCGCCGATGGCAGCTCCATCGCCGTCTGCCTGGCCTCCGAGCCCGACACCCTGGATCCCGCGCTCAACTCCGCGGTTGACGGTGCTACGCTCGTCAGCCACCTGTTCTCCGGCCTGGCCAAGTGGGCCCAGGACGAGAACGGCGCTCTTGTCATCGTGCCCGACGCCGCTGAAGAGCTGGTCGAGGGCGTTGTCAACGACGACGGCACCGTGACCTATACCTACACGCTGCGTGACGGTCTGCTGTGGTCCGACGGTCAGCCTGTCACCGCCGGCGACTTCGCCTTTGCCTGGCAGCGCGCCGCCTCCGAAGCGCTCGGCGCCGACTACGGCTACATGTTCGAGGTCGTTGACGGCTATGGCACCGACGCTCTGAATGTTCAGGCCATCGACGACAAGACCCTCGAGGTCACCCTTGCCAACGCCGTCTCCTACTGGAACGAGCTGCTGGCCTTCCCCACCTACTTCCCCGTGCGTGAGGACGTGGTTGCCGACGAAGGCTGGGCCACCGATCCCGCCACCTATGTTTCCAACGGTGCCTACACCATGACCGGCTGGGAGCACAACAGCGTCATCACTCTCGAGAAGAACGCCAATTTTGTTGACGCTGACACCGTCCTCATGGACAAGATCGAGTTCTACCTCTCCGACGACGCCAACAACATGGTCGCCAACTTCAAGAACGGCACCTGGCAGCTGATCGACGACGTCCCCACCAATGAAATGGCCGCCCTGAAGGCCGAGTACCCCGATGAGTACGTCGTTGCCGGCCAGATCGGCACCTACTATGTCTGCTGGAATGTCAATGAGAACATTCTGCCCGAGGGCTGCGAGCTCACCGGCGTCGAGGCTGAGAATGCCCGCGCTGAGATCCGCAACGCCATCAGCCTCCTGTTCGACCGCAACTACATCGTCGAGGAGATCGGCCAGGCCGGTCAGGTTCCCGCCTCCTCCTTCGTCGCCATGGGCATGACCAATCCCGATGGTTCCCAGTTCTACCAGACCGCCGGCTCCAGCGATGACTTTGACGGCTACTACGACGTCTCCGAGGACGCCTTCGAGGCCAACTTCGACCAAGCGATCGAGGTCCTGAAGAAGTACTACGACTTCGACGAGGCCTCCTTTACCTTCACAAACTTCCCGTCCATGACCTATCTGTACAACACCTCCGAGGGCCACAAGGCCATCGGCGAGTATCTGCAGAGCGCTCTGGCCGGCATCGGCATCACCATGAATCTGGAGAACCAGGAGTGGGCCACCTTCCTGAACACCCGTAAGAACGGCGATTACTCCATCGCCCGTAACGGCTGGCTGGCCGACTACAACGATCCTATCTGCTTCCTGGATATGTGGACCACCGCCTCCGGCAACAATGACGTTCAGTTCGGCAAGGGCGATCACGCCGATGTGGCTGCCTACAGCCTCGATCTGACCGACCTCGGCATTGACGTCAATGTCGAGAACGGGACCTGGGCCGACACCTACGATGTGCTCATCAAGACCATCAAGGGCTGCACCGACAACGAAGTCCGCTACGAGCTCATGCACCGCGCCGAGGATCTGCTCATGTCCACCGGCTGCATCTGCCCGCTGTACTTCTACACCGACACCTACATGATCAGCAAGGACGTCGACGGCTTCTTCTCCAACCCGCTCGGCTACAAGTACTTCATGTACTGCACCATCGGCTGATCCCAGCGCATAACAAAATGATCTCCCCGGGATATTTCCCGGGGAGATCAGACTGTAGACAAACCTATACAGAACAAGTCGGACTCGCATGGGGAGAGCGCGAGAGGGGATTGGTTATTCCCTCTCGCGTTTGATATCCTCAAAAATGAGAACTTTTTCAAAAGTTCTCATTTTTGATTCTCAAGTTGTCGACACTTTGTCGACAACTTGATCTCCCCGAGATATTTCCCGGGGAGATTTTTGTATGCTTTCGACCGCCTGCGGCCTGCGTTATCCCTGTCCGAATGGAGTCGGCCCGGCGGCGTAGAGCTGCGCGAGGCCGCCGTGTGAAGTCTCGCGGTATTTTTCATCCATGTCTTTGCCGGTGCGGTACATTGTGGCGATGACCTCGTCGAAGGAGATCTTGCGCGTTGTATAGAGAAAGCGCGAGAGGTTCACGGAGCTGATGGCGCGCATCGCGGCGACGGCGTTGCGCTCGATGCAGGGGATCTGCACCAGACCCTTGACCGGGTCGCAGGTCAGGCCGAGATTGTGCTCCATGGCGATCTCCGCCGCATACTCGATCTGGTCGATGTTCAGCCCCCAGAGCGAGGCGAGCGCCCCGGCGGTCATCGAGCAGGCGCTGCCGATCTCCGCCTGACAGCCGCACTCCGCGCCGGAAATGCTGGCGTTGGTGCGGATCACGTTTCCGATCATGGCCGCGACTGCCAGCGCATCGAGGATCTCTTCCTCGGGGAAGCCCCGGTCGTGCCGCATGTGATACATCACCGCCGGCAGCACGCCGCAGCTGCCGCAGGTCGGCGCGGTGACGACGATGTGCTCGTCCGCGTTCTCCTCGCTGACCGCGTAGGCGTAGGCCGCGATCAGGCGGTTCATCGTCACATCCGCGCTCTCGTTGTAGCAGCGTGTTTCAAACAAAAGCTTTGCCTTGCGGGCAACGCCGAGTCCGCCGGGGAGGACGCCCTCCGCCGCGAGGCCGCGGCGCACGGAGTCCTCCATCGCGTGCCATACGGTACGCATCGCGCCGCGAAGCCCCTCGCCCTCCATGTGATTGATGAATTCGACCAGCGTCAGGTTCAGCGCGCGGCAGGCGTTCAGGATCTCCGTGAAATCCTTCTGCGGATAGATCTCGCGCTCCTCGTCGAAATGCAGGCCCTCGACGCGTATGGAACCGCCGCCGACGCTGAAGATCCTGTCAGAGCGTATGCGCTGCTCGCCGCGGAAAGCCTCAAAGCACATGGTGTTCGGATGGGGGAGCTCCCGCGATTCCCGGTCAAAGACGATCTCCGCCTCGGGCAGCGCCGTGCGGATCGCCTTCCCGGTCCCGTGTCCCTCGCCGGTGAAGGCGAGAGAGCCGTACAGCGTCACACGGAAGCGGTCGGCATCGGGAGCCTGCGCCCCGAACCATCTGGCCGCGCGGTAAGGACCGACCGTGTGGGAGCTGGAGGGGCCGTTGCCGATCTTATAGACGCTTTTGATCGTTTTCATGTCTCCGCTCCGGCGCCAGTCTCCGCGTGAAAGCGATCCGTCAGTTCTCTGTAGGCCTGGATGAAAACGGAGGCGTCCAGACTGTAGGTGACGCTGTCAAAACCGAGTGCGGCCCATTTCACGGCGTCCGTCATGTTCCCCGCGAAAATATGCGACTCCTTGTGATTCTCCCTGCATGCCTTGAGAATACGCTCGACGGCGCGCAGGAGGAGGGGATTGTCAAACTCGAGGGGGATGCCCAGGTCGATGGACAGGTCGCAGGGGCCGACAAAGATCCCGTCCACACCGGGCAGCGCCGCGATCTCTTCAATGTGCTCCAGCGCATCTGCGGTCTCGCACTGTGGGATCAGCCTGCAGCGCCGGTTGCATTCGGTCATATAGGCGAGCACGTCCCGGCTCCATTCGTCCGCGCCCCAGCCTGTCGTGCGGTTGGGACAGTAGCCGCGCCGTCCGAGAGGCGGGAATTTGGCGCAGTCGATCAGCTTCTGCACCTGCTTGAGCGTACGGATATTCGGTACGATCAGACCGCGCGCCCCGATATCCAGCATGCGCAGGACATAAGGACGGCGTATGTCGCCGATGCGCACATAGGGGAGCAGGCCGCCCTTTTCCGCGGCCAGGATCAGATCCGCCGTCGTCTCCTCGGAGAAGCAGCCGTGTTCCGTGTCGATGATCACATAGTCAAGCCCGGTGCGGCAGAGGCTTTCCATCGCGCCGCGTCCACCGAGCTCAAAAAAGGTGCCGAAAGACGTCTTGTTCATATCATTCCCTCCATTGCCTTTGTCTGTTTTTCCTTAAAGCTTGCGAAGAATGTCGAGCGTGTGGTGGGAAGCGCCGATCAAATCCTGCCGTTCGCAGATCGAGAGGTGATAGTCCATCCACTTGTCAAAGGTCTCCTGATCCATGCCGTCGATCAGCTCCCGCATGTAGTTTGTCGCGCCGTCTGTGGCGACAAGCTTTACGCGCCGGACGGCGAGCTCGCTGTCAAGATCTGCGATCTCCTCCGTGCGGATCAGCTCGAAGAGGTCCTTCGGTTCGCTGATGCAGCGCCAGTCCTCAGTCAGCATGTGCTTGTCCAGCAATTCCTGCACCCTGTTCAGGCCGAAGACGTACATGACGACAGTCGGCTCATTCATGCAGTAGGCGACCATGATCGTTCCGCCGGGCTTTGTGACCCGCACCGCCTCGGTGAGCGCCTTCAGCTTGTCCTCTCTGGTATACAGGTGATACATCGGGCCGAGCAGCAGCGTCAGATCGTAGCTGTTATCCGCCAATAAGGAGAGGTCCATCGCGTTTCCCTGCGTGACGGTGATCGGCTCGTCGCCCGACAGCTTGCTTCGCAGGATCTCGATGTTGTGTCGGATCAGCTCGACGGCTGTGACCGGATAGCCTTCCCGGGCGAGGGCGACGCTGTAGCGGCCTGTGCCCGCGCCGACCTCGAGGACATTCTTTTTCTTGTCGTTATTGAGCGCCTCGCGGATGTACTTCATTGTCGTGAGGTACTCGACCTGACCGTGCCGGACCGTCAGCCGCTCGTCCTCGCGGTAGCTGCTGTAATAGTTTTCCAGATAATCCATCGTGTGTTTCCTCTGAAAGCTTATCTTTCCCGCTTTGTTTCGCGGCCGCGTTACAGGCGCTCGGGCTCGCTTTCCCGTTTCTTCATCCACTCCATGAGACGCTGCATCGGAGACGGGCGGCGCCGATAGAAGCGCTGTCCGGTCTTCTTTTCCACGAAGTCCCGGAAGGCGTCCTCTTTTTCGCCAAGAGCCTTTTTCGGGATACAGTATCCGCCCTGAGCGTGCGGAAAAAGGAAGAAGTATTCGGCGTCCTCTCCGAGCCTGATCAATTTGCCGTAGGAGACGGGATCAAGCTTTTCCTCGTCCTTCTTTCCGGGGTGAAACGTGATCTCGATCTTTTCCTCTCCGAACACGAAACGCGAGGAGGGAAACTCTTCGCCGGCCTTTTTGATCCCATCCGTCAGCTTTTTGACCTGATGGTTCGAGGCGCTGTATTTGCTCGTCATCAGGTAGCTTCCGTAGGCGATCAGCATCAGGCCCCAGACGTGACGGTAGTTGTACGCGCCGATCATAAGAAGCACCGCGCTGAGGATGCTCCGCGCCACGAAACTGCGGGTGCAGAACAGGTTGTTCATCGATCTCCCAGCCCCAGAAATCCTCTTCCTCACGAAGCCGTCTTTCAAAGTCCAAAACATCTGGCAGTTCCTGTTCGGTATATGGTTTGACCGTGATCCGGCTCCTTCGGATCTCTGCATGCAGGATATCGCACCAATGATCCCATTTTTCCTGATATTCCTGCTCAGGAATGATCCTTGGCAGCAGATCTTCCGGAGAGAATATGTTCCGCTCTCTGCATGCATTAACGCAGGCACGGTACATCTCCCAGTCCAGATCATCTTCATCTGCAACAAGGGGTACTGAAGTTAGGCCAGCTCTAAGCGCTGCAGCAGCCCTCGTATGCCCGTCTGTCATGACTGGGATTCCATCCAGTATTTTGACCGGGATCGGTGGATTCAGCCACACCTCGATATCATGAAGTTTTTTCTCGGAAATATAGAATTGCGACGGCTGAAGATCTTTCAGTGTCAGCTCCTGTATGGCCATGGCAGATGCACTTATGTAAGGCTCATACACTGCTTTAAATTCTGACAAGGCTTCTTCGACATTAATCCAATAGACATTCGTCATTTCATCATCCGCAGGATCTTTTTCACAACGTTCCAGTATCCCGCCTAAAGCCTGTATCGTTTTATCTGAGGCTATATTGGAAGCCGCACAATCTATCATAACGCGATCCAATCCTATCTTCTTCGCTTCCTTCAAAGCAAGATACAGATTGATCTTGTTATACCCTTTTCTTCGCTCAGACGGTCTGATTCCATATCCGATATGACCGCCGAAACGGAGCATTTCCTCATTCAGATCCCAGCGTACATTGACTGTCCCTACGAGCCTGTTGTCATTTTCACGAATCAAAAGGAATGTCTTTCCGGGACACCGGTTCATCTTTTCGGCGTACTCCTTGTTTTCCATGCTTAAGCATCTTTCAAGCGCCTGCTCAAACGTCCATCCGGAAAGTATTCTGTCCAGGGAGCCGCTTCCATTGATCTCTGATCCGGCAGCTGCAAACTCATTCAGATATTCAATAATCTCCGCTTTTCTTGCTGCAGAAGGTCTTTCATAATAGAATCGTTCAGCCACTTTCTCCTCCCAGTTTAAGCACCGCGATCAATTCTTCTCCATCATATTCACCGGTTTCGGCAAAGCCAAACGAGCGGTATAGTTCGCGGGCAACACCATTCTCCGGCTCATAAGACAACCAGCAATAATCCGCACTACCACAAGGCCATGTTCTGACAAAGTCCAGCGCAAGTCTGACAGCTTCTCTGCCATATCCCCTGCCCTGATACCGTTCATCAATCATCAGCCGCCACAGATTGTAATTTCCCTTTGCTATAACAGGTGCATCTTCCCAATAATCATCAACATCAAAACAGATCATAAGGAATCCGACCGGTGTGTCCTCTTCATAGATTCCAAACGGGAAAGCATATCCATTCCCTGTAATCGCCATATATGCTTCTATGATGCTGGTATCATTTGATGCCACATATTCTTTCTGAGATTCTGCGACTTTCAGACTCAAAATGTCCCAGACATTCTTTCCGTTTACTTTTTCCAATTTCATCATATATTTCTCCAACTCTGAGAAACTCTCTTCCTCCCTGAAGAAAGTGATATCGATCTTGCCAGATCATGCTGTATAGTTTTATATCATCCCAAAATGCCTGAATGCTTCGATAATTGCCTTTTCTTTCTCTCTCGGCGTCTCCGGTGACCGGATGCCTTCACTCTTCGGCAGATTGTAATTCTGCCGTTCGATGATCCCGCATTTCAGCTTTGTCTTTGCGATATTCAGATGCGTTACATGAAAATCATACTTTTCCTGCACCCACTCCTGGATCTGCTCATATGTAGCCCCTTGCCGAAATCCAGACATGTCCATGTCTTCGAGGGAGAACTCAGCTCTGACTTTCTCGCTCGATATGTTTCCCTTGGAAAGTTGAACAACCGTCTCCACATGCCCCGAGACACCATTATGAATGTCCACAGTACAAGCGAATTAACCAACCAAAGCGCCTCCAACCGAAGAAATCTACTGTTTTTCGCCGGCTGAACACTTCTACAAGCTGGATTTATAAGTCTTCACTTCTCGTTACTTTGTAAAGCGCTACCCCTTCCGGTCTGAAATCCAGCTGAATCTCCCAGAATTCAACGCCTGCCTTCGCAGCATTCCTGAAGGTTTGTGACACCTCCTCATAGTGCGTTGACCTCAGACGTTCCTTCTTTTCTGTTATACGATACTGGAAAACCTGCAGAAAAACAGCCTTCTCATGATCCTTAAGTGATCCAGCAAGCTCGTTAAGGTGCTTTACCATCCTGTCAGTTGATGAAAACGGCTTGGCACGAGTCAACGAAATAGATAATCATTCCCTGCGCCTGTTCACATAAACGCGGTCAGGAACATATCCATTGCCTCGTTATCTATTCCTGTACTACCGTTCCGTTCCTGACTGCATCGGCAAAGGCTAAGATGCTTTCTGATTTCATGATAGCAAGTCCTTGTCTTTCATCGCCAAGTACCACCAACTGATCTCCA
>CACYXC010000042.1 GCA_902778285.1 Oscillospiraceae bacterium | reverse complement strand
TTTCACACCTACAACTTTAACGCAAACAGAAGCACCAGCCAAGTCCTTTTTGGACCTAACTGGTGCTTTTGTTATGCAGCGCTATTTTGCAACGCGCCCTTCCTTTTTCAGCCTGGGCGAAACCGATCACCTGAAAAACATATACAGGGGACGGCTTGATAGCCGTTCGCAAGACACAGGCCGCGGGAAGCAAAGCCCGTTTCTTTCCCGCAGGGGAAGGAAACGGGCTTCAGACTGTAGACAAACCCATGCTGCCGAAGTATGAGGTTATTCCCTCTCGCGATTGATATACTCAAAAAAGAGAACTTTTTGGGGAGTTCTCATTTTTGATTTTCAAGCTGTCGACACTTTGTCGACAGCTTGAAGCCCGTTTCTTTCCCGCAGGGGAAGGAAACGGGCTTTGATGCCAAAGAAGGCTGCATGCCCTTTGCAGAATCAGGGCGTCCGATGGCGGACCACAGGTCGCCGCTGCAGCTGTTGCGCGCAGCTGCTGACCACGCGTTCCGCTGCCGCCGGGCTGTGCTTATGACGAAAGCGTACCGCGCTCGTCCCCCGGTCTATAGATTGTACGATGGCTGTAATAAACCCATGGCCGATCCGTAGTATATGGGTGAGCACGGAAAGAGGTGACAGCATATGACAGACGAAGAGATCATAGCCCTGTTTTTTGAACGTTCGGAGCAGGCGATCTCGGAGCTTGCCAAAATGCACGGCGCCGCGGTCGGGCGCATCGCTCTCAACATCCTCGACGACGCGGAGGACGCGGAGGAGTGCGTCAACGATACCTGGCTCGGCGTCTGGAACAGCATTCCGCCCGCGCGGCCTTCCCCGCTGCGTACCTTTGTCTGCAGGATCGCGCGCAATCTTGCGATAAAGAGATACCACGCGGAACGGGCGCAGAAGCGAAACAGCCGGTACGATCTCGCGCTCGACGAACTCGCCGAATGCCTGCCGGACCGCGGCAGCGTGGAGGACAGCATCGAGGCAAAGGAGCTCGCCGGGACGATCAACGCCTTTCTCGACACGCTCCCCTATGTGGACAAGTTCCTTTTCATGCGCCGCTACTGGTATGCCGAATCGCTGTCCGAGATCGCCGAAATGGCCGGGATGCGCTGCGGGACTGCGGCTGTCCGCCTCCACCGTGTGCGGGAAAAACTCAGAAATTATCTCAAGGAGGAGGGAGTGCCTGTATGAAGCGGGAAAGCATTTCTCTTGCACTCAATGACCTGGATGAGCGCCATATCAGCGATACGGCGACCTATTCTCCCCAAGCCGGGCAGGGCTCCCCGGAAAGGATCGTACCCATGAACAAGAAACGCATCATCACCTTTGCCCTGGCTGCCGTTTTGATCCTGGCGCTGGGGATCACGGCCTACGCCGGCGGCGGCCTCCTTCGCGCCATCGGCACGCACGCCATGCCGAAGACGGGAGAATACAGCAGCCTTGCGGAGCTTCCGAAGATCGAGAAGGACGTCGGTTTTCCGATGATCGTCCCCGAGGACTTCAGCAACGGCTACCGCTTTTCCGACCTCAAAGTGAACGGAGAAGCCGTTTACGGCGAAAACAGCGAAGTTCTGACCGAATACTACACCGTGCACGCGCTCTATGCCAAGCCCGGCAGTGCGGAGATCCGCCTTGTTCTCGGCCCCGTCTTCGAGCTCCCCGATACCCCGGCGGCGCCGGAGCCCGGTGAGCGGCGCACGGTCGGCGGCGTCCCGGTGGAGCTCACACGCGACCACTACAAGGTCGTCCCCGAGGACTATGAAAAAACAGAGGACGATCTCGCACGGGAGGCGGAAGGACATTTTTATATTTCCTTCGGTTCGGATGAGATCGAGGAATACGAGCTGGCCTTCGCGGGCTTCCGACTGGACGGCGTGGAATACACGCTGATGGATATGGCCGCAAACGGGGATTCGCTCGAGGTCCTCGTACAGATGGCGGAGGAGATCATCGCCGCGGCAGGGAACTGACATTAAACATCCAAACGCATCAAGCCCGCCGCCCCTGAGGGGCGGCGGGATTGGCATATTTTGCGGGCATGGCGGATACGCTCAGTCCTCGCGGTCTTTCGCGATCGCGGCGACGATCATGCGCGCCACGGGATAGAGGACGCCGGCCACGGGCCAGACGATCCAGCTGCGGCCATAGTCCGGCTTCATGAAGTTCCAGACGAGGAAGATCGCCGTCGCCAGCAGCCAGTAGCCCATGGAGAAGCCGCCGATCCGGCGGTCCTCCTCCCGGTGCCGCCGGCTGAACTCGCCCTCGCGCAGCAGGAGATCGACTGCGCCGCGGTTGCTGCCGCCGACGATAAAGAAGCAGGCGCCGATCCCCGCGAGGATCAGCAGCAGGGCCGTCGCCCAGATATAGACCGCGCCGTTATCCTCCGTGAGGATCACCGCCGCGAAGAGCGGGACGATGCTCAGCACGCACAGCACCGCGCCGATCACGGTGTAGGAGCTGTATTTTTCCGCGTATTCCGCCCGCTTTTCGCGCAGCAGGCCGCGCACGCCGTAGGCCGTCTCAAACTCCTCCTCCTCGAGGAAGGCGAAGGGCCGCAGCCGCTGGGCGCAGCGGATGAACAGGGCCACCGCCGCGGCCGCGCAGACGAGCAGCAGAATCATGCCGAGCCCGGCGGCCACGTTCTCGCCGAGCGGCAGCACGCCGTATTCGCTGAGACCGCCGCAGAGGATCAACAGCACCGCGCCGAAAACGCACAGGAAGGTCGCGAGCGCGACCGTGGCGGCGTTTTTCCTTTTGAGCTGCAGGAAGGCCTGCGCCTCCTCCATGCTCACAAGGCGCAGCGGCGTGTCGGCAGCGTCATCCCCGGCCTCCGTGCGGGCGGCGGGCTCCAGCTCGTCTTTCAAGAGGTAGTCGGTGCTCACGCCGAAGAGCCTGCTCATCTCCAGGATGCGCTGCAGGTCGGGCACGGACTGGGCGCCCTCCCACTTGCTCACGGACTGGCGCGTCACGTTCAGCTTTTCGGCCAGCTCCTCCTGGGACCAGCCGTTCTTCTTGCGCTCCTCGATGATCTTGTCAGCGAGTATCATAGCGTTCTCCTCCTTTTCGGTTCTGGAGAAATCCTATCAGAATCGCCGGGCGCAGACCAGAAAGCCGCCCCGGCAATTTGTCAACCGCCGGTTGCGAATGGGGGAAAACGCCCGCGCGTCAGGCCTTTGCGGTGATCTGCGCATCCGCCAGCTCCATCAGCTCGCGCTCGCTCTCGATGTCCGCCGGATTGGGATAGCTGCGGGCCATCTTCTCGAAGTCCGCGCGGAGCTTCGCGGCTTTCTCCGCGTCGCCCCCGTGCAGGGCGAGGGCGTACTCGGTGCGCAGGACCGAGGGGAAGCGCTTCATGCTCTTCATAAATTTCTGCAGCTCCTTCGTGAGCATCGCGGAGGGATCCCCGCCGCGCAGCAGGGAGAAAAAGATCCGATCACAGGTGAGAAGGCTCCGGTACACGCCTACCAGCTTCGCATCGCCCTCCAGCAGCGCCCGGGCGGCCTCGTCCGCCTCCTCGATGCGCTGCGCGTCGGCAAGGCGCCCCTCGCGCATCACCGCGACGGAGGAGACGATGCGGTTTTGCAGATCCGCCCCCTCCGGGAGCGTGAACCACTCCTCCGGCATGTACCGGAGCCGCACGCCGCGCCCGCTCTGCTCGTTGACCTTCAGCTGCGCCCAAAAGGCCCTCACCGCATCCTTTGATCCCTTCATGGCGGCGATGTTGGCCCCGTCGTTGCTGACGCCCGCGCTCTGCAGCGGCAGGCCGTTTGCCAGCGCGTAGCCCAGACCGACGACCGCGCCCATGCGCAGGACGGCGCAGAGCGCCGTGCCGGGACAGAGCAGGCTCAGCAGAAAGAACACGAGCGCCGTCAGCAGGTTCATCAGAACGCCGCCGAGGTTATAGAGCACGAAGGGCATGGTCCCGTTTTGAAGCGCCGGCGGTGTCATCAGGCACTGGCCGCCCGTCCCCGCCAGGGACATGCGGCGAAAACGCAGGCCCTCCTCCGTCTTCTGCAGCATGAGGCTCCCCACGCGGAAGGAGGAGAAGCCGTAGCCCGACAGCAGCCCGAAGATCAGGTGCCCGCCCTCGTGCAGGATGATCTGCAGATACATCACGGCGTACAGGGCCAGGAGCAGCAGGCCGAAATACAGCAGAAAGCTGCCGAAACCCTCCACGCCCGCAGCGTCCATATAGTCCAGCATCAGCAGGCCGCAGGCCCCGCCGATCAGCAGGAAAAACAGCACCATCAGCATGCCGCCCCAGTCGGTTTTCTTCTTTTTCATCGGAAAGCCCTCCGCTTTGCTTGTTCCGCTCCATTATAGCAAGGAGCGCGTGCGGCCGCAAGCTTAAGAAATCTTCAGAAAGCTTAAGAGACAATACGGCTCATTTTTGGTATCATAGGGAGGAAGCCAACAGGAATCGCCGCCTGAAAGAATACGAAGAGGAGGAGAGGCGTTGTGAGAAAAAGCTTGTGCCTGCTGCTGGCACTGCTGCTGCTGGCGGGGCTCGCAGCCTGCGGAAAAACAAGCGAAGCCGAGCCGGAAGAAGCGCTGACCGGTGAACTGCGTCCCGGCTGGGTCCCGACGGAGTTTCCCTTTCCCGAGGGGCTGCGGTCGGAGTACGCCGTGAATTATGCCGACGGCCGCATCTACCTGTCCGCCCGCCGGGACGGAGAGCCCCTGATCTCCGTCTACGACACCCTGACAGACACCTGGTCGGAGCTGCGCTTCGACAACGCCGGACTGGGCAGGTATGCCCGCGTCGGCGCCCCTTCCGTTGCGGAGGGGGCGCTCTGGGCCCTGCTGAACACAGACAGCCCCAGCGGACAGGAGCTGCTGCGCGTTGACCTCTCCACCGGCGCGGGGAGACGCATGGCCGTCGACATCGAGCCCGGCGGCAACAGCGAGAGCATGAGCCGGAGCTTTGCCGGCGTCTTTGCTCTGAGCCGGGACGAGGCGCTGCTCTACGACTGGGACAATGCCTACCGCGTGGATGCCTCCGCCCGTCTGCTGGAGACGATCCCCGGCCTCACGGAGCTGGACGGCTCCCGGGCGGGCGAGCTGCTGTACACCGCGCACAACGGCGGCGCGCGGCCTCTCGACCTCGCCGCGCTGCGCTACGGCTCGGCCGTGGATCTGAGCGTGAGTCGGTACGTCAGCGACCGGGGGAACGTCCTGTGCGACCTGGACGCTGGCCGGGCCGTCGGGATCTATGATCCGGCGAGCGGGGAGATCCGCCGCCTGTTCAGTTGGATAGACGTGGCTCTTGACATGGACTCGCTGGGCGGCGGCGCGGCCTTTGAAAACGAGAAGGGCGAGATCTGGTACCCCGCCGAGCGCGGCTATGTGCGTCTCACGGAGGGCTTGCTCTCAGTGAAAAAAGAGCTGGTGCTGGCAAGCCACGGCTACGACAGCCTGTACGCCGACCAGATCCTCTACTTCAACCACACAGACCCGGAGTACAAGATCACGGTGCGGCGTCTGGAAGACACGGAGGGCGCCGCCTATGACCGGCAGATGATCGAACTTGCGACGCAGGGCGGCGTGGACCTGCTCGACACCTCGCTCCTGCCGGGGAGCGCACTGGACGGGCGGGTGCTGGAAAACCTGCTTCCCTATCTCGACGCCGACCCGGAGATCGGCCGGGAGGACTTCATCCAGCCTCTGCTGCAGGCCATGCTGCGCAGGGGCGGCCTGTATGAGATCCAGCCGCGCTTCACGCTGGTGACGATGGCGACGCATGCGTCGCTCTTTCCCGGCCGGGAGAGCTGGACTTACGACGCCGTGGAGCGGCTTGCCGCGGAGCACCCGGAATACGAGATGTTTTTCGCCGGGCGGGACCGCGAGGTGCTGCTGGACGCCTTTTTGAAGATGGCCACGGCGGAGTATGTGGACTACGACAGGGCGGTCTGCGATTTTGAAAATGAGAGCTTCAGGCGCGGCCTGCGCTTTGTGCGAGACCTGCCGGAGCCAGAGGGGACGCACGCGGCCCTGCTCATCAGCCAGGAGGACGCCGCGGGCGGCAGCTTCCTCTGCCGCCGCCTGTTGGAGGATGAGGGCTATGTCTACTGCGGCTTCCCCGAGACAAGCGGGAACGGCAGCTGCTTCATGCGCCTCGGCGCGGGCGGGACGCCCTACGACGAGAGCACGGGCGGCTTTATCCGCCTCGGCATGATGGCAGGCTCGGAGCACAAAGAGGCGGCCTGGCGCTTTCTCAAGTTGCTGCTGACGCGCACGGAGCAGCCCGTGGACTACGGGATCCCCGTGCTGCGCTCCGCCTTTGAAGATGCGCTCGCCCGGAGTGTCGAAATCTGGAGCGGACGCAGCGAAGAATTTGACGGCTACGAATACTTCACCGAGGGGGACGCTGAGCGCCTGCGGGAGCTGGTATACGGTACCGAAAAGCTCGTGCACGACGACGCGCCGCTGCTGGAGATCCTGAACACCGAGGCGCGGCTGTATTTTGAGGGTGCTAAAACACTGGACGAGGCTGCGGCCAGCATCCAGAGCCGTGCCGGTCTCTACGTGGCGGAGCAGTATGGATAACAACTATGACCGGGGCGGGAGGCGATGCTTCCCGCCCCGGACAGTTCTTGTCAATAAGGGTGAAAAAAAACAGGCGCTCCGCGGACCGCCCCGTATCTTGCATATTGACAGAGCGCATGATATAATTTATAAATCCGGAAAATCTGTGTGCGATAGAAAGGCGGAGATACGGAAATGTTAGAGACTAAGATCAAATACTACGTGGAAAAGAACAGCTTCTGGACTTCGGCGGCGCTGATCTTCATGCTGCTGTCCATCATCTTCCGCGGCATCGGCTGCTGGGGGCTGTGGAACGACCGCTATTTTCTGATCACGCAGATCATCCTGCCCATCGCCAGCGGCCTGCTGTTCATCCTGCTGCTGGCCTTCCTGGGCAAGCATGCGCTCTGGACCACCGCCCTGCCGGTCCTTGGCGGCGTGGCCTTCTTCGTGCTCAAGGCGCTGAGCTTTGAGAACACCACGCAGATGCTGCTCTGCCTGCTGCTCTACGCGGCGGTGGCGATCCTCTACTGCGGCACGGTCTTTACGCTGATCCGGACCAAGTGGCTGCTGGTCCCGCTGTTTCTCCTCCCCTTCTGCTACCATGTGGGCGTGGAGGACATCGCGCGCCTGCGCGACACGGTCAACCCCGTCACCTTCGCCGAGGGCATGCAGGAGATGAGCGTGCTGTGCATCATGCTCTCGCTGCTCTTCACCGCCCTCGCCATGAAGAAGTTCGTCAAGGAGCCGAAGGAACAGCCCTGGGAGCCCGCCCAGGCGCCTGAGGCGCCGGCGAAGCCCGCTGCGGTCGAGAAGGAGCCCATCGTGGTGGAGCCTCCCGCAGAGAATGTGGAGAAGACGGAAGACAGTATATGAAAAGAAGCACACGCACCGGCGCCCACGCGGCCGGCAGACGCCGACTCGCGCCGCGCCATGCGGTGAAGCAGCGCCTGCTGGAGAGACCGCAGCTGCCGCCCGGTGAAAAACGGAAACGGCGCTGGTTCCTCGCGGGCACGGTCACGGCCCTGCTGCTGCTGGCGCTGCTCGCGGCGCTGCAGCTGCACTACACCCGGACGGACGTCTACGCCGAGAGCATGGCGCTCGCCGTGCAGAGCCGGGAGGCGGGGGACTACGACACCGCCCTGCGGGCGCTGCGCAAGGCCGCTGCCGAGCGGGAGAGCGAGGAGTGTCTCCTCCTGATGGCGGACTGCTACGAGGAGCAGGACAATCTGGAAAAGGCGCTCGAGCTGCTGCGCGGCATGGATCTGACGCACGAGGCCGTGAGCACGCGCATCGCGCGCATCGACGGCAAGCGTCAGGCGCTGCAGGAGGCGGAGCGGGTTTCCGTCCTCGGACAGGGGATGGACGCCACCACCACCGATCTGGTCCTGGACGACCGCGGCCTGACCGACGGCGATCTGGAGGAGATCTGCAGGCTCTACGCGCTGGATAACCTCTCCCTGATGAACAACGCCCTGACCGACGTCTCCGCGCTCGCCAGACTCGGCGGGCTGGACATCCTGAACCTGAGCGGGAATCGGATCACGGATCTGTCGCCGCTGTCGGGACTGTCCGAGCTGCGCATCCTGTATCTGGACGGCAACCCTGCGGAGGATCTTTCGCCGCTGTATGAGCTGGGCAATCTCAGCCTGCTGAGCCTGCGTAACATGCCCATCACCAAAGAGGAGCTGACCGCCCTGTCCGAGGCGCTGCCCGCCTGCGCCATCTACAGCGACGTGGAGAAGGGCGAGGCCGCGGATATCAGCCTCGGCGGCCTGACCTTCCAGTCCGACGTGACGCAGCTGGATCTCTCCGGCCGCGAGATCCGGGACATCTCGGCCCTCGCCGTCTGCCGGCAGCTGCGCTGGCTCAAGCTGGGCGGCAATCAGATCAGCGATCTGCAGGCGCTCATGAACATCCCGGGGCTGGAGCTGCTGGACCTGTCAAACAACGAGGTCACCGACCTGCGGCCGCTGATGG
Organism: Oscillospiraceae bacterium; assembly: GCA_902778285.1. Classification (GTDB taxonomy): domain Bacteria; phylum Bacillota; class Clostridia; order Oscillospirales; family Oscillospiraceae; genus Limivicinus. The sequence continues at coordinate 18,230 of CACYXC010000042.1, read as the reverse complement.
GATTGAGCCGGCTTCGCAGCCTGAACGTCTCCGGCAACCAGCTGACCGATACGACGCCGCTCGGCGCGATGACCACGCTGACCGCGCTGGACCTGTCGGACAATCCGCTCTCCGACTTCTCCGGCCTTTCCAAGCTCGTCAATCTCCAGAACCTCAAGCTCAAAAACACCGGCCTCGTGGACATGGACCTGCAGTACCTGGAGAAGCTGGTCATGCTCAGCGGCCTCTCGCTGGAGGAGAACGACGGGCTGAGCAACGACGCGGTCAGCTATCTCAAATCCATGATCCCCGGCTGCACGATCATCCATTCCGACCTGGTCTACACGGCCACCATCGGCGGCAAGACCTACCCGAGCGACCAGACGGACCTGGATCTGAGCGGGCAGAACCTGACGGACCTCGAGGGGATCAACCGGCTTGACAGTCTGGAGAGCCTGAATTTGAGCCAGAACCACCTGACTGCGATCTATCAGCTGGAGTACTGCCCCAGCCGGCTCACGCTGCGCCAGCTGGATCTGAGCTACAACGAGCTGACCGAGATCTCATCGCTCGGCGCGCTCCCGGCGCTCGAGATGCTGGACCTGACCGGCAACCGCATCGCATCGATCCAGGTCCTGCACCGGCTGAGCGGTCTGAAGGTCCTGAAGGTCGGCGGCAACCCGCTGACCCAGGAGCAGCTCGACGCCTTCCGCGCGGCCCTGCCCGACTGCGAGCTGATCACCGACTGGTAAACAGCTTTGAGAATTGAGTTCAGAGTTTTGAGGAAAAGCGAGAATCGGTTGGTTCCCCTGCCGCCCGATCGCTTCCCTCAAAACTCACGACTCAAAACTCAAAGCTTTTTTGTATAGTTATACAAAAGATCTGTCGTTCTTCCGTCGCTTGTGACGATTTCACAAAATGGACTTCTTTTTCCGAGACGCTTGTGTTACAATAAAAACACGGACAGCGGGCGCCGCTGTCCGGTACGAGACACTGAAAGGAGTTGGCACAAATGAAGTTCACTTTCACCGAGAAGAAGATGGATTCCTCTGAGGATCTGAGAGCCTATGCCGAGCGGAAGATCGGCAAGCTGGACCGTTTCTTCAGAAACGAGGCAGAGGCCTTTGTAACCTTCAGCCTGGAGCGCGGGCGCTTCCGGGCAGAGATCACCATCCACAACAACGGCCTGTATTACCGTGCAAGCGAACTTACGAACGACATGTACGCTTCCGTCGACTCCGGCGTGGCCGCGATCGAGCGGCAGATCCGCCGGAACAAGACCCGCCTGGAGAAGCGGCTCCGGGACGGTGCTTTGGTGGAGCGCGACGCCGTGCCTGCCTTCGCGCCTCAGGAGGAAGAGGCGGATGAGGAGTTCAAGATCGTGCGCTCCAAGCGCTTCTCCATCAAGCCCATGTCCCCCGAGGAGGCCATCCTGCAGATGAACCTGCTGGACCACGAGTTCTTCGTGTTCCGCAACATGGACGCCGAGGATGCCATTGCGGTGGTCTACAAGCGCAAGCAGGGCGGCTACGGTCTGATCTGCGACGACGGCGAGGAATAAAACGCAGCATCTCCACGCGGTGAGAGCCCGGCTCTCACCGCGTGTTTCATTTTTCGACGTTTGTTTTGACGAACGGAGGACAATGCGCTATACTATTTTTTGAATGAAACGAAAAAAGGGGGCGAGGCGCGTGCGGAAACTGTATACTGAGGAGGGCCGCGCGCTGCCCGCGATCCCCTGGGAGCGCTATCCGCGCCCGCAGCTGCGCCGGGCGGACTGGCTCTGCCTCAACGGCCTGTGGGACTGCTCCTTCGGCGGGAAAACGCGGCAGATCCGCGTCCCCTTCTGCGCGGAGAGCCTGCTGAGCGCTCTGGACACGGCGCCGGCGATCGGCGAGGAGATCGCCTATCGCCGGGTCTTCGCGATCCCCGACAGCTGGCGCGGCCGGCGGGTGCTGCTGCACTTCGGCGCGGTCAGCCGGCTCGCCGTCGTCACGCTCAACGGCCGGGAGCTCTGCCGGCACGACAACGCCTACCTGCCCTTCCGCGTCGATGTGACCGACGCTCTGCGCGAGGGGGAAAACGAGCTGTGTGTCTCGGTGATCAACGATCTGGACCGCCGCTATCCCTGGGGCAAACAGAGCCGAAAGTGCGGCGGCATGTGGTATACGCCCTGCTCTGGCATCTGGCAGACGGTATGGCTCGAGCCGGTGCCGGAGAGCTACGTCCGCGCGCTGAACATCCGCACCGGCTGCGACTGGGCGGAGATCGAGGCCGAGGGCGTCGGCGAGGGCTGCGTCCTGCTGGAGGGGAAGCGCTACCCGCTCACGGAGGGGCGGGTCCGCATCCCGATGCCGGACGCGCAGCTCTGGAGTCCGGAGTCCCCGCGGCTCTATGACTTCACGCTGGAAAGCGGCGAGGACCGGGTGGCGTCCTATTTCGCGCTGCGCACGCTCTCTGTCGGGAGCTTTCGCGGCGTCCCCCGCCTCTGCCTCAACGGGAAGCCGTATTTCTTCAACGGCCTGCTGGATCAGGGCTACTGGAGCGACGGGCTCTGGACCCCCGCCGGGCCGGAGGCCTACGAAAAGGACATCCTGGCCATGAAGTCCCTGGGCTTCAACACCCTGCGCAAGCACATCAAGATCGAGCCGGAGCAGTTTTACTACGACTGCGACCGCCTCGGCATGATCGTCTTCCAGGACATGGTCAACAACGGCGACTACTCCTTTCTCCGCGACACGGCGCTGCCCACGCTGCATATCCGGAAGCGCCGGGACACGCGCCTGCACCGCGACCCAAGGGGCCGGGAGATTTTCCTGCAAAGCATGGAGGAAACGCTGCGCCTGCTGGGAAATCACCCCTCGATCTGCCTTTGGACCATCTTCAACGAGGGCTGGGGCCAGTTCCGGGCGGACGAGGCCTACGAGCGCCTCAAGGCCCTGGACCCGGAGCGCTTCATCGACGCGACCTCCGGGTGGTTCCACCAGAAAAAGAGCGACGTGGACAGCCTGCATATCTATTTCGAGCCGCTCCGCCTCGGAAAGGAGCCGCTGCCCCAGCTGCTCAGCGAGTTCGGCGGCTTTGTTTGGAAGATCCCCGCGCACAGCTTCAACGGGGAGAAGACCTACGGCTACCGCAAATACAGGGACCGGGAGAGCTTCGCGGCCGCGCTGCGCGAATGTTACGGCAGGGAGCTGCCGGAGCTTGCGCGGCAGGGCCTGTGCGGGGCGATCTACACGCAGGTCTCGGACGTGGAGGACGAGACCAACGGCCTGTTCACCTTTGACCGGGCGGTGCTGAAGCTGCGGCCGGAGGAACTGAGCGATGTGTGCGCCGCGCTGCAGACGGCGCTGGAGGAGGGATGCCGATGAAAAAAAGGACCGGCGGATTTCCGGCGCTGCTGCTGGTGCTGCTGCTCTGCCTCGGCGTCGCGGTCGGGATCCTGGCTGCGCGGCTGCAGGAGAGGCAGCCCGCGCCGACGCCGACGCCCGAACCGACCCTGACCCCGGAGCCGACGAGTGAGCCCATCCCCTCCCTCTCGCCGGAGGAATGCGGCCATCCCGCCTTTGAAAACGGCGTCTGCGTCCTGTGCGGCTATGCCTGTGAGCATCCCTTCCACAGCACGGAGGGCGAGTGCCTGATCTGCGGCTCCAAAGTGGTGCACCACTATGTCAAGGCCCTGTGCAGCTGCGGGCGGAGCCCGGACTTCCGCGAGGACCTGCTGCCGGACCGCTTTTACGAGCCCTGCGAGCAGGAGGGCACGATCCTTCGCTGGAGCTTCGAGACCACTGACTGGACGCGGCAGATGCCCGTGACCATGAACGTGAGCTTCTACCTGCCCTATGACTACGACCCCGGACAGCGCTACAACGTGCTGGTGCTGATGCACGGCCTGCGCGCCACGGAGGAGTCCTGGCTCAACACGCCCTGGGAGCTGGAGGACGGGCGGGAGATCCAGATGCGCTGGATCTACGACCGTATGATCGCCGAGAAGATCATCGATCCGCTGATCATCGTTTCCGCCTCGCAGTATCTCAACCGCGGGGAGGATTTCTACAAGCCCAAGTACGAACAGATGGCCTATGAGCTGCAGAACGTGATCCTGCCCTACACGGTTGAGAACTTCAGCACCTACGCCGAAAACGGCAGCCCCGAGGCGCTCATCGCCGCGCGGGAGCACTTCGCCCTCGGCGGCAACTCCTGGGGCTCCTACTTCACCTACGACACCGGCATGTGTCAGAGCCTGGCCTTCTTCTCCCGCTTCATCTGCCTCTCGGGGGACGCCAACAGCGGCTGGATCGTGGAGTCGCTGGACTCGGCCGCGCAGCGGGACTACCCGATCGCCCTGTATTATGCCGCGGCCGGCGATTATGACGTTGCGCTCAAGGGCGAGCAGAGCGTGTTCTACTCCGTGGTGCCGCTGGTCGAGCGCCTGCGCGACGGGGAGAACGCCTTCTTCCACGTCTGCCGCGGCGGGCACGACTGGGCCACCTGGTCCATCGAGATCTACAACGCCCTGCAGCTTCTGTTCTGACCGCGCCCGGCATCCTTATTTCAAAAAAACGGATGAAAAAACCGTTTTGCTGTAGTATACTGAAATCAGCGTCAACGCGAAAACAATTCAGGAGGTACAAAATGAATCTGCTCAGTGTTCTGCTCAAAACCCTGATGGCGGACGGCGCGATCAGCGCGCTGGCCAAAAAGACCGGCATCGGCGGCGCCGCGCTGAAAAAGCTGCTGCCCCTCGCCATTCCCCTGCTGCTCAAAGCCATGACCAACAACGCCTCTTCCCAGAGCGGCGTGCAGTCCCTGCTCGGCGCGCTGACCCAGCACCGCAGCACCAAGTCCATGCCCGAACAGATCGCCGAGGCCGACCAGGCCGACGGCAGCAAGATCCTGGGCCACATCCTCGGCGGCAGCGCCGCTTCCGAGCTCAACGGCCTTGCCGCGCAGACCGGTTTGAGCGCCAACGAGGTCTCGAGCGCGCTCTCCGGCATTGCCCCGGCCCTGCTCAGCGGCCTGTCCGCCGCAACGACCTCCCACGGCGCAGCCGGCAAGGTCGATCTGTCGGACGGTCTGGATCTGGGCGACGTGATGGCAATGCTCGGCGGCGGCCAGAGCAGTGCCTCCTCCGGCGGCGGCCTGCTGGGCTCCCTGCTGGGCGGCGGCCAGAGCAACGCCCCCTCCGGCGGCGGCCTGCTGGGCTCCCTGCTGGGCGGCGGCCAGAACAGCGCTCCCTCCGGCGGCGGCCTGCTGGGCTCCCTGCTGGGCGGCGGCCAGAGCAGCGCGCCCGCCGCGGGCGGTCTGCTGGGCTCCCTGCTGAGCGGCGGCATCCAGGAGAACGACAACAGCCTCAACGGCAACGCGCTGATGAGCGCGCTGCTGTCCGCGATGAAGTAAGGAGGATTCTCATGGCGGCAAAAAAAGTCGGCGAACTCATTAAAGAAGCCCGCGCCAAGGCGGGCCTGAGCCAGACCGCGCTGGCCGAGCAGGTCGGCGGGCTGACCGGCTCTGACATCGGCAAGGCCGAGCGCGGCGAGAAGGAGCTGAGCCAGACCCAGCTCAAGGCCATCGCCAAGGCGACCGGCGTCACGCAGAAGTCTCTGCTCGAGGCCCCGAAGGGCGGCGCCTCGACGGCCGCGGCGAAGAAGACCACAGCGGCCAAGACGAGCGCGGCCACTGCGAAGAAGACCAGCACCGCCAAGGCAGGCACGAGCACCGCAAAGAAGACCGGCACCGCCAAAAAGACCGCGAGCAGCACGGCCAAAACCGCCGCGACCACAGCGGTGGAGCTGACGAGCGCGGAGAAGACCATGCTCAACGCCTACCGCAAGGCCGACGCGGAGACCCGCAAGGCGGCGCTGAAGCTCCTCAAGGGCGAGCAGGACGCGGATATCCTCTCCACGCTGCTCCAGAGCTTCGGCGGCGGAAACGGCGGCGGGCTGCTGGATCTGCTCGGCAGCCTCGGCAAGAAGTAAGTGGCCCAGCGCACGATCCACTACGTCCTCGGCGAACTGATGCTGCGCGAGTGCCCGGTGCGCGACCGGAAACGCTTTCTGCTCGGGAGCATCCTGCCGGACGCCTACAGCGCGCAGGAGGAGCGAAAGCTCGCCCATTTCACCGATCGCTCGACGCCGGGGATCATGTTCTTCGATTTCGACGCGTTCCGCCGTCGCTTCGGCGACCGAATGGCGGCGGACGACCTGTATCTGGGCTATTACATGCACCTGGTCGAGGACAACTTCTACCGCGTCTTCTTCCGGGAGCGGGTAGGCGTCAACATCGATGCGCAGAAGCCGGAGCAGATCAAGCGCCTGCATCTGGATTACACGCTGCTCAACGCCTATATCACAGAGCGCTACGGCATCCGAAACGAAGTGGAGCGCCCGCCGGATTTTGAAAGCGAGCCGGTCAACGAGATCGCGCATTTCGATCTGGACCGCTTCCTGCGGGAGTTTGCCGGGGATTTCACCCGGCAGGCAGAAGGAGATACCCGCTACCTGACCGAGCCTATGCTGGACGAATTCCTTGCGCGCTGTCTGCCGCAGGTCCTGCGGGAGCTGCGCACGGTGCAGGCGGGCGGCCGCGGCCTCGCCGCGCGGGACATGGCCTGGACAGTTCCCTGATCAAAAAAAACAGAGTGGATGTGAAAAACACATCCACTCAAGCTGTCTTTTGCACAGATTGTACCGCGAAAGGGGATTACCGTCCCCTCTCGCGCTCTCCCCATGCGAGTCCGACTTGCTCTGTATGGGTTTGTCTACAGTCTGAGTGGATGTGAAAAACACATCCACTCTGTTTTTCAGTTTTCAGTAATTATCCGCCTTCGTTTTCTCCTGAAAACTGAACACTGAAAACTGAAAACTATACCGCCGCCCTCATGCAGCGCAGCGCGTTGAGGATCGCGAGGATCAGCACCCCCACGTCGCCGAAGACGGCCAGCCACATGTTGGCAAGGCCCAGCGCGCCGAGGATCAGGATCAGGATCTTCACACCCAGCGCGAGCACGATGTTTTCCCGTACGATGCGCATGGTCTTGCGCGCGATGCGCAGGGCCAGCGGCAGACGGGAGGGCTTGTCGTCCATCAGCACGATATCCGCCGACTCGATGGCGGCGTCGCTTCCGAGCGCGCCCATGGCGATGCCCACGTCGGCGCGGGTGAGCACCGGCGCGTCGTTGATCCCGTCGCCCACGTAGGCGAGCGTGCAGCCCTGCGCCAGCAGCGCCTCGACCTGCTCCACCTTCTGCACGGGCAGCAGCTCGGCCAGGCAGGTGTCGATGCCGAGCTGCCCGGCGACATGGGCGGCCACGGAGGCCTTGTCGCCGGAGAGCATGACGGTCCGCTTCACACCCAGCTCCCGGAGCGCACGGATCGCGTCCGCCGCGTCGTCCTTGAGGCTGTCGTTGATGACGATATGGCCCAGATACTCGCTGCCGCGGGAGAGATGGATGACCGTGCCGGGCAGATGGCAGTCGTGCCAGTCCGCGCCGACCTTCTCCATCAGTGCGGCGTTGCCGACGCAGTAGCTCTGCCCGTCCACCACGGCGCGGATGCCGAGACCCGCCAGCTCCTCGATCTCGCCGAGGCGGCTTTTGTCGATGTCGCCCTCGTGCGCCTGCAGGATGGACTGGGCCACCGGGTGGGCGGAATAGCTCTCGGCCGCGGCCGCGATGTCCAGCAGCTCGTCTGGGGAGACCTCTTTGGGATGTACGGCCTCCACGGCGAAGCGGCCCTGCGTCAGCGTGCCGGTCTTGTCAAAGCAGAAGGTATCCACGCCGGCGAGCGTCTCCAGCTCGCTCGCGCCCTTGATGAGGATGCCGTGCCGGGAGGCGCCTCCGATGCCGCCGAAAAAGCTGAGCGGCACGGAGACCACCAGCGCGCAGGGGCAGGAGACCACCAGAAAGATCAGCGCGCGCTCGAGCCACTGACTCCAGTTTCCCGCGAAGAGCGGAGGAACGATCGCCAGCAGCAGCGCGCCGACGACCACGATCGGCGTGTACCAGCGGGCAAAGCGCGTGATGAAGCTCTCGACCCGCGCCTTTTTCTCGGCAGAGTTCTCCACAAGCTCCAGGATGCGGGCCACGGTGCTCTCGGCGTAGACGCTGTCGGCGCGCGCCTTCAGAAGCCCGGTCAGGTTGATGGAGCCGGAAATCAGGCGGTCGCCCTCCGCGACGTCCACCGGCATGCTCTCGCCGGTGAGCGCGGCGGTATCCACGCTGCTGCTGCCCTCGAGCACGACCGCGTCGAGGGGGATGCGCTCGCCCGGGCGGATCACAAGCGTCTCGCCGAGCGCCACCTCCTCGGGGTCCAGCTCCAGCTCCTCTCCGTCACGCAGCACGGTGGCGCTGTCGGGGCGGATGTCCATCAGGGCGGCGATGGACTTGCGGCTGCGGCTGACGGCCACGGACTGGAAGAACTCGCCGATCTGGTAAAAGAGCATGACGGCCGCGGCCTCGGGATATTCCCGGATGGCGAAGGCGCCGAGCGTGGCCAGAGCCATCAGGAACTTCTCGTCCAGAAGCTGTCCGTGGAGGATGCCGAGCGCGGCGCCGCGCAGCACATCATAGCCGATGATCAGATAGGGCACGGCGAAGGCCAGCGCCTTCCAGACGCCCTCCAGCGGCAGCAGCGCCGCCGCGACGCAGAGTACGGCCGAGACGATGATGCGCAGAAGCGTCTTTTTCTGCTTCCTGCTCATGGCGCTTAGCGAAGGATCACCCGGCAGTCGGGCTCGACCTTCGCGATGCACTTGACGGCGGCCTGCACGACCTCGTCAAAGACCGCGTCGTCGGCCTCGATGCTCAGCTTCTGGGTCATGAAGCTGACGGTCGCGTTCGTCACGCCGGGCAGCTTTTTGATGGCGGCCTCCATCTTGGCGGCGCAGTTGGCGCAGTCCAGATCCTCCAGCTTGAATACCTTTTTCATGTCGATTTACTCCCTTTCCGTATAGTCTTCGATCAAATGCTCGAAACCCTGGGCGATGATGGTACGCACGTGGTCGTCGGAGAGAAAGTAGTAGATAGTCTTGCCCTCCCGGCGCTTGCCGACCAGGTCCGCGTCCTTCAGGATGCGCAGCTGGTGGGAGATGGCCGACTGGGTCATGCCCAGCAGCTCCGCAATCGCGCACACGCACATCTCCGATTCAAACAGCGCATAGAGGATCTTGCAGCGGGTAGTGTCCCCGAAGATTTTGAACAGATCGCTCAGATCACTCAGCAGCTCGTCGGCCGGCAGTTCCTGCCGGACCTTTTTCAGGATCGCGTTGTGGTCGTGCTCCATCATTTGCACCTCCATTCATATGAATGACTGTTCATATGTTAGCACGCTCCCATGTTTTTGTCAAGGGGCGGATGATACTGAAATCCGATAAGAGCGTTCAAAAGCTTTTCGAGAGGGATCTGCGCCGGACGAGGCGGAGGCCTCGGCAGATAACGGAGATCTATTTGCCAGGTCTCCAACCAAGTATGGCATAAATTTCGCCGGAAAGAGTTGAACTTTTCTATCAGATTTGAGTATAATGATTCTCATCTCAAACACATCAGGTATAATGACTATAGGATGGCGAAAAGCCAGAAAGCTTTTCGCCGCGCCGCTTCGCGGCGCAGCATCGGGCGAATGATTCAAAGAATCATTCGCTGCCAAACTTGTCGTTTGGCAGCGAAATCAATCGAATCCTCGATTGATTTCGCCATCCGATGATCATTATTCGGAGAATAACATGAAAAAGGCTGTTGCGGCATTGGCATTGATCGCGGCGCTTGTGCTGTCCCTGGCCGGCTGCGGAAACGCCCGCGCCCCGCAAAGCGAAGCGCCCGCCGACGAGGCGCAGGCCGCGCCTTCCGAGGCCGCCGAAGCTGCGGCCGGGTCCGGCAGGCAGGACGGCGAACGCTTCGAGGCGGTCATCGTCATCGAGGGCATGGAGGAGACCGTCAGATACGAGCATATCCGAAACGACACGGTCGGCATCGAGATGGACTATGACTACGAGTTGTTCGTACGGCGCAGCGAATCGGATCGGGAATGCTTCCTCTCGATCTGGGACGACCCCGATCATCCCGAGAACTATCTCGAGCTGACATACAGCGCGGAGGACGCCGATACCGCCGCCGCGTCCGTGAGGGCGGCGCTTTCGGAGGAATACGATCTCCTTGAGAGCTCGCGGGTGTTTGAACGCGCGGGCAGCTGTATACGGATCGAGGCGTCCGAGCTCAAGGGCACCGGCAGAATGGCGGATCAGCTGCAGGCGGTGTATATCATCCCGGCGGCCGACGGCTGCCGCGTCGCTGCGGCGCACTTCTCTATTGAGGCCGCCGAGGGCTTTGGGAGACGCTTTTCCTATATGCTGAACACCCTGTCGGTCCTTGACGGGAATGGGAAGTGAAAGCCCGGCGTATCGACCGGGGACGGGAACAGAAACGGGAGGAAAGTCTATGCAGTTTATTGCGGAGCAGAACGCCCTGATCTGCAGGCGGCAGGGAGAGACCCTGCGCATCGAGGCCTGGGGGAAAGACGCGCTGCGCGTGCGCGCAACGATGGAGCCGGCGATCCGGGACAAAAACGGGGCGCTGACGGAGCCGGTCGAATCCGAAGCGGAAGTGCAAATCGGCACCGAGCCGCACCGGGTCGGCGACGGGAGCTGGGATACGCGGCCGATCGCCTCTGTCCGCTGCGGGCGGATCAGGGCGGTGGTAAATTTCGCGGGCGTCATTTCTTTCTACAAAGACGATGCGCTCATTCTGCGGGAATACTACCGCTTCTACGACGGCACGCTCTCCCGCGAGAGCCGCTGCCTGAAGGTGGTCAACCGGACCTGGAAGGGCATCATCGGCGCAAGCGAATACAGCCTGAGCGTCAAGTTTGAGAGCAGCCCGGGCGAAAAGCTCTACGGCATGGGCCAGTACCAGCAGCCCTGTCTGGATCTCAAGGGCTGCATCCTCGAGCTTGCCCAGCGCAACAGCCAGGCGAGCGTCCCCTTCGCCCTCTCCTCTCTCGGCTACGGCTTCCTGTGGAACAACCCCGCCGTCGGGCAGGTGACCTTCGGGAAAAACTACACCGAGTGGATCGCCCGCGCGACCCGGCAGATGGACTACTGGATCACCGTTGCCGACACGCCGAAGGCGCTCCTCGAAAACTATACCGCCGTCACCGGGCGTGCGCCGGCCTTCCCCGAGGACCGCATGGGGCTCTGGCAGTGCAAGCTGCGCTACCGGACGCAGGATGAGGTGCTGGACGTTGCGCGGCGGTATCGGGCGGAGGGCATCGCGCTCGACCTGATCGTCATCGACTTCTTCCACTGGACGGTGCAGGGCGACTGGAAATTTGACAAAACCTACTGGCCCGATCCCAAAGCCATGGTGGAGGAGCTGCACCGGATGGGCACGAAGGTCATCGTCTCCGTCTGGCCGAGCGTGGACCGGCGCAGCGAGAATTTCCGGCCCATGATGGAGCGCGGCCTGCTGATCCGCACGGAGCGCGGCGCGGCGCAGACCTACGACTATCAGGGCGACTGCGTGACGATCGACGTCTTCAATCCCGAGGCGCGGCAGTACATCTGGGACGTGTGCAAACGAAATTATTACGATCTCGGCATCGACGCCTTCTGGCTGGATAACTCCGAGCCGGATTACGGCGTATATGACTACGACAACTACCGCTACGCCGAGGGCCCGGCCCTGAGCTGCTCCAATCTCTACCCGCAGCTCTACAGCCGCGCCTTCGACGAGCCCATGCGTGCGGAGGGAAAGCCGGTGGCGAACCTGCTCCGCTGCGCCTGGGCCGGGAGCCAGAAGTACGGCAACGTCGTCTGGTCCGGCGACATCCCGAGTACCTTCGAGGCGCTGCGCGATCAGCTCCAGGGCGGGCTGAACATGGGCCTTGCCGGCATCCCCTGGTGGACCACGGATATCGGCGGCTTCATGACCGACGACGTGAACGACCCGGATTTTCAGCAGCTTTTGGTCCGCTGGTTTCAGTTCGCCGTCTTCTCCCCCGTTCTCCGCATGCACGGCGACCGCGGTCCCTACACCATAGCGCCGCTGGACGACCGGGACTGGGGCGGCGGCTACATGCACTGCGGCCAGCCGAACGAGCTGTGGAGCTACGGCGGGGAGAACTTCCGCATCCTGCGGAAGTATTATGAGCTGCGCATCGCCATGCGCGACTACATCAGGGCCCTCTTCGACGAGGCGAGCGAGAACGGCTCCCCGCTGATCCGGACCATGTTCTACGAGTTCCCCGACGACCCGAAATGCTGGGAGATCGAGGATCAGTACTTCTTCGGGAAGGACTTCCTGGTCGCCCCAATCCTGACGCTCGATCAGTTTGAGCGGGCGGTCTATCTCCCCGCCGGGCGCTGGGAGCTCACTTCGACCGGCGAACGATACGAAGGTGGGCAGACCGTCACCGTTGCGGCCCCGCTGGATTACATGCCGGTGTTCCGCACTCTGAGCTGAGCGGCGCGCCCGCAGCAGAACGCACATCACTTCCGCAGCAGAAAAAAGCTCCGTCTTCCGACGGAGCTTCAGACTGTAGACAAACCCATGCTGCCGAAGTTTGACACGCATGGGGAGTATTCCCTCTCGCGATTGATATACTCAAAAATGAGAACTTTTTGGGGAGTTCTCATTTTTGATTTTCAAGCTGTCGACACTTTGTCGACAGCTTGAAAACACCGGAAATACTTCGTGTATTTCCGGTGTTTTCTGTGAAGCATGGGCGGAAAAGGGCCTCGCAAAACCTGTCGGCTCCCTAATTTGCACGCCCTTTAGGGCGGCCTTGTTCTTTTGCTCGCGGCAAAACTAAGAATTCTTAAGGGAGAAGAGCATTGCTTTTCGGGGGCTGCGGGGTATAATGAATATCGGATGGCGAAAAGCCAAAAGGCTTTTCGCCGTATAGCCATTGCAATGGGCATCGGATCACAGAATGATCATTCCCGGCAAAAGGAGGCATTTTCCATGAAAAAACCGCACGCGATCCTTTTCCTGCTGCTCTGCCTGTCACTGGGGCTGAGCCTCTGCGCCTGCGGGAGTACGGCGTCCGCCGCCGCTGTCGAGGCAGCCCCGGCCGCGCAGGCCGCCGAGCCCGCTGACAATAGCGCTCCCGAAGCGCCCGGGGAGGAGCCGGCCTATGATCCGGCCGCCTACGAGGCTGCCGCGCAGGCCGTGAAGGACGAGTTCATACAGGTCATCCTCGACGGGCTGGACGAATTCGACGAGGACGCCCATCCCGAGCTGCCCTGGTACACCGCGGCGCTGACCCGCTTTGAGGAGAACAGCTTCTATGAGGCCCGCCACGATTTCGACGGCAACGGCGTGCCCGAGCTGCTGATCGGCGCCGGCTTCGGCGACTATCTGAGCCCTATCGCCGTGTATGCCTTCGACGGGCGTGACATGCACTATCTCTGCAGGGAGGTCCCGCTGGGCGAGCGCGTCCATCTGAGCCGGGCGGACGACCTGTTCGTTGTGCGCGCCTCAGATGGCGCCGCTGCCGGCTCGCTTACCTTCTACCGCATCGCGGAGGACGGCTGGAGCACCGAGATCATCGACACCGCGCGCTATGAGTACAGCGACGCCGAGCACGTAAGCTACACCTCCGAGCTGGGCGTGCTCAGCGACGAGCAGATCCGCAGCCGCGGTCTGGCCGAGAGCCTCGAGCTGGACATCGAGCCGGAGTGGCGCTGCTTCTATCCCGCCGAAACGCAAACCGGCACGCCCGCTCCCTGACGCGCTCCCCTTTCGAAGAGCCAAACGAAAAGGTGTCGACGACTTGTCGACACCTTGAAAGCCCGGCGCTGCGCGCCGGGCTTCAGACTGCAGACGAACTAATGCGGCAGAAGATGGATTCGCATGGGGAGAGCGCGAGAGGGGATTGGTTATTCCCTCTCGCGTTTGATATACTCAAAAATGAGAACTTATTTGGAAGTTCTCATTTTTGATTTTCAAGGTGTCGACAAATTGTCGACACCTTGAAAGCCCGGCGCTGCGCGCCGGGCTTTGCCGTGCTATCTTTCGGTTTTACGCCGCCTGCGCAGGGCTCAGCGCGAGGTTCCGTCGCAGATCCTCCGCCGCCCGGGCCACGCGGCCGGGGGCGAAGGGACTCTCCAATCCGGCTGCCTCGGCGGTGGCGATCATGCCGTCATAGTCCCGCGGCAGGGCCTCCAGATACTTCTGCAGTCCCGCGCCGGGCTCGCTCTGTTCCAGTTCCCAGATTTGCAGCGCCAGATCGTTCGACACCGGGTAGCTGACCACGTAGAAGGGCTGCTCGAAGAAATGGACGATGTCGATCCAGCTCAGGGCGTAGTAGTCCTCGCTGTACCCGTCGTAGTAGCCGTAGTCGACGGCGACCTGCAGGGACAGCTCGTTGAGGAAGTCCGCGTCGAGCTCGGCCGGGTCGGCGGCGTAGACTTCTTTTTCGAAGGCGGCAAAGGAGGCCTGCTGAACATAGAGCTCCAGCGTGTCCAGCCACTTGAGCCGCCGCAGGTTCTCAAGCCTCTCCTCCGGCAGCGCGCCCCCGGCGTAGTCGAGCATCAGATACTCCATGGCCTGGGAGAAGAGCTCCGCCACGTCGATGCTCTCCGAGGCGTTGTAGTTGACATAGGCGTCCACGAAATGGCCGAACTCGTGCGCGAAGCTCAGGACGTCCGAATCGTCCCCGTAGGGATCGACGAAGACGTAGGGCGCGTTGTAATCGCTGAGATAGGTCCGGAAGGACTTGCCCGCCTTGTTTTCGCTCAGGCTCACGTCGAACAGCTCATAGTGCTCCATGAAGCGGAAGGCCTCCTCCACCTCGCCGCCCATGGCCTCTGTCCCACGGCGAAGGATCTCAACGAGCTCCTCTTCCTCCAGCCAGGGGTAGTCCACCGCCCAGTCGTCCAGCTCCTCATACAGCGGGACGATGTGCTCACGCACGTCGCTGAGATAGCGCGCGGCCTGCTCCGGCGTATAGTCGCGCTCGAAGCTGTCGGCGTAGGCCATTTCCTCATAGCTGTCATAGCCTAGGACGGCGGCAAGCTCCCGCCGGGTTTTGACGAGCTCGATATAGATCCGGCTCATCTCCGCGTTATACTGGCGGTAGTAGGCCATCAGCGCCTCCCAGTACTCCTCCTCGCCGGCCCCGGCCAGGTAGCCGTAGAGATCGACCTCCCGCCCGTTATCCAGCGTGACGCCCGGGCTCGCCGTGAGCTCCCGGTATTCCGACAGCAGGGCGCTCTCCCGGTGCATCAGCGCAAGGCTCTCCTCGTTGTAGACGGACAGGGACGCGTCGGCGTACTCGCCGGCAAAGCCCTCCCAGAAATAGTCCCTCTCCAGCCGCTCCGCCATGGGCGAGCCGCCGCAGAGATAGTACATCTCCTCCATCAGGTCCTGCAGGTCGTAGTAGGCGTCCAGGCACCAGGCGAGCTCGGCGGCGTAATACCCGTCGCTCATGTCGCAGCAGGAGCGGATCTCGGCCAGGCAGTACATGGTGTCGAAATGGCAGTAATCCTCATAGCAGCGGTCGAGCAGGCGCTTCACCGCGCGGAAGGAGGCGCCGCTCTCGAAGGCCTTCTCCAGCCTCGCCAGATTGCGCTCGATATCGTCGAGCGCCGCCTGCGGCCGCTCGTAGACCATGTCGTCAAAGTGCGGGATCTCATCGAAGACCTTATCGACGAGACCTCCGAACAGGCCGGTCAGCGGCGCGGCTGCGCAGCCGCTGAGCAGGACGGCGCACATCAGCAGCGTCATAAGCAGCCGGAGCTTTTTCTTCATCTCATCCCTTCCTTTTCTTTTTTCCTCATTTTATCACAGGATGTCCGTTCTGAAAAGCAAAAGCGCCGAAATGCCTTGCAAACATAGTATTTTGCAATTATAATGACTATAGGATGGCGAAAAGCAAAAAAGCTTTTCGCCGCGCCGCTTTGCGGCGCAGCAAAACAGCGAGGCTGTTTTGCCATATATTCATTGCAATGAGCATCGGGCGAATGATTCAAAGAATCATTCGCTGCCAAACTTGTTGTTTGGCGGCGAAATCAATCGAATTCCCGATTGATTTCGCCATCCGATGATCATTATAATTATACGAAGAACGAAACGATCAGCAAAGGAGTGCAACATGAGCGACATCTACGTTACCGGCCACCGCAACCCCGATACCGACTCGATCGTGGCCTCCATGGCCTACGCCCAGCTGCGCAACGCTCTGGGCGACCGGGAGTACAAGGCCGTGCGCATCGGCGCCATCAACGACGAGACCCAGCGCCTGCTGGACCATTTCGGCATGGAGCCGCCCCCCTACATCAAGAACATGCGCACGCAGATCCGGGATCTGGACTATGACCGTACGCCCGCGCTCAACAACTCCGTCACGGTCCACCTCGCCTGGCAGACCATGGCGCAGGGCTCGATCAACGTCGTGCCCATCGTGAACGAAAACGGCCGTCTCTTCGGCATGCTCTCCGCGGGAGACATCGCCTCCTTCGACATGCAGACGCTCAATGAGAACCGGATCGAGGACGTACCCGTCTTCAATCTCCTGAGCGTGCTGGAGGGCACGCTGGTGAACGAATACCGGCTCGAGCGCGACAGCATCTCCGGCGAGGTGTACATCGCCCTGCCGCTGCACTATCAGGACGCGGCCCTGACCAGCCCGACGGGGATCCTGATCTGCGGCGATCAGCCCGAGGTCGTCGAGCGCGCCATCGCCAGCGGCGCAAGCTGCGTGATCCTCTGCCGCGCGGATGTGCGCCCCGAGTGGGCCCGCAGCGAAGAGACCGTCATCATCTCCACGCCGCTGTCGGCGCGCATGGCCTCGCGGCTCGTCTATCACGCGCTGCCGGTGGCCCGCATCAGCAAGCGCAGCGACATCCTCTCCTTCCACCTGAGCGACTATCTGGACGACGCAAAGGAGATCATGCTCAAAAGCCGCTTCCGCAGCTATCCCGTGTTGGACGAGAACGAGCAGGTCGTGGGGACCATTTCCCGCTTCCATCTGCTCAAGCCGCGGCGCAAGCAGGTCGTGCTGGTGGACCACAACGAGGCGGCCCAGTCCGTTCCGGGGCTGGAGCAGGTGGACATCCTCGAGATCATCGACCATCACCGCCTGGCCGACATCCAGACCGGCCAGCCCATCAAGGTGCGAAACGAGCCGGTGGGCAGCACCAACACCATCATCACCGGCATGTATCAGGAGCACGGCGTGGTCCCGCCCCCGAAGATCGCGGGGCTCATGGCGGGCGCCATCCTGTCCGACACGGTCATGTTCAAATCCCCCACCTGCACCCGGCGGGACATCGCCATGGCCGAGCGTCTGGCGCGCTTCTCCGGCGTCAGCCTGGAGGAGCTGGGGAAGGAGCTCTTTTCCTCCGGCGTGTCCGACGGCAAGAGCGCGGAGGAGCTGTTCAAAACCGACTACAAGCAGTTCCACATCTCCGGCCAGAACATCGGCGTCAGCCAGATCACCTGCGCGGACGCGGACCATGTGCTGGAGCGGCAGAAGGAGTTCCAGGCCGTCATGAAGAAGGAGCAGAAGGCGAAGGAATACGATCTGGTGATCCTGATGATCACGGACGTGCTGCGCGAAGGCTCCTATCTGCTGTACGTCGGCAGCGACGAGACGATCCGGCAGGCCTTCGGCGTGGAGCCGGAGAACAAGCAGGTCTTCCTGCCCGGCGTCATGAGCCGCAAAAAGCAGATCATTCCGATGCTCACGGCGCTCTGGGGCTGACGTCAGGAAAACGCAGAGAGTCCGTCCGGCCGCGATCTCGAATATCTATCTTTATTCTTTTACTGCTCAGATATCGAGGTTGCGCAATGCGCCCCCCTATCTTTCTTTTCGATCTTGCGCGAAAAGAAAGACAGTGCCGCGCCCGGTGTAAGAAAGAAAAGGGCGCTGGCTTGTTTGCAGACCGCAGCCTACGGTCACAACGATTGTCGCCGCCATTCTGATGTTGGCATGTCTGGTACGCTTCGGTGTTCGCTGTCGCTATCGAGTACAAATCCGGGATTATCCTTCTCTCGACCAGGCGGCTCTCTTCATGGTAGACCGGCGAGCCGCGGGGCGGTGCGGGGTATACTCTCTGTCAGCAGTATCATTGAGCGGCAGCGAAGGGCGGGGACAGCAGCCACGCGTACCTGCTATAGCGGCGACCTTGGTTCCTCCTTTAGACTCCCCTATTCTGCGAGGGGTCAAGGGGGAGATTGTGTCAAAAGTGAGGCTAAATCTTCCCCGTATGGATTAAAACTGGTATAATATAGCCATCCAATTAGAGGTGGTGCG
>CACYXC010000041.1 GCA_902778285.1 Oscillospiraceae bacterium | reverse complement strand
CACGGCGGCGGTCCAGACAAGATCGCCCTTATCCTCCTCGCAGGTGTGCTGACACACGGACTGGATACCGGTCGAGCCGGCGCCGACAACGCCGATGCCAAGTGCTTTCTTTTCCATGTTTCTTGCTCCTCTTCACATTAATAACGGTCTACCAGTTTCTGCATGAAGTCCACGAACTGATAGGTGCACTCGCGGTCGAACTGGTGCATCTCCTCCAGACAGTTGTAGTGATTCTCCGGGAGAATGAAGGCCGGCTCCGAGAGGATGGGCATATCCTTCTGCCGCGGCGCCTTCTCGCACACCGCCGTCATCACCCGGTCAAAGTCGATGACGCCCTCACCGAGCAGGCAAAAGACGGGATTGTCGATGACCTTCATGTCCTTGAAGTGCATGGCCACCGCCCAGGGCGCGAGATAATCGATGTCGTCGTTGGGGTCCAGCAGGACCGAAGCGGCGTTGCCCACGTCATACATGGCGGCAATGTTCGGGTGGTTGACAGTCTCGAGCAGCTCCGCGATCTCTTTCCCGGAGAAATCGCAGTGGTTCTCGTAGGCCATCATGATATCCGTACCCTCCAGCAGCCGCCCCAGCCGGCTCAGATTGGCGGCCATATACTCCTTGAACACGGCATAGGGGACCTTGGAGTTGTAGCGCCCGGTTTTGAAATTCAGACGCCCGTAACCTCCGCCGAGTGTCTTGATGCCGAAGATCTCGCAGACCTCGAGCATCCGTTCCACGCTCCTGTGCGCCTGCGCGACAGTCATTTTCTGCGGACCGAACACAGGGTGGGGAAGCCCGGACAGGCTGTGCAGCCCGGCGCAGTAGCAGACATAATCCACATCGGCCTCTTTGGCGCAGGCTGCCATTTCCCGCACATAGCCCATATCCGAGATTTCAAGAAATCCGGCGTCATATTTCTCCTCGTCCGGAATGCGGTCGACGAGCATCATAGACAGGGCGTGGGTGCCGAGACGCCGGGACTCCTCCAGATACCACAGGAAAGAGTCTCTGCCGGGTTTCGTGGTCTCCGGGCAGCGGTTGGCAAACTGCTGAAATCCAACTCTGAAATTATGAGAGTTATGCATAATGTGCCTCCTGAAGAAGATACGGCACAGAGGGGAAAGAACGGGGGGACGGAGATAAGGCCGTTCCTTCTACCCTTTGACAGCACCGCTTACGGTCATGGCTTTCTCGACCTGATTGCTGAAAATGATGTAGATGATGATCGTGGGAATGCTTGCGATGACCATGGTCGCGCCCATCGCGCCGAAGTCGTTGGTGTGCTCGCCCTGGAAGAAGACGATGCCCAGGGGCAGGGTCTTGAGGTTGTTGCGCGTCAGCAGGATCAATGCCAGATTATATTCATTCCAGACGCCCATGAACAGGAAGATGACGACCGTGGCAATGGCGGATTTGATGTTCGGGACGATGACACGAATGAAGCACTGCCAGATCGTGGCGCCGTCGATGCAGGCGGATTCCTCCAGCTCATAGGGGAGACTGCGCAGATAGCCGTAAATCACCATCACGGGAAACGGAATGTTGAAGGCAACATAGGGAATGATGACGGCCCACAGGGTGTTGCTGATATGGAGGTCCCGCACCAGGACAGCCAGGGGGATCATGATGCACTGGAGCGGAAGAAACATGCCGATCAGCGTGACCAGGCGCAGCGTCTCCTGCCCGCGGAAACGCATGCGGGCGACCGCATAAGCGAACATCGTCGTGATCGTCACGGTGATCAGGATCGTGATCACCGTCACTTTGACGCTGTTCATAAAATATACGGGGATATTGAAGGTCTTCCAGGCTTTTACATAGTTCTCCCAATGGAACACCTTCGGGAAGCCGAAGGGGTTGGTGACAAACATCTCCGCATTATCCTTGAACGAATAGAAAAGCATCCATACGATAGGATAAAGATTCACCACCGCGTAGAAGTACAGAAAGACGCGAAAGGCGACGGAGCCGACAGTAAACTTGCTCTTTGTTCTCATGGCGCCCCTCCTTAGTAGATGATCTGCTCGCGTGCGATGACCCGGTTGACGATGAGCGAGAAGATAAAGCTTTGCAGGACCAGCATCACGGAAGCCGTACAACCGTAGCCATAGTTGTTAACACTGAAAGCAGAGCGGTACATGAGGTAAGTCAGCGTATATGTCGAAGTACCCGGGCCACCGCCTGTCATGATATTCATTGTGGCAAAGGCATTAAGACCGCCGGTAAACGCGATGATCAGACAATACCGATAAGCTTCCTGCATCAGGGGAAGCGTGATTCTCAGATGAGCTTTGAACTTGGTGCAGCCGTCCAGAAGCGCGGCTTCAAAATAGTCGCTGGGGACCGAATTGGCGGCGGAAAAAAGCAGGATAAACTGATAGCCGGTGAATTGCCAGGTTCCCACCATGGCCACCGCCCGGATCGCGGTATCCTTTCCGCCGAGCCAGTTTTGCTGATAGCTTAAGCCCAGTATCTCAAAGAGCTTGTTGATCAGACCGTAGTCCGCGTCATAAATGCGGACCCAGAGCTGACAGACGACCGTGACGGAGAGTACGGCAGGAATGTAGTAGGCGATACGAAAGAACTTCTTCTCGCCATTAGTGACGCTCTTGACCGCAAAGGCCAGCAGCGTCGCAAGAGGGATCTGGTAGCATGTCTGGATAATTGCATAGATAACGCCGTTTTTCAGACTCTTATAGAACAGCGGGTCTTTGAAAATCCGCTTGTAGTTGGCGATGCCTGTAAAAACCGCGGGGTTCAGCCCGTCCCATGTGGTGAAGCTGTTTTTTACAAGGATAAACAGAGGATACAGGATAAGAACCGCAATAAAAGCGCAGACTGGCATGATAAAAATGCCGATCATTAGCTTATTTCCGAGATATTTTTTCATATCAATCCTCCTATGTTTGGAAAATCTGCAGGGGAGACATATGTCTCCCCTGTCCGATTTTCAAGCAGGGATGATTAATCGCCGGTGACCAGAGCAATGCTCTCGATGAACTCGTCTGCGGTCATTACGCCGGCAACCAGGCTCTGCGTGCCTTCACCGCAGGTGGTGTACAGCTCCTGATTGGCGCCGTTGCCGCTGAGGATGTTCGTGCTGGTGATGGTGGGACGGTACTCGCTCAGCTCCGTCATGAAGTGGCAGGGGGTGGCCTCCTGAACCATGTCGGCGGTGATGTCCAGAGCGAAGCAGGCTTTGCCGCGGTAGATATAATCGTGCTCGACCCAGAGCTCAGCCATTCTGGCGGCGATCTTCACACAGAGGTCGTAATGCTCGGACCAGGCGCATACGCTCAGACCGCCCGCAGCACCGCGGCCGCCGAAGGCCGCCGTCAGGGATGCGTCATAGGTCTCCTCGGAGGCGGCGGGGAAGGGAACCCAGATGGCCTTGTCGCCCATGTTGTTATAGGTGGAGTCAGATTCCCACTCGCCGTTGAGGAACATGGCGGACTTGTCGTTGTACCACAGCTCGGTGCAGTTCTCATAGGCCATATTGGTGGGGCTGGAGCCAAAGGCGCCGGCGGCAGCCAGAGCCTCGAGATCCTGGGCGGCCTTCACGAAAGCCTCGTCGCGAACGCTGGCGGTGCCTTCCTGCAGCGCGTCCAGTCCGCGGGGATCATAACGGCTGACCAGAGCGTTGTACAGCGCGTTGCAGATCCACTGTTCCTTCGCGAAGATGGGGATGGTGACGAGCCCGCCGGCGGAGAAGACCTTGGCACACTCGATCAGTTCGGGGATCGTCCGGGGGATCTCCAGACCGAACTCCTCAAATTTCTCCGTGTTGGCAAAGAGCATGCCGATCTCGGAGCCGGTGAAAGGCAGGGTGTAGATGTTGCCGTCGGTAAAGACCATCTTGGGGTATTCACCGGGGAAGACCTCGTCATAGTAACCGCAGGCCTTGATATCTTCCGTCATGTCCTTGATGGCGCCGAGCTTTGCCAGCGTGGCGATCGTGTCGTCACCGGAGAGCTCGAAGATATCGCACATGTCGCCGGTGGCCGCCATGGTTCTCAGCTGCAGGCCGCCGTCAGCCGCCAGGGGAACGATTTCCAGATTGACGTTCGGGAACTCTTCCTTAAGTTTTTCCAGAGAGTAGTTGATGCGGGGGATTCCGTCATCGTCCGAGTAGCGGACAAGCAGACGGAGATTGATCTCTTCGGCGTCGTCTGCGTACGCGATCCCTGCGGGGAACAGCGTCACGATCATGACCAGCGCAAGCAGCAGGGGCAGGATTCTTTTCATGTTTGTGGCCTCCTTTATAAAAATATAATTATTTTACCGGAACTGCTTCCGGAAGTGCACAGACTGCCAGTTTCGCGTTGTATGATACAACTGCATTATAGATGTATTTCAAGAATTTGTACATAGCTTTTCGGCAGAGAACTTGTAAATAACGAGCCTGTTTATAAAAAACCGCATTTTTGACAAAATAATGCCGCCGAGTTTATACATAATCCCCAAATTCTGCCGCGATTCCTTTCGGCTTGTTGGACGTTTTCGGGGTAACGAGGCGGGATCTGTGGCGAGCGGGCCCCCTCGGCACGGCGAAATACCAGCGGGCCTTGTCCCTCGGGCAAAGAAAATTGTGTTGAAAGATGTTGCCCGGAGCTATAAATGTACTAAAAACAGAAGGGGGAAAAGAGAAACTCAAAAGAAACAACTAACAGGCTATTGACAATACATTTAAGTAACATTATAATACATGTAGTGCCGCTGTGGGGCACTGTGTCTGCCTGACGTTGTATAGATACATTCATTAATAAAAAAGAGGAGTAAGGGGTGTTGAAATGAAACCTTGCAAAAAAGCCTGTGAGATGACGGCTGCCGAGCTCGGACGGTATATTGACCAGTCGGTGCTCAAACCGGAATTTACGGATGAGGATATCCGCAGATACATCCAGGAAGGGATTGATTACAACTGCGCCACCGTTTGCATCAATCCGTCCTCCCTGCCGATTGCCCGGGAACTGTGCAAGGGGACGGCAACCGGTATCTGTGTGGTCTGTGATTTCCCCTTCGGCAAATCCTCCACGGAGTCCAAAGTGGCTCAGGCAGAGATCATCTGCCGCGACGGGGATATCGAGGATCTCGATATCGTTGCCAATTATGGTTGGATCCGCTCCGGCCGGTGGGATGATGTGCGCGCGGATCTCAAGGCCGTCGCAGATGTCTGCCATCGATACGGCACAAATCTGAAGGTAATCTTTGAAGTCGATTCGCTCACGCTCGAGCAGGTCAAGAAGGCGACTGTTACGGCGATCGAGGCAGGAGCCGATTTTGTCAAGACGTCCACGGGCTTCTTTACGGGCGGCAAAAACGAGGGCGCCACGTACGAAGTGATCGAAGCCATGATGGAGGCGGCGGACGGCCGATGCAAGATCAAGGGCGCCGGCGGCATTCGCGACAGGGAGAAGTTCCTGAAGCTCATCGACATGGGGATCGACCGCATGGGCATCGGCTATAAGTCCACGGCGAAGGTTCTCGGCCTCGATTGAACATGGACACGGCAGCGCTTGGTGAGAAGCTCCGGACCGGGCCTGCAGAGCAGTGCAGCGCCTGTATCGGTCTCGACGGCTTTGTGGATCGTATCCTGCGTGTGGTTGATGTGCGCTATGGGCCGGATGACTACCGCGTGATCCGTACGCTGGCGGAATACGGTCAGCGTCTGGTTGACGCCGCCGGTATGAGCCTCAACATTGAACTTGTCCCGGAAAAAAGTCAGCTCGGCGGGAACGGGCCCATCATGGCCTACGCGCTGGCGCGCCTGGGGGGCAGAGTCTCCTGTATCGGGGCCTTTGGCCTTCCCGAGCCGGCGGCGGCGTTTGAAAAGCTCTGCGCCGCCGCGCAGGTCTATTCGGTCGCGGAGCATGCCGACACGGACGCATACGAGTTCGAGGACGGGAAGATCATCGCATCTGTGCTCGACCCGCTCAATGCGCTCGACTGGGAGGAGATGTGTGCGCATCTTCCCGCCGCAAAGCTGAGACTGCTGCTGGAAGAGGCGAAGGTCATCGCCCTGAACAACTGGACAATGATCCCGCACATGACAGAGATCTGGATCAAGCTCCAGCAGGAGGTCCTTCCGATGCTGCCCGGGACGGACAGGCTCTTTTTCATCGACCTGGCAGATCCGTTCAAACGCACGGCTGCGGATTTGAAACAGGCGCTGCTGACACTGGGAGGCTTTCGGCCCTTCGGGAATGTGCTGCTCAGCTGCAATAAGCGCGAGGCGCTGCAGATTGCCGCGGCGCTGGGGCTGGAGAGCGCTGACAGGAAACTTGACGAGCTTGCCTGTGCGATCCGCGAGACCCTCGGTCTCTGGTGCGTCTCCATCCACACCCTGCACGGGGCGCACGCCGGCACGGCCGAAGGCGCCGTCACGGCCCCGGGATTCTATGTGGAGCGGCCGAAGATATCCATCGGCGGCGGCGATCATTTTAACGCAGGCCTCGTTTTCAGCCTCAGTAAAGGTCTTCCGCTGCCGGAGGCGCTTGTCGCGGCTTCTGCCGTCTCGGGAATTTATGTGAGGAGCGGGCACAGTCCGGATTTGGACGAATTGTGTGCCTTCCTGCTGAATAATCAGGGATATTGACTTCCTTTTCCGGCGCTTTTGCTATATAATGGATCTGCTGCCATATTGTGCGGCATAAATGATACGGGAAGTGAAAAATCTATGAGTTTTGATTATTCGGCAAAAATAGATCCTTCGTTGTCTCGCCCGATCTATCTCCAGCTGCTCGATATCATCGAGTCCAATATCACCGAGGGGAACCTCGCTTCCGGCGACATGCTTCCTTCGGAGAATGAACTCTGCGATGCTTTTCACATCAGTCGCACGACTGTCCGCCAGACGCTTCACGAGCTTGAGGTTCATGAAATGATCGACCGAAAAAGAGGCCGCGGCACCTTTATTTCAGGCCCCAAAGTATCCCGTCATCTCGGAAACCTGTACAGCTTTTCCGAGGAGATGGAGAAACTGGGGAAAACACCGACCTCCCGCATCGTCTCCTTCAGACTGGTTCGAAAAGAAGACTGCAGCTCCGTCGTGAGCGAGTTTGATTCGGAGCGGCTGATCGACGTGGTGCGCGTCCGCCTTGCGGACAACTGCCCGATGCTGCTGGAGAAAACGTATCTTCCGGTCAGCCTGTGCCCGAATCTCGCATGGGAGATGCTGGAGACAAAGTCGCTTTATTCGCTTTTGAGCGAAACGTACGGCCTTGCGATTTCCCGCGCCGTGGAGACGTACGAGGCTGTCATCATGACGAAAGAGGAATCCCAGCTTCTGGACTGTGATTCCGGCGGCCCGGCGTTTCTGATCAAGCGGCGGGCCTGGGACGAGCGCGGGAGACTGATCGAGTATACAAAATCCATCACCCCGAGTTCGCGCTCGAAATTTGAGATCACGATGCACAAGGACAGTATTCAGGTTGAGAGAAAAACCGTGTAAAAGGCAAGGCCCCTTTTTGCTGTCGTGACGCCGCAACTATGAGGAAAGAACATTATGAACAGCAGTGAGATCGTCACGTTGGCGAAACAGATCATTGAACAGAATTGCTCGGCCCCCAATTTCAGCATCGCGCATCTGGCGTCCATGATGCATTTTCACGAAGTATACCTTCGCAAGCTCTTCCACCTCCAGCTCGGCAAATCCCCCAGGGCCGTGCTCAAGGAGCTTCGTATGGTGAAGGCTCGCTCCCTGCTGGAAAACGGTGAGCTTTCCGTTGCGGAGGTTGCGGCGGCGGTCGGCATTCTGGATCCGTCTTACTTCAGCAAGTGCTACAAACAATATTACGGCTATCCGCCTTCCAAAGAGCGCGGCAGACACGACAAGGCGACGGCTGATCCGGACGCGGCGCAGAAAACGGGCCAAGGGCCCGAAGCTCCGGATAAGGGTCAGGAAGAAGGGGAGGAATAATCATGTCTCTGATCAAAGGAATCCACCATGTTTCCATGAAATGTGCCCCGGAGGCGTACGGGAAGGTCAAGGCCTTCTACCAGGACGTGCTGCAGATGCCGCTTGAGCGCGAGTGGGACGGCGGCGTGATGTTCAGTGCCGGGGAGGGACTGATCGAGATTTTCCCGAACGCCGCGGATGAACCGGGTCAGGGAGATATCCGCCACTTTGCCCTGACTGTAAGCGACACGGACGCCTGCGTCGCGGCCGTGCGCGGTGCCGGATATGACGTTTTCTCCGGGCCGGAGAATGTGGTGATTCGCTCCCAGGAGCCGCTGCATGCCCGCATCGCCTTCTGTCACGGCCCCTGCGGGGAGGAGATCGAGTTCTTTGAGCTCAGATAGCGCCCGCCGCCCGGGAATGCTTCGGCCTTGCGGCATCTCTGTACAAGGGCTCCGGTGAAACAAACGGAAACGCCGCTGCAGCACAGCGGAGTTTCCGTTTTCTCATCTGTTCCCATCTGTCAACCCCGCCCCCGGTACCGGCGAAACAGCAGGGCAAAGCAGATGCTCTGCAGGACAAAGGTGATCGCCCAGGACAGCGGGTAGGAGAAGTAGAGGGCCCCCACATTGTGAAAGCGCGGGAGCTGAAAGGCTGTGGCGACCCACAGCATCCTGATGCCGCAGATCCCGAACACGGAAATCAGCATCGGCTCCAGCGAATGGCCCATTCCGCGTATGACACCGGTCATCACGTCCTGAATCCCTGCCAGCATATACGGCAGGCAGACAAAGCGCAGCCGCATCATCCCGTATGCGATCGCCTCCGGAGAATCCGGGAGATACAGCGACAGGAGCTTCGGCCCGAGCAGATACATGCCCGCGCCGAGACACAGTCCCGTGACAGCCACGGCGGCCAGGGCTGTCCTGTAGATTCGCTTGATGCGGTCAAACTGCCCGGCTCCGTAGTTCTGTCCTGTGAAGTACATGGACGCCTGATAGATCGCGTTCATGGGCAGCCACGTAAAACCCTCCAGGCTTCCCGCCGCGGCGGCTCCCGATGTGACGAGAGAACCGAAGGAGTTGACCGAGGCCTGAATGATCACATTGGAGATGGAGAACATGGCGCTCTGAATCCCGGCGGGCATCCCCACGCGCAGGATCTGGCGGAGGATGCGCAGGTCGACGGAAAGCTTTTCCGGCTCAAGCCGGCAGGCGTCCTGCCGCCGCCGCAGGGCCCGCAGGACCAGCACGGCTGACAGCCACTGGGAGATCGCGGTCGCGAGCGCCACCCCGCTCACATCCATCTGGAATACCAGCACAAACAGGAGGTTCAGCAGGAGGTTCAGAACGCCTGCGATCGTCAGATACACCAGGGGCCGCAGCGTATCTCCCGCCGCGCGCAGGATCGCGGCGCCGAAATTGTACAGCAGCGTGCCGGCAGTTCCTAAAAAGTAGAGGCGCATATAGACGGCGGCAAGCGCCACCACATCCGACGGGGTCCCGAGCAGGCGCAGGAACCACCGGTTCCCGAGCAGACCGATCCCTGTCAGCAGCAGGCCGAAAAACAGGGCTGCGGGAACGGCCGTGTGAACGATCTTTGCCGTCCGCTCCCGATCGCCGGCTCCGATCGCCTGCGCCGCGGCGATGCCGGCGCCGACGGAAAAGCCGATGAAGAAATTGACGATCAGGTTGATCATCACATTCGTGGACCCGATCGCCGCTACGGAAAGAGCGCCGCTGTAACGTCCGACGACGACAAGGTCCGCGGCGTTGAACAAAAGCTGGAGCTGGCCGGAGAGGGCAATCGGAACGGCGTAGACGATCATTTTCCCCAGCAGGGGTCCGGAGCTCATATCCATGCTGTCCCCCATGCGAAACAAGCATACAGGTTTCTCCGTTTTCATCCAATTACCCCTTTCCCTGTCCGTCCCTTTCGAGGAGGCATGAACATGGCAAGAATACTCTGCTCTACCGGCGCCCTGGCGTCGATTCCCAATCATCGGGATTACCGACTTTTAGAGCCGCTCAGCCGCGTGCTGGACTGTGACGGCTATGAATTCATGATCTACGATTCGTGGTATGGCAAGGCGGCCGAGATCGCCGCATTTACCAGGGATCTGGGCATGTACATCCCCGTCACGCACTGTGAAAAGTACACGGGAGAGTATCTCGGCTCCGGCAGAAGCGATCTCACGGCAGAGGCGTTTCGCTTCTTTGAGATCGAGTGCGATTTCTCGCAAAAGCTGGGCGCGGACAGCATCGTCCTCCATCTGTGGAACGGAAGGACGTCTGACAGCGCCTTTGAAAACAATCTCGCCGCATATGGCCGGCTTGCCGCCATCGCCGCCGACTACGGAGAGCAGCTGCTGATCGAAAACGTCGTCTGCGTAAAAGCCGACCCGCTCAGCCGCTGGTGCGAGCTGCGGGAGCGCTATCCCAATGTCCGCTTCGTGTTCGATACCAAGATGGCCGCCTTTCACGGCCAGCTTGCCTCCCTCTACGAGGATGATTACAGCTGGCTGTGGCGGGAAGGACATATCAGACACTATCATCTCAACGACTACGGCGGCGCGCCGCATGACTGGTCAAGCCTGAAGCCGCTGCCGATCGGAGAAGGGACGATCGACTTTGAGCAGTTTTTCACGTTTGTACGTTCCACAGGGTATGACGCCTGTTTCACGCTGGAATCCGTCGCTTACGACGCTGACGGACACATCTATCCCGAGCGCATCAACGCTCAGCTCGATCGGCTGAGGGAACTCGGGATCACAAATCGGATATGAGTGGAGTATAGCACCCGAAAAAAGGGGATTCCATGGGTATATCGAGCCAAAACACACGGCACGGAGCAAGCCGGCAGATATGGGATTGCCCCTGCCGGCTGAGTACACAGGGAAAAGAAAGGAGAGCAACATGATCAGAAAATTTCGCTTCGGATGCCCGATTGAGACGGATTCCGTCGTTCTTTCCGTGCAGGAAGCGCCCCGGGAGGAGCTGTTCCTGCAGGGGGACGGACACAGGTTCCAGTATTCTCTCGCGCCCGAGGAGATCGTCTACGGCCTGGGCGAACAGGTGCGCGGGATCAACAAGCGCGGGTGGATCTACAAGAGCATCACAACGGACGAGCCGTTCCATGAGGAGACTGCGCAGTCTCTCTATGCGGCGCACAACTTCCTCCTGCTCTCCGGACGGGAGCACCGCGGCCTGTTTCTGGACACGCCGGAATTTATCACCTGGGATATCGGCTACACGCGCGGCGACACGATGTCCATCACGCTCGACAAAGGAAATGTGGACGTCTATGTGATCGACGGCGAAGATCCGGACGACATCGTCCGGCAGTTCAGGCGCCTGATCGGCCGGAGCTATATCCCGCCGAAATGGGCCTTCGGCTACGGTCAGTGCCGCTGGAGCTATCAGTCGGCGGAGGAGGTCCGGGAGGTGGTCCGCCGCCACCGTGAGGCGGGGACCCCGCTGGACATGCTTTACCTGGATATCGATTATATGGACGGCTATGCCGATTTTACGATCAACACGAAGGCCTTCCCCGCGTTTGAGGCTTTTGTTGAGGAGATGCGGCGGGACCATATCCACCTCATCCCGATCATCGACGCGGGGATCCGCGTCGACCCGGACAACGCTCTTTATTCGGAAGCGCATGAGAAAGGCTATTTCGTCAAGGATGAGGCGGGAGAAGACGTTGTTGTCGGGGTCTGGCCGGGGGACTGCTGCTTCCCCGATTTCCTGAACGACGACGCCCGGCGGTGGTTTGGCGAGCAGTACCGTTTCCTCACCGAGAAGGGCATCGACGGCTTCTGGAATGACATGAACGAGCCTTCCGTCTTCTATATCCGCAAGGAGAAGGATATGCTGCTGAAGCTGATCGAGAGTCTGGACCACGTGGATGACAAGGTCTATGACGAGTTCGAGCAAAAGCAGAAACAGCTTCTGGACCGCTACGGCATCATGCTGGACGCCTTTTACCACCGGTATCGCGGCAGGACATACAAGCATCGGGACGTCCACAATCTCTTCGGCTATTTCATGACGCGCTCTGCCGGCGAGGCCTTTGAGCGGCTGGAGCCGGAAAAACGGATCCTTCTGTTTTCCCGCGGCTCTTTCATCGGCATGCACCGGTACGGCGGCGTCTGGCAGGGCGACAACAATTCCTGGTGGGATCACCTGCGCATGAACTTCCGCATGATGCCCTCCCTGAACATGTGCGGCTTCCTGTACACGGGGGCGGACTGCGGCGGCTTCAGCAAGGATACCACGGAGGATCTTCTGCTCCGCTGGCTGTCGGTCTCTGTCTTCACCCCGCTTATGCGCAATCACTCGGCCATCGGGACGCGCCGGCAGGAGGTCTACCGCTTCTCCAACGAGGCCCTGTCGCGCGGCGTGATCAAGCTGCGCTACCGGCTCCTTCCGTATCTGTATTCGGAATATATGAAGGCTGCCGTTCGCGGGACGATGATGTTCCGGCCCCTGGGATTCGTCTACGGGCACGACAGGATCGCCAGAGAGATCGAAGACCAGCTCATGATCGGCGAGGAGATCATGATCGCGCCGGTCATGGAGCAGAACCGTTCCGGCCGTATGGTGTATCTTCCGGAGAGAATGAGGGCGCTCCATTTCACCGGCGACAAGCTCTGCTCCTCCGAGGATCTGGAGCCGGGGACCCACTACGTGGACATGCCCCTGGGCGATGTATGCATTTTCCTGCGCGAAGGGAAAAAGCTCCCGCTCGCTCCGGAGGGCTTTGAATACACGGTGAACCTTCCGGTGAGCGAGCTGGAGCTGCTGTCGTTCGGCGAGGCAGATCGGCCCTATGAGCTGTACGACGACGACGGCAATACGAAGGAGTACGGGGAAGAACACATCGTCCTGCTGTGACGGGAGAAGGCGCAAGAGCGCGAAAGGAGAGAAGGATGAAAGTATTTGACTGTACGCTGGAACCTAACGGCGCAAAGCTGAGCTGCTACGTTCAGGACCTGAGCCCGGAGATGCCGACGGCCGATATCCGCCCGGCGATGCTTGTCTTTCCCGGCGGCGGCTATTATTTCTGCTCGGACCGGGAGGCGGAGCCGATCGCGCTGGCCTATCTTGCGGAGGGCTTTAACGCGTTTGTCCTCCGCTATTCCGCCGGGGCGGACGTCCCCTGGGAACGCAGCTACGAGGACGCGCAGGCGGCGCTGCGCTATGTTCGCGAAAATGCCCGGGAGCTTCACATCGATCCCGACCGTATCGGCGTAATCGGCTTTTCAGCCGGCGGGCATCTGGCCTCGGCGATGGGGACAGTCGCCGAAGATAAGGTGAACGCCATGATCCTGGGTTATCCCTGCATCCTCAAGGAGGTCGGGAGAAGACTGAAAAAACAGATTCCGGGGACAAATCAGTTCGTCAGCGCCGAGACGCCGCCGGCCTTCCTTTTCGCCACCTCGGACGACGCGGTCGTCCCCATCCGCCACAGCCTCCGCTTTGCCGCGGCCATGGCGGAGAAAAAACGCTATTTCGAGATGCATATCTATCCGACCGGGGAGCATGGATTCTCCCTGGGCAGAGCATCGGAGGCCGGGACCAATCAGGCCATGGTGAATCCGGACGCGCAGGCGTGGTTCCCTGCGAGCGTTCGCTTCCTGCGGCACGTCTTCGGCGATTTCCCGGTCAGGGGGGAGCGGGCTGCCTGCGATTTTCCGGAGCGCTGAGGCTCCGCGCCGCACATCATCTCAAGGAGATCGGTTTTATGAAAGCAACGTACTTTTTGGGCAATCAGCAGTTTGAGACGCGGGAGGTGGAGCTCCGCCGGCCGGCCCCCGACGAGGTGGTGCTCAGCGTCGCCGCCTGCGGCATCTGCGGGACGGACGTGCATATCTACCATGGGGACAAAGGCTCGGCCGAGGTAACGCCGCCGGTCGTCCTCGGCCATGAGCTGGCCGGTGTCGTCGCGGAAACCGGATGCGCTGTCACGGAGCTCCGCGTCGGCGACCGGGTGACGGTGGACCCGAATATCTACTGCGGAAGCTGTCATTTCTGCGCAATCGGGAAAAAGCAGCACTGTGAACACCTCACGGCGATCGGTGTAAACCGTGACGGCGGATTTGCGGAAAAGTGCGTTGTGCCCGCAAAGCAGTGCCGGAAAATCGATTCCGCGCTTCCCCTTCGCTATTTCGCCATGACGGAGCCGCTCGCCTGCTGCCTTCACGGGATCGATCTTCTCAACATCCGCGCCGGGGATACCGTGTGCGTCATAGGAGACGGCGCGATCGGCCTGATCATGCTGCAGCTGGCGAGGCTGTCCGGCGCCTCCAAGGTCATTTTGAGCTCCCGAAAGGATAATCGGCGGGAGATCGCCGAAGAGCTGGGGGCGGACGCAGTCATAAACCCCATGAAGGGAGATTTGCGGGAACAGCTTATGGATGTTGTCGGCCGTCCGGGCGTCGACGTCGTGATCGAATGCGTCGGCAAGGTCCAGGCGACGGAGCAGGCCTTTTCGATTGCCGACAGGGGCGCGAAAGTTATGCTCTTCAGCGTTCCGAGCGCGGGCGCGCGCTATTCCCTGGCCCTTGAGGACGTATTCCAGAAGGAGCTGAAAATTTACGGTTCCTTTATCAACCCGGATACGCAGGAGCGGGCTGCCGGGCTGATCGCCTCCGGCAGGATCCGGCTCGACCGCATCATCACGCATTCCTATCCTGTGGAAAAGCTGGAGGAAGCCATTCATATGCAGATGAGCGGAGACTCGATCAAGGTCATAATCGAACCGGGAATCGTTTAGCGGGCACGGAGTACGGGAACCGTCCCGGGATTCTGCCTGCGAGCACCGTGCGGCAGTCTGTTTGAGCCCGGCCGGCCCGCTGAGAAAATAAAAAGGAGAATGATAATGGAATACAGACTTTTCGGCGACACATACGTGATCCGGCTCGACCGGGGAGAAGAAATTCTTTCCTCTCTGGCGGCGTTTTGCAGGAAGGAAAACGTGTCTCTCGCCGCAATCGAGGCCCTTGGGGCTGCCGACCATGCCGTGATCGGCCTTTACAACGTCGGGCAGCGGCAATACCGCAAACATACCTTCGACGGCCCGATGGAGATCACTTCTCTGCTGGGGACCATCACGGAAAAGGAGGGCGAGCCCTATTTCCATCTGCATATCAATCTCTGCAGGGAAGACATGAGCGTCATCGGCGGGCATCTGAACGAGTGCCGCATTTCCGCCACCTGCGAGATGGTCGTGCGGAAGCTTGACGGCGCGGTAGGCCGCAGGCTGGACAGCGAAGTCGGGCTGAATCTTTTCACGTTTCCTTCTCCCTGAGCATGAGACCGCTATGGCTTCCCGTGAAAAGTGCAAAGGAGACTGTCAAAATGCGCGGCGGCAGAAGCGCAAAAAGGCCGCAAGGGCTTTCTTGACAAGCTGACGGCGTCAAAAAGAGAGAGAGAATCCGAAAGGATTCTCTCTCTCTCTTTTTGGCACATCTGCATAAACTTGATACAATGAACAGATTTTTCGTGAATCTGTTCATTTTGCGCGTCTGGAGAATGCAGGAAACATATGCACTTGAAGAGGTGCGTGACAAAACGGACAAAAGGGACGTTGCTTAAACATCGAGAGTTGTTTCGGTAAGCACCGCATCATTCAGCACAGGAAGAATACTCGAAAGGAAGGCCTCCACCTGTTGCTCACAGCGTCCGGTA
>CACYXC010000040.1 GCA_902778285.1 Oscillospiraceae bacterium | reverse complement strand
CCACGCCTGGGGCTCCGCCTTCCGCGCCTACGGCTCTCCCCAGTCCTTCATGGGCTCCGAGATCGCCATCGACTGCCTGGCCGCCAAGATGGGCATCGATCCCTTCGAGATGCGCGCCATGAACTGCTACAAGGCCTCTGAGCACACCACGATCCCGACCGGCTACGCGCCCGACGTGTACTGCGAGGAGGATCTGTTCAACAAGGCCCGCCCGCTGTATGAGGCCGGCAAGAAGAGAGTCGCCGAGAAGAACGCCGCCTCCGACGGCCGCTACAAGTACGGCATCGGCGTGTCTCTGGGCGTCTACGGCTGCGGCCTGGACGGCGTCGACGCCTCCTCCGCCTACGCAGAGCTGAACAAGGACGGCACCGTCACCATTTACGTCTCCTGGGAGGATCACGGCCAGGGCGCCGACATGGGCGCGCTCGTCTCCGCTCACGAGACCCTGCGTCAGGCCGGCTTCAAGCCCGAGGATATCCGCCTCGTCATGAACGACACCAAGTTCACCCCGAACTCCGGCCCCGCCGGCGGTTCCCGCTCTCAGGTCATGTCCGGCAACGCCTGCCGTCTGGCCGCCGAGGCATTGCTTGCCGAGATGAAGAAGGACGACGGCAGCTGGAGGACCTACGACGAGATGGTCGCCGACGGCAAGAAGCTGAAGGTCGAGGGCAACTGGGTCACCACCTACTGCGCCGACCACCCGGTCGATCAGGACACCGCCCAGGGCGAGCCCTTCGCGACCTACATGTACACCATCTTCCTGCCCGAGGTCTGCGTGGATACCCAGACCGGCAAGGTCAAGGTCGAGAAGTTCACCTGCGTGGCCGACGTCGGCACGATCATGAACAAGCTCCTGGTCGACGGCAACTTCTACGGCGGCCTGACCCAGGGCATCGGCCTTGCGCTGAGCGAGGACTTCGACGATCTCCAGAAGGAGACGAGCCTGCTCAAGTGCGGCATCCCCTACCCCAACGACGTTCCCGATGACATCGAGCTGCACTTCAACGAGACCTACCGTCCCAACGGCCCTTACGGTGCCGCCGGCTGCGGCGAGGCCCCGCTGGATGCTCCTCACCCCGCCATCCTCAACGCCATCTACAACGCCACCGGTGCCCGCATCACCCGCATCCCGGCCCGTCCGGAGAAGGTGCTCGCCGCGCTCAAGGCGCTGGAGAAGTAAGCTTTTCAAGCAGCACACTCCATGTTATAATGGGGATGTGGGTTTATCCCACATCCCCATTCCCTCATATGTCTTTTTCACCCTTTTGTCGGGAGGAACACAATATGAGTCAGATTCAGGAGCGCGGCTCCACCCACGTCTACAAAGTCAACAAGATCTCCAAGGAAGAGATGGAGAGCATGGTGGCGCGCTGCGTGTACGAGGATCCCCCTTTCTGCAGCGCGGCCTGCCCGCTGAAGCTGGACGTGCGCGCCTTTCTCGAGGCCGCGGCGGCCGGGAACTTCAAGAAGGCTCTGCAGCTGTATGAAAAGATCGCCCCCTTCCCCCTGATCCTCTCCGCCGGCTGCGAGGCTCCCTGCGAGGGCAGATGCCGCCTCGGCGAGATCGGCGAGGCGCTGGCCGTCCGGGAGGTGGAGCGCGCCGTCGCCCGCTTCGGTGAGCAGAGCAGGCTCGGCGGCATCTTCCGCAGCAAGAAGCGCAGGACCGTCGCCGTCCTCGGCTCCGGCCTGTTTGCCCTGCTGCTGGCGGGCGAGCTCGAGAAAAAGGCCTATCCCGTCACCGTCTTCTGCGAGGAGGCGGACGAGGAGAGCTGGCTGCGCGCCGCTGCGGACTTCCTGGACGAGGAGGCCTTTTCGCTCGAGCACAAGCGCCTCAAGGGCAAGGACATCCAGTTTGAATTCGGCTGTGTATTGGACCGCGCTTTTCTGGAGCAAAAGCGGAGCTGCACGGACGTGCTCTGCGCCTCCTGGGAGCTGACGAAGCGGCTGTTCCCCGATGCGGTCTGCACCTCGGAGCTGATGTTCTGCGAAGCGGAGCGTCTGGTCACCGGCCCCACGGAGGGCGTGACGGATGCGGCCTTCGGCGCGAAAAAGACCGCGCTGACGGTGGACAGGCTCGCGCAGAATCTCGATCCCCGCAACACCCGCGGGCAGGAGGGGCCGGTGGAAAGCCGGCTCTACACCGATCTCAGCGAGGCGAAGGCGCTCGATCGCGTCCCCTGCTCAGCGGGCGGCTACAGCCGTGAGCAGGCCATGGAGGAGGCGGGCCGCTGCCTCTCCTGCCACTGTGAGGAGTGCCTGAAGAGCTGCGCCTATCTCAAGCACTACAAAAAGCATCCCGGGCTGCTGGCGCGGGAAATCTACAACAACACGCAGATCATCATGGGCGACCACCAGCTCAACAAGCCCATGAACGCCTGCTCGCTGTGCGGGCAGTGCACGGTGGTCTGCCCCAATGGATTTGATATGGCCCGTGTCTGCCACCTGGCGCGGCAGAACATGGTTTCCACGGATAAAATGCCCCTCGCGCCGCATGAGTTCGCGCTGCTGGACATGCTCTTTTCCAACAACGAGGCCTTTTTGGTGCGGCCGCAGCCGGGCTTTGAGAGCTGCAAATACGTATTCTTCCCCGGCTGTCAGGCCGCGGCCATAGCCCCCGGGACCGTGAGGGCCGCTTACCTCGACCTCTGTGAGCGGCTCGAAGGGGGCGTGGCGCTGATGCTGGGCTGCTGCGGCGCCATCTGCGACTGGGCGGGACGCTATGAGATGCTCGGCCAGACGCGGGATTTCATCGACCGGGAGCTGAGCAAGCTCGGCGACCCGGTGGTGATCGCCGGCTGCCCGACCTGCCGGAAGGAGCTGAGCGGCTTTGTGTCCGCCTCGGTCGTCGGGATCTGGGACATGCTGCTGGAGCTGGGCCTGCCCGAGGGGGCGAAGGGCCTGGACCGTCCCGCCGCGCTGCACGATTCCTGCGGCGCCCGCGGGGACGAGGCCACGCAGCGGGCCATCCGCACGCTCGCCGCGCAGCTCGGCTGCGAGCTGACGGAAACGCCCTTTTCCGGCGACCGCTCCCCCTGCTGCGGCTACGGCGGGCTCACTGCCTACGCCAACCGCGAGGTGGCCGCGGAGATGGCCGACAAGTGTCTGGAGCGCAGCGACGCGCCTTACATCTCCTACTGCATGGCCTGCCGTGACCGCTTTGCCCGGCAGGGGCGGGAATCGCGGCACATTCTGGAGCTCTGCTACGGGACCGACGCGGGCGCCCCGCCGGACATCAGCGAGAAGCGCCGCAACCGGCTGACACTGAAAAACGAACTGCTGCGGGAAGTCTGGCGGGAGGAGCCGAGAGAGATGCGTCTGGATTACAAGCTGCAATACACCGATGAGGCGCGCGCCATGATGGACGAGCGCATGATCCTCACGGACGACGTGATCGCCGTCATGGACGCCTTCCGGGAAAACGGCGAGGCCATCGAGGATGAGGACGGCCTGCTGGTCGCCCGCCGCCGCGTGGGCAACGCCACCTTCTGGGTCAAGTTCAGCCTGACGGACGGCGGCTACCTCGTGCACCGCGCCTGGAGCCACCGGATGCGCGTGGAAAAGAGAGAGGGCTGACGTCAGAAGAAGCTGATTCCGTTTCCGGATGCAAAGCAGTCGCTTTGCATCCGGAAACGGAGGGAGGGCGGGCAACACAGCCCTGAACAGGAGATTTCTTATGGCCATCGAAAAGAACTATTACACCATAGATCCCGAGGGGAAGCTGAAATGCTTCAAGTGTGGCGTGCCGCTCATCAAGGGCAAGGCCAAGTTCATGTATCTGGACAACGGCTTCCCCGTCGAGCTGCCCGTCTGCCCCGTCTGCGGCTTTGTCTACGTGCCGGAGGAGCTGGCGCTCGGCAAGGTGGCGTCCGTGGAGCGGGCGCTGGAGGATAAATGACGCGGCATCCCGGCGGAGAGGAGAGCACCCGCCGCCTCATCGAACTGGCGGCGCTGCCCGCCGGCGCTTCGGTGCTGGACGTGGGTGCCGGCGCGGGGGAGAGCCTTCCGCTGCTGCGCGCCATGGGCTGTGCGGCGGCGGGGATCGACCGCGAACCGCGCGGAGAGGGTGTGGAGCAGGGCGACCTGCTGCGCACCGGCTTTCCCGCCGGGAGCTTCGACGCGGTTTTGAGCCAGTGCGCCTTCTTCGTCTCCGGCGATGTGCGCAGCGCCCTGCGCGAGGCGTACAGGCTTCTGAGGCCGGGCGGGAAGTTGCTGCTGTCGGACGTGTTTTTTGAACAGCCCGAGGCGCTGCTGCGCGGCGCGGGCTTTGCCGTCCTTACCGCCGAGGACATGACGGCCGCGTGGCGGGAATACTGGCTGGAAGCCCTGTGGCGCGGCGATGCGCCCTGCTGTGAGATCCCGAAGGGGCAGAGCAGCTACTGGCTTGTGATCGGAAGAAAGGACTGAAGACTATGGATCTGTTTGACCGCGTGATGGAGCTGAGCCGCTATGGGTATTTCTGCGGCCAGATCCTGGCGCTTTTGATGCTGGACACCGTCGGCGAGGAAAACCCCGGCCTCGTCAGGGCCATGGGCGGCCTCAACGGCGGCGTGGGCTTTTCCCAGGGCTGCTGCGGCTGCATGACGGGCGGCGCCTGCCTGATCTCTTATTTCACCGGCAAGGGCGAGGACACCGGCATGGACCACCCGGAGCACAAGAGCGCCCTGGGCGAGTTCACCCGCTGGTTCGAGGATGAGATCACCGCCGAGTACAGCGGGATCGAGTGCCGCGACATCACGAAGGGCAATCCCGCCAAGCGCGTGGAGTACTGCCCGCAGATCATCGCCGCCACGTTTGAAAAATGTATGGAGATCCTGCAGAAGAGGGATCTGCTGTGAGCGCGCTCCCCATTTCCCGCCTGGACGCGCTGATCGCGGAGCAGGAGGGGCTGGAGCGCGTCGACAGGGAAACGATCGAGGCGATCCAGCTCAAAAAGCTGAATCGCCTTTTGGCGCGGGAAAAGGCGCGCGGCGGCTTCTACCGCGACCTGCCGGAGCGGATCCTGTCTCTGGCGCATCTGTCCGACCTCCCCTTCACCACCGAGGAGGATCTGGCCCGGCACGCGCCGTCGCTGCTGCTCTGCTCGCAGGCGCAGGTGCAGCGCGTCCTCTCCGACGCGACCTCCGGCACCACGGGCGCGGCCAAGCGCGTCTTTTACACGGAGGACGATCTGGAAAACACGATCCGCCTGTACACGGCAGGTCTGGGTGAGCTCGTCTTCCCCGGCGGCGTCACGCTGATCTGCTTCCCCTTCTCCGGCCCCTTCGGGCTGGGTGAGCTGATCGCGGAGGCGATCACGCGCCTCGGCGCGAAGCCGCTCAGGGCCGGCCCTTTCCTGAGCTTCGGAGAATACGCCGCGCTGCTGGAAAACGAGAAGCCCGACACCTTTGTCGGCATGCCCGTGCAGCTGCTCGGCCTCCTGCGTTTTTGCGGCCGGGGCAGCCTGCGCCGCGCTTTGGTCAGCGGGGACGCCTGCCCGGCGAGCGTGACCGCAGGCTGTGAAGAGCTGCTCGGCTCCCGACTCTTTCC
The DNA here is from genome assembly GCA_902778285.1 of Oscillospiraceae bacterium. Classification (GTDB taxonomy): domain Bacteria; phylum Bacillota; class Clostridia; order Oscillospirales; family Oscillospiraceae; genus Limivicinus. Next base: position 65,781 of record CACYXC010000040.1, on the reverse strand, counting down.
CCATTACGGCTCGCGGGAAATGGGCATGGCCGGGGCGATCTGCTGTCAGGCCCACGCGGGCATGCATCTGCGCGAGAACCACATCATCGCCGAGATCGTGGACGAGGCCGGGCGGCCGCTTCCCCGCGGGGAGATCGGCGAGCTTGTCGTCACGACGATCGGCATGGAGGCCATGCCCCTGATCCGCTACCGCAGCGGCGACTATGCGCGCATCCTGCCCGCCCCCTGCCCCTGCGGCAGCGAGACGCTCCGGCTGGACCGCATCGAACGGAAGGCGGCGGGACTGCGCGCGGCGGATCTCGACGAGATCCTCTTTGCGGACGCGCACATCGTCGACTGCCGCTATACGCTCGGCGCCGAAGGGCTCGCGATCACGGCGCTCACAGCGGGATCGCCCGCGGAGGAGACGATCCTGCGCCGCGTGCGCGCGCTGGCCCCGGCACTCAAAGTCTCCTTTTCATACCGCCTGGCCGACGCGAACGACAGGGCCATGTATGCGGGAAAGCGCGTCCTGATGCGAAACCATGCCGCGCCGATCTGAATACGAAACGGGAACCGGCCTCCTCTCGGGGCTCTGTTCCCGTTTTCTGCAGATTTATCCGTCTTTTGCCCCGGGCGCGCTTGCGTCCCGGCGCGGCATTTGATAGAATAAATAAAACAAAACGCATATAAAACAAAACACAGGAGGAGCAACCGCATGCGCAAGACGAAAATCATCTGCACCATCGGGCCCTCGAGCGAGGATCCCGCCGTATTCCGGGCCATGTGTCTGGCCGGGCTGAATGTGGCCCGTCTGAACTTCTCCCACGGCACGCACGAGGAGCACCAGAAGAAGATCGACATGATCAAGACCGTCCGCGAGGATCTGAATCTCCCGATCGCGATCATGCTCGACACCAAGGGCCCCGAGTACCGAATCCGCACCTTCGAGCATGGGAAGATCAGCCTCGCCGACGGGGACGAGTTCACCTTTACCACGCGGGAGATCGTCGGCAATGAGCAGATCGTCTCGGTCAGCTACAAGGGGCTGGCGGAGGACCTCGCGCCGGGCGACCGGGTCCTGGTCAACAACGGGCTGGTCATCTTCGAGGTCCGCGAGATCGAGGGGACCGAGATCCGCTGCCGGGTGATCACCGGCGGCGTCCTGTCCGACCGCAAGAGCATGAGCTTCCCCGGCAGGGTGATGCGCCAGGTCTACCTGAGCGAACAGGACAAATCGGACCTCCTGTTCGGCATCCAAAACGACGTGGACTTCGTCGCCGCCTCCTTCGTCTCCTGCAGGCAGGATCTGGTGGACCTGAAGGACTTCCTGAAAGCCAACGGCGGCGGGGATATCGACGTGATCGCCAAGATCGAGAATCAGTCCGGCGTGGACAACATCGACGAGATCTGCACCGCCTGCGAGGGCGTCATGGTCGCCCGCGGCGATCTGGGTGTGGAGGTCCCCTTCACCGAGCTGCCCGCCATCCAGAAGTATCTGATCACCAAGTGCCGCATGCTCGGCAAGCGTGTCATCACCGCGACCGAGATGCTCGAGAGCATGATCACGAACCCCCGCCCCACCCGCGCCGAGATCAGCGACGTGGCCAACGCCGTCTACGACGGTACCAGCGCCATCATGCTCTCGGGCGAGTCCGCTGCCGGCAAATACCCGGTCGAGGCGCTCAGGACCATGGGTGAGATCGCCGAGGAGACCGAACGGCACATCGACTATACGACGCTCTTCCACACGCAGGCCTTTATGATCCGCAACCGCGTCGACGCGATCTCCCACGCCGCCTGCACCATGGCCGTGGACCTGGCGGCGAAGGCCATCATCGTCACCTCGCTCAGCGGCATGACCGTGCGCATGGTCTCACGCTTCCGCGTGCCGATCACGATCCTCGGTCTTGCGACCGGGAAGAAGGCCTGGTACAAGCTGGCGCTCTCCTGGGGCGTGGTCCCCCTGCTGACAGAGCATTTCCCGAGCATGGAGGTGCTCAACTACTACGCCCTGCGCGCGGCGAAGGACGCGCTGGGCCTGCAGAAGGGCGACACCGTCGTCATGACCGGCGGCGACACCAGCGGCGCCAGCGGCAACACCAACGTCCTGCGCATCGAGAGCATTACCTGATTGGGGAAACAACTATACAGACAGCAAAACAGCCGCCGGGAGAAATCCCGGCGGCTGTATCAAGCTGTCGACAAAGTGTCGTGAGTATATCAATCGCGAGAGGGAATAACCAATCCCCTCTCGCGCTCTCCCCATGCGTGTCAAACTTCGGCAGCATGGGTTTGTCTACAGTCTGAAACAGCCGCCGGGAGAAATCCCGGCGGCTGTATCTTTTTCTGTTCTGTTCAGCTCAGATTCCCCGTCGCGTACATGACGGCGCTCAGGGCGACCACCGGCGCGGTCTCGCAGCGGAGGATGCGCTCGCCCATCGAGCAGATGTGCAGCCCCGCGATCTTCGCAAGCTTCGCCTCGAACTCGGCAAAGCCGCCCTCCGGCCCGGTGATGATGGCGGCGCTGGCGATGCCGGAGTTCGCGTCGAGCACCTCATTGAGCTTCTCGCGCTCGCCGGTCTCGTACATGAACAGGGCGAGGTCGGTGTGCACCGCCTCGTTCAGGGCGTCGGCAAAATTGCCGGCCCAGCCGACCTCCGGGATGATGCCGCGGCCGGACTGCTTGGCGGCCTCCTCGGCGATGCGCTGCCAGCGGTCGATCTTCTTCCCCGGCGTATCGGGCTTTGCCACGCAGCGCTCGCACTGGAAGAAGAGGATGCGCGCCGCACCGGCCTCCACCGACTTCTGGATGATGTACTCGGTTTTGTCGCCCTTGGGCAGGCCGCAGAGCACGGTCACCTTCACGCTCGGCTCGCTTGTGCAGGGCACGACCTCGACGACCTCGAACTCGGCCTCCTCCTTGTCCGCGCGCACCAGACGGCACTTGTAGTCCGTCCCCTGCGTGTCGCAGATGGTCACGTCCTCCCCCGGGCGGATGCGCAGCACCTGCACATGCTCCGCGTCCCGGCCGCGGATGATGGCCGTGCCGCCCATCAGATTGGTCCCGGCCATGAAAAATCTCGCCATACTCAGCACCTCTCGCAATCTTCCAAGTATATTTATTATGGCACATTTCCCTGCCCTTTGCAATAGGCTGGCGTGAGGTGATTTCGCATGAACGACCGGGAGATCCGCCAAAGGCTCCGCGGCTTTGACGCGGTGTGGGCGCGGGTGCGCGGCGCTTCGGAAAACGACGCTTCCGCCCGTATGCAGCGCGTGCCGCTCATGCCGCGCCGGCGCGGCGCCTCCTGCACTCGCCGCTGCCGATAACGCGCATCGCCCCGCGGTGCCCGTTTGCGCGGCAAAGCTGTCCGGCGGACGACTTGCGGCATTTCGCTATTTGGTCATTATTGTTACAGAAAGATTACAAAAAACTGGGGAAATAATTCTTAAATCGTACAAAACTTGGCTTTCAGCTTCTTGCAATTTCCGGCAGCGCATGATATTATGTGAACCAGAGGAATTATTTCCCCGAAAGAGAGTATTGTGCGCATACAAAGGAGAATGAGCCATGAAAAAGAAATTGATCGGCATCGCGCTGATCCTCTGCATGCTGCTGTCCTTCGTCCCCATGGCAGCCTTCGCGGAGGAGCCGGCGGACGGCGAGCTTGAGGAGATCCTCTTCATCGACGAGGTCCCGGCCGAGGAGGCTGTCGAAGAGGCGCTCCCCGTGGAGGAGAACATCGAAGAGGTCTTCGAGCAGATCATCGGGGAACCCGCTGAGGCAGCGGCGGAAGAGACGGCGGAGGCCGCCGAAGAACCTGCGGTAGAAGTTCCCGCCGAGCAGGCTTCCGAGCCCGCCGAACCCGTGGACGACGCCGTGTCCGACGAGCCGGCCGCCGCCAGCCCCTGCGGCAGCGGCGTGTACTACGAAGTCTCGGGCGACAACATGCGTGTTTTCGGCAGCGGCGCGATGACCATGTCTCCGGGGGGCAACCCCCTCACCCTCACGATTGAGACGGGTGTGACCGAGATCTGCGCCAACGCCTTCGCGGGCTACACCCGGCTCACGTCCGTGACGATCCAGAACGGAGTGAATCTCATCGGCTCGCGCGCTTTCATGGGCTGCACCGCCCTCAAGACCATCCGCTTCACCGGCAACGCCCCCGGTATTGACAACACCGCCTTCACCAATGTCGTCGCCACGGTCTATTACCCCGCCAACAACAGCACCTGGAACGGCATGACAGGCTACGGCTACGGCGGTACGCTGACCTGGCAGGCCGAGGGGAGCGGTCCCTCCCCCTCCCAGAACGGCTGGGTCAAGAACGGCAGCTACTGGTATTATTACGAGAACGGCCACATGGTCACCAGCGCCTGGCGGCAGGACTACAAGGGGCTGTGGTACTATCTGGGCTCTGACGGCGCCATGGTCACCAACGCCATCATCAATTCCGGCGGCAAGCAGTACTATGTGGACGGCAACGGCGTCATGGTCACCAACACCACCATCACCTATAACGGCCAGCAGTACACCGCCGACGCCAACGGCGTCCTGACCCCCGTCAGCCCCGGACCTTCCCAGAACGGCTGGGTCAAGAGCGGCGACAACTGGTACTACTACGAAAACGGCTCCAAGGTCGTCAGCCGCTGGGTCCTGTCCAGCAACAAGTGGTACTACATGGGCTCCGACGGCGCCATGGTCACCAACGCCATCATCAACTCCGGCGGCAAGCAGTACTACGTCGGCATGGACGGCGTCATGGTCGCCAACACCACCATCACCTATAACGGCCAGCAGTACACCGCCGACGCCAACGGTGTCCTCACCCCCGTCGGCCCCGGCCCCTCCCCTCAGAACGGCTGGGTCAAGGACGGCAGCAACTGGTACTACTACAAAAACGGCTCCAAGGTCGTCAGTGCCTGGGTCAAGTCCAGCAGCAAGTGGTACTATATGGGCTCCGACGGCGCCATGGTCACCAACGCCATCATCAACTGGAACGGCAAGCAGTACTATGTTGACAGCACCGGCGTCATGGCCGCCAACACCACCATTACATACAACGGCCAGCAGTACACCGCCGACGCGAGCGGTGTCCTGACCCCCGTCAGCCCCGGCCCCGGCGGCAAGACCGGCTGGTATCAGACCGGCGGCAAATGGTACTACTATGAAAACGGCGTGATGTTCACCAGCAAGTGGATCCAGAGCAAGTACAACGGCAAGTGGTACTATGTGGGCGCCGACGGCGCGATGTACACCAACCGCTGGATCGAGGGCGCCAACGGCGTGAGCTGGTACTATGTGGGCTCCGACGGCGTCATGCTGACGAATGTCATCAGCACCATCAACGGCAAGCAGTACTACTTCAAGCCCAGCGGCATCATGGCCGCCAACGAGTGGATCACCTACAACGGCATTCAGTACTACGCCGACGCGAGCGGCGCCCTGAGCAGCACCGGCCCGACCCCGAGCGGGCAAAACGGCTGGGTTCAGTCCGGCGGCAACTGGTACTACTACCACAACGGCCAGATGGCGGCGAACGCCTGGGTCTACAATCCCACAGCAACCGCAAAGCCTGCCGGCTGGTACTACATGCAGCCGAGCGGCGTCATGGCCGCCAACTTCCTCATCGTCGCCCAGGGCAAGCTCTTCTATGTTGCCAGTGACGGCAAGCTTGCTGTCAGCCGCCAGGTCGTCATCCAGAACCGCACCTACAGCGCCGCCTCCGACGGCTCTCTGACGCAGGCCAACACCAGCCAGCTGCCCAACCAGTCCGGCGGCGCCGCCGCGCTCAGCAGCGCCATCAACTCCAAGTACGACGGCGGCTCCTGGAAGAAGGACTATCTGAACCGTTATTATTACGTCAACAAGAGCGGCGCTACGGTCACCAACACCTGGATCAACTCCTACGACGGCAAGACCTACTACGTCGGTCTCGACGGCTTCATGGCCTATGACCGCGTGGTGCTCGCCGGCAATCAGATGTACTATGTGAACAACAGCGGTGTTCTGCTGCGCAGTCAGAACGTCCAGATCGGCAACGCGACCTATACCGCCGACGCCGGCGGCGCCCTGAGCCACGCGCGTCTGCTGCACACCACATACGCCCCCTATGCGGTGTAAGCCGTTAAGCGTAAGCCATCCAGAACACACGAACGCCCGGTTCTTCGGAACCGGGCGTCAGACTGTAGACAAACCCATACAGAGCAAGTCGGAATCCCCTTTCGCGGTACAATCTGTGCAAAAATGGGAACTTTTTCGGAAGTTCCCATTTTTGCTTTTCAAGCTGTCGACACTTTGTCGACAGCTTGACGCCCGGTTCTTCGGAACCGGGCGTTTTTTTCTTGACCGCGCACAAAAAAGGTTTATAATATAAGGGTATCTCTGCGAAAAAAGAAGACAGGAGAGAAAACTCATGCCTACGACCTGGAACCGCTCCCCCGAGGAGTTTCACAAGATATACCTCGCCAACACCGACGCCTTCTACCGCATCGGCAACGCCGGGCTCGCCAAGGAGCTGGACGAATTCATGACCAAGTGCGCCCTGTCGCTCTGGAGCCGCGCCGGCAGCATCAACGAGCGCCATGTGGAGATGGCCAACCAGATCTACTCCCGCTCCCAGCCGCAGCCCAAGTGGCTGCTGTGGAGCCTGACCAGCTCCGCCTGCGCGGAGGATGCCTTCCTCCCGCCCGTGTTCTTCTGGAACATGGCCGAGAGCGACGCCAGGCGCGGCACCGAGACCTCCCGCACCTTCATCCGCATGCTGACGAACATCCTGCTGTACCTGGCCGCCGTGGATGACGACGTGACCTACGGCGAGGCCGAATTCATCACCGAATGCACCGATCGCCTCACCGCCATCTGCGACACCACGGGCGTGCGCAAGAGCCGCGACGGGCTCAACCCGCTCGACTACGTGACCAGCGGCGAGCCCAGCTTCCAAGAAAAGCACAAGCCCCAGGTGCAGACCTCCGGCGGTGAGAAGCCGCAGGAGGGCGTCAAGGCCGAGGAGGAGAAGAAACCGGACTTTGACGAACTCATGCAGCAGCTGGAGGATCTGGTCGGCCTTGAGGAAGTCAAGAAGGACATCAAGAACCTGATGAACCTCGTCAAGGTGCGCAAGCTCCGCGAGCAGAACGACCTGCCCGTGCCGCCCATGAGCCTGCACATGGTCTTCATGGGCAACCCCGGCACCGGCAAGACCACGGTCGCCCGTCTGGTCTCCGGCCTCTACGCCGCGATCGGCGTGCTGTCCAAGGGTCAGCTCGTGGAGGTGGACCGTTCCGGACTCGTGGCGGGCTACGTCGGCCAGACCGCGCTCAAGACGCAGGAGGTCATCAAGTCCGCGCTCGGCGGCGTCCTCTTCATCGACGAGGCCTATGCCCTCTCCTCCGGCGGCGAGAACGACTTCGGCCGCGAGTCGATCGAGACCATCCTCAAGGCCATGGAGGACCACCGGGACGATCTGATCGTGATCGTCGCGGGCTATACCGGCCCGATGACGACCTTCATCTCCTCCAACCCCGGTCTGGAATCCCGCTTCAACAAATACTTCTACTTCCCCGACTACAACGGCGAGCAGCTCATGGCCATCTTCCGCATCCAGTGCTTGAAGAACGGCTACACGCTGACCGAGGAGGCCGAGAAGGCCGCCGTCGCCATGTTCACGGAGCTCTACGAGGAGCGCGGCGACAACTTCGGCAACGGCCGTGACGTGCGCAATTGCTTTGAGGACATGATCGTGCGCCAGTCCAACCGCGTGGCCGCCATGGAGGCGCCCACCCGCGAGGATCTGATGGCCGTCCTGCCCGCGGACCTGCAGGAGCCTGACGAGGACGAGGCCGCCGAAAAGGCCGCAGTGGAAGCCCCCGCCGAAGCCGCCGAAGCGGAGAAGGCCGAAGAGGCCCCCGCGAAGGAGAAGCCGGCGAAAGGCAAGGGCAAAGAGGAATAAACCTATAACCTGTATATAAGATCTAAGGAGCCGCCCTGTGGGCGGCTCCTTCAAACTGTCGGCATCATGTCGACAGCTTGAAGGGCGAAAATGAGAGCTTCCGAAAGGCTCTCGTTTTCGTGCACATTGAACCGCGAGAGGGAATAACCAATCCCCTCTCGCGCTCTCCCCATGCAAGTCCAAACGCTTCGCACAGGATGCATGGTTGTCTGCAAGCATGAAGGAGCCGCCCTGTGGGCGGCTCCTTCAAGTTTTTTTGTACGGCGCTCAATCCTTCAGCATGCTCAGCAGGATCTGCACGGCGTTGCTGGCCGCGCCCTTGCGGATCTGGTCGCCGCAGCACCAGAGCGTCAGGCCCTTCTCGTCAGTCAGATCGTCGCGGATGCGGCCGACCCAGACCAGATCCTGGTCGGAGGTATCCAGCGGTGTGGGATAGCAGCGTCCCTCGTAGTCCTCGATGAGCCGCACGCCCGGGAAAGCGGCCACAGCGGCCTTGGCCTCCTCCACGGAGACCTTGCGCTCCGTGCGCACACGCAGGTGCAGTTGACCTTCAGCTCCGGCGCGTGCAGGATGCGGCGGCCCTCGTTCTGCATCTTCATCTCTTCCTTGGTATAGTCGTTGCCGTAGGGCGCGTCGATGAAGGGGATCACGTTCAGGGCGATCTGTGTTGCGAAGGTCCTGACCTCGGGCTTCTCCCCCGCGGCGAGTGAGGCCATCTGGCTCTCAAGCTCCGCGATGCCCGCCTGCCCGGCGCCGGAGACAGCCTGATAGGTGCACACGACCATGTTCTTGATCGGGCTGAGCTTCGCGATGCCGGCGACGGCCATCAGCGCAATGATCGTGCAGCAGTTGGGATTGGCGATGATGCCGTGGTTATCGAAGGCGTCCGCCCCGTTGATCTCCGGCACCACCAGCGGCACGTCCGGCTCCAGACGGAAGGCGGAGCTGTTGTCGATATACACCGCGCCGCTCTTTTTGATGGCCGGGGCAAAGCGGCGGGACATGTCGCCCTCCACCGCGCCGAGCACGAAGTCCATGCCCTCGAAGCTGTCCTCGCTGGTCTCCTGTATGACGACCTCGCGCCCCTGGAAGGAAACGACCGTGCCCGCGCTTCTGGCGCTGGCCAACAGGCGCAGCTCGCCCACCGGGACCTGGTACTCCTCGAGCACCTTGCGCATCTCACAGCCGACGGCGCCCGTCGCGCCCAGAATCGCGATGTTTACTTTTTTCATATTACAATCTCCTTTCCTTATAGCCTTCCCCTTTGGGGAAAGCGGGTTTGCGCCGCCGGGGGGCGGAAAAAGCAAGCACTTTTCGGGTCGTGGCGCTCAAGCCCGGCCCGGAAACGGCAATTGCGGCAAGGCGGGCAAGAGGTGGCTGGCCGAAGGCCAGACGGATGAGGTCCTTTCCAAATCGGCTCCCTGGCAGGAGCCAGCGCCTATCGCCCAGCATTCAGCACTTAGGTTTTCGTCTGAATCTATGTTTCTCCTGTTGGCTATGCGCTATAGCCTAAGCGCTCCCCAAAGGGGGGGTGGCTTAGCCGGCAAATCCGTCGTACATGACGCGGATCGCGGTCTCGAACTGCTCGTTCTCCACGCCCACGATGATGGCCAGCTCGTCTGCGCCCTGGGCGATGGTGCGGATGTTGACGCCGTGCTTGCCCAGCGCGGCGAAGAGACGGCCTGACACGCCGGGCCTGGCCGACATCTTGCGGCCGACCGCGGCCACCAGCGAGATGCCCTCCTTGAGGTCCACGCCGTCCGGGCGGCAGCTCTTGCGGATGTCGGCGATCACGTCGTACACCGCGTCGCCCAGCGCCGCCGTGGCCGCGACCAGCGCGAACGAGTCAAGGCCGAGCGTGATGTGCTCCACGGGGGCGCCGTAGCGGTCAAAGACCTCCAGCGCGCTGCGCAGCGTGGCGGAGAGGTGCATGTCGTGCTTGGTCACGGTCAGGATGCTGAAATTTTTCCGCCCGGCGATGCCGGTGATGAAGCGCTCGTGCTGCTCCTCCTCGTCGATGCGCTCGAGGATCATGGTGCCGGGGTCCTCGGGCCGGTTGGTGTTGCGGATGTTGAGGGGGATTCCCTTGTCCCTGACCGGCTGGATCGACTCCTCATGCAGGACCGACGCGCCCATGAAGGCCAGCTCCCGCAGCTCACCGTAGGTGATGCTCGCGATGGGGCGCGGGTCCTCCACAATGCGCGGATCGGCCATCAGGATGCCGGACACGTCCGTCCAGTTTTCGTACACGTCCGCGTCCACCGCCGCCGCAGCCAGGGCGCCGGAGATATCGCTCCCGCCGCGGCTCATGACCTTGATGCGCCCGGTGGGGAGGCGTCCGTAGAAGCCGGGGATCACGATTTTCCCGTTGGCTTTCAGCGCGGAGGCGATGGCCGGATCGGTCTTCTCCCGGTCCACCGTGCCGTCCATGCCGAAGAACACGCAGTCCGCCGCGTCGACAAAGGGAAAGCCCAGGTACTCGGCCAGCAGCCGGGAGGTGAAATACTCGCCGCGGCTCACAAGCTCGTCGATGGAGAGTTCCTTCGTGAGCCTTCTGCTGTAGGCCGCCAGCTCCTGTTCGATGGGCAGCGACAGCCCCAGTTCGTCCCGGATGCCGATCAGCCTTGTTTCTATCGTATGCCAGATCTCCTCGCACGATACCCCATAGGTCAGGTGCGCATGGCAGAGATACAGCAGGTCCGTCAGCTTATGGTCGTCCTTGTGCCGCTTGCCCGCGGCGGAGGCGACCACGACCCGCCGTGCCGGGTCCGCGTCCACGATGGCTTTGACTTTTCTGAACTGTTCGGCCCCTGCCACGGAGGAGCCACCGAATTTCGCAACTTTTAACATACTGTCCTTTCCTCTTAGCCTTCCCCCTCGGGGGAAGGTGTCCCAGTGCGCACATTGGGACGGATGAGGGGCGTCCGTTCCGGTTCCAGCCCCGTTTGACTGCTGTGGCGCGAAGCGCCGGATGGTATAATCCTTTCTTTGTAGCCTTCCCCTCTGGGGAAGGTGGCGCGAAGCGCCGGATGGTATAATCCTTTCTTTGCAGCCTTCCCCTCCAGGGAAGGTGGCGCGAAGCGCCGGATGGTATATTCCTTTCTTTGCAGCCTTCCCCTCTGGGGAAGGTGGCGCGAAGCGCCGGATGGTATAATCCTTTCTTTGTAGCCTTCCCCTCTGGGGAAGGTGGCGCGAAGCGCTGGATGATATAATCCTTTCTTTGCAGCCTTCCCCTCTGGGGAAGGTGGCGCGAAGCGCCGGATGAGGTTCTAATTTGCTCCCCTTGCCTGAAAGGGCTGTCAGCCGTCAGGCTGACTGGGGTGTTCTTTGTATTCTGTGTCGCTTCGGGAGGGGCAAGCCCCTCCCCTACGCTGTAAATCTTCGTTTTTCCTGAAAACTGAAAACGGAAAACTCAAAACTCTTATTCTCTCACCGCCGCGAAGAACACCGACGCGCCGCGGGCGCGCAGGCGTTTCGCCTCAAAGTGCATCTGGGAGACCGGGAGCGGCTCCGTGATCATGCGCACCGTATCGCCGTCCAGCTCCGCGGAGGCCGCGGGCAGCTCCCCCGCCAGCTCCGCCGGCAGGCGGACATAGTAGCTGTGGCGGCAGAGGCTGTTGTCCACCTCACCGCGTCTGAGCCCTTCGGGGAACATCTCCCGCTCGCCGCGCAGGATGCCGCTCAGGTCACGCAGCACCGCCGAGGCCGTCGGCCAGCGGCCGGCGCCCTGCCCCATCAGCACGATGGGGCCGGCGTTGGCGCCCTCATAGCGGGCCATGTTGTAGTTCTGCAACACGGAGCACTCGGGCGCGCCGTCGCGCAGCAGCACCGGCTCGACATAGGCGTAGACGCCGTCCTCCGCCCTGCCGCCGCCGGCGACCAGGCGGCAGGTGTAGCCGCGGCTCTGGAAGTGGGCCACGTCCGCCGCCGTGACGGACTCGATCCCCTCGTGCAGCAGCCCGTCCGTCGGCAGCGTCCCGTAGGCCACCGCGCAGGCCAGCATGATCTTGCGCAGCGCGTCGAGGCCCGACACGTCCGCCGTGGGATCGGCCTCGGCATAGCCCAGACGCTGGGCGTCCGCCAGCACGTCGCCGTAGTCCAGATGCAGGCGCTGCATAGCGTCGAGCATGTAGTTCGTGGTGCCGTTGAGGATGCCGCCCATGGAACGGATCTCGTCGCTCTCGCGCGCCAGCGCCAGATTGTGCAGGAAGGGCACCCCGCCGCCGCATGCCGCGCTGAACAGGAAGGCAACGCCCTTCTCACGGGCGATGGTGTCCAGCTCCGGCCCCCTGGCCGCGACCAGCGCCTTGTTGGACGTGACGAAGTGCTTGCCGGCGCTCAAGGCGGCAGCCGCGTAGCTGTAGGCCGGCTCCACGCCGCCCATGACCTCCGCCACCGCGCCGACCGAGGGGTCGCTTACGATCTTCTCAATGCTCGTCACCTTGAACGGCATGTCGTTCTTGCCGGGGCGCACCAGCACCGGTCCCCGCTCGAGACCCTTCGCCTTTCCCAGCATTTCATACACGCCGAAGCCAACTGTTCCGAATCCCAATACCGCGACTTTCATTGCTTCAACTTCTTTCCGAAAAAATGTTGTGTCCGCACATTAAAAACACTTGTTTTTTTGATGGAGACAGTGTATCATAGAGATGCACAAATTGCAAGACAATTTTTTGTAGATTTTATCTCATGGGAGAACTGCCATGCTGGAAAACTATCTGATCGTGCATAAGAGTGTCCTGCCGGACTATTTTGACACAGTGCTGGCCGTGCGGCGCAGACTGGAGAGCGGGCAGCAGCGGGACGTGAGTCAGGCCTGCCGGGAGGCGGGCATCTCGCGCAGCACCTACTACAAATACAAGGACTGCATTTTCGAGCCCTCGGAGATGGAGGGCGGCCGCCGGGCCGTGATGTCCATGCTGCTGGAGCACGAGCCGGGCGTCCTGAGCGCGCTGCTGCAGCGCATATCGGCCGCCGGGGCCAGCGTCCTGACCATCGACCAGAGCCTGCCCATCCACGCGAAGGCGAGCCTTACCGTCGCTCTGGACCTCGGCGCCATGAACATTTCGCTCCAGCAGCTGCAGGCCGGGATCGGCGCCGTAGCGGGCGTGGACAATGTCCGCCTCATCGCGATCGAGTAAAGGAGGTAAGCTCATGTATTATCAGTCTACCCGCAGCGATCACCGCGCATCCGACACCGCCGCCGTCCTCGAGGGCATCGCGCCGGACGGCGGATTGTATATCGACCCCTCGCTGGGCAGCCGCCCCTTCGATTGGCAGGGCTGCCTGCGGCTCCCGCCGCTCGGCATGGCTTCGATGATTCTCTCTCACCTGCTGCCCGGTTTTGCGGACATGGGCGAGCTTGTGCGGCGGGCCTACGACGGCAAATTTGACAGCGAGGAGCTGACCCCCCTCGTGCCGGTCGGTGACGACTATGTGCTGGAGCTGTTTCACGGCCCCACCGCCGCCTTCAAGGACGTGGCCCTGTCCATGCTGCCGCAGCTGGTCACGGCCGCGCGCGGGCAGGAGGGCGTGCGCGATCGGATCTGCATCCTCACCGCCACCTCCGGCGACACCGGCAAGGCCGCGCTCGAGGGCTTCCGCGACGTGGAGGGCACCGGCATCCTCGTCTTCTTCCCCGACGCGGGCGTCTCCCCGGTGCAGAAGGCGCAGATGGTCACGCAGGCCGGCGGCAACGTCAGGGTCTGCGCCGTGCGCGGCAATTTTGACGACTGCCAGAGCGGCGTCAAGCGCGCCTTCGCCGCCCTGAGCGGGGACGCGCTGCCGGCCGGCAGCCTCCTCTCCTCCGCAAACTCCATCAACATCGGCCGTCTCGCCCCGCAGGTGGTCTACTACTTCATCGCCTACGCGGATCTTCTGGACCGCGGCGCGATCACGCTCGGCGAGCCGGTGGACTACGTGGTCCCCACCGGCAACTTCGGCGACATCCTGGCGGGCTACTTTGCAAAGCTCATGGGCCTGCCCGTGGGGCGGCTGGTCTGCGCCAGCAACGCAAACCGCGTGCTCACCGACTTTCTGGAGACGGGCGTGTACGACAAACGCCGCGCCTTTTTGAAGACCGCCTCCCCCTCCATGGACATCCTCGTGTCCTCCAACTTAGAGCGCCTGCTCTTCCTCGCCTCAGCGGGCGACACGGCGCTGGTGGCCGACTGCATGAAAAAGCTGAACACAGAGGGCGTCTACCGCTTCCCGGAGGAGGCGATGGCGCGCATCCGGGAGGATTTCGCCGCCTGCTGCTGCGGCGAGGAAAGCTGCCTGGAGACCATCGGGCGCGTCTGGCGGGACTGCGGCTACCTCTGCGACACGCACACCGCCGTCGGCATGTACGCGGCGCAGAGCTGGAAGCGTGCGCGCGGGGCGGACAGAAGGACCGTGGTGCTCTCCACGGCCTCACCCTTCAAGTTCCCCGCGGCGGTGCTGCGCGCCATCGGGGGCGAGCTCAGCGGCGACGAATTCGAACAGATGGAGCGTCTGGCGGAGATCACGAAGCAGCCGATCCCCCGCGGCCTGCGCGGCCTGAGGGAGCGGCCCGTCCTGCACCGGGATGTGATCGACCCCGACGAAATCGTGGATTACGTGCGGCGGCAGCTCGGCTGACGCCTTCTCCTCTTCTCCGCAAGTAGCGAAAAACGCGGCGGCCTGCCGAAACTTTGTCGGCAGGCCGCCTTGCTTTTTGTCCGCAATTGGGATACACTATAGTCAGAATATCAACCGACAAGGGAGTGGATCATCGCCATGGATATTCCCCTGAGCGAGCTGGAAAAGGCCGCAGAACGCCTCAAGCCCATCCTGCATCACACCGAACTGGACCTGTCCTCCACCTTCTCCGCCATGACCGGCGGCACCGTCTACCTCAAATGCGAAAACCGGCAGAAGACCGGTTCCTTCAAGATCCGCGGTGCCAGCAACAAGATCGCCTCGCTGGTCGAGCAGGGGCGCACCGGCCCCGTCGTGGCCGCCTCCGCCGGCAATCACGCCCAGGGCGTGGCTTACGCTGCCTCCCGGCTGGGCGTTCCCGCCACCATCGTCATGCCCAAGACCGCGCCGATCGCAAAGCTCCAGGCCACAGAGGGCTACGGCGCCAGAGTCGTCGCCGCGGGCGACTGCTTTGACGACGCCTACGCCGAGGCGCTGCGCATCTGCGAGGAGGAGGGCGCCACCTTCCTGCACCCCTACAACGACCCGGAGGTCATCGCCGGCCAGGGCACGCTGGGTCTGGAGATCCTGTCCGACCTGCCCTATGTGGACGTGATCGTCGCCCCCGCGGGCGGCGGCGGGCTTCTCGCGGGCATCGCGGCCGCGGTCAAGCAGATCAACCCCCGCGTGCAGGTCTACGGCGTGCAGGCCGCCGGCTGCGACCCCATCGCCCGCAGCTTCCGGGAAAAGAAGCTCGTCGTGGCCGAGTCCGGCTCCACCATTGCCGACGGCATCGCCGTCAAGGCCCCCGGCGATATCACCGTGGACATCATCAACCGTCTGGCAGACGGCGTGGTCACGGTCACGGAGAGTGAGATCGCCAACGCCATCCTCCTGCTGATCGAACGCTGCAAGCAGGTGGTCGAGCCCGCGGGCGCGACCTCCCTCGCGGCGGTGCTCTCCGGCAAGATCGACGTCAGGGGCAAGCGCGTGGTCTGCGTGCTCTCCGGCGGCAACATCGACGTGAGCTTCATCCAGTCCATCATCGAGCGCGGTCTGGTCGCCCGCCACCGGCGCATCAAGTTCACCGCGATCGTCGTGGACCGTCCGGGCAGTCTGGTGCAGCTGCTGCAGGTCATTGCCGACGCGGGCGCCAACATCCTCGCCGTGGAGCACGACAAGCTGCGCGAGAACCTCAATCCCAACGAGACGAGCGTGCACATCTCCTGCGAGGTGGGCGGCAAGGAGCACGGGCAGGCGCTGATCGACCGGCTGGTCGAAAAGGGCTATCCCGTGGAAGTCGAGTAAACAATCTCAGTATCTCCAGCGCCGCGAAATAGTAGAGCAGAGGGGCTTACGCCCCTCATCCGTCTGGCCTTCGGCCAGCCACCTCTTGCCCGCCTTGCCGCAATTGCCGTTTCCGGACCGGGCTTGAGCGCCACGACCCGAAAAGCGGCGCGGCTGCGGAGAAAGCGTGCTTGCTTTTTCCGCCACCGGCGGCGCAAACCCGCTTTCCCCAAAGGGGAAGGCTATAAGGAAAGGAGCCGCTTTGCGGCCCTCATCAGTCGCCTGCGGCGACAGCTTCCCCCAGAGGGGGAAGCCTGCAAGGAAAGGACCTCATCCGTCTGGCCTTTGGCCAGCCACCTCTTGCCCGCCTTGCCGCAATTGCCGTTTCCGGACCGGGCTTGAACGCCACGACCCGAAAAGCGGCGCGGCTGCGGAGAAAGCGTGCTCCCGCCTTGCCGCAATTGCCGTTTCCGGGCCGGGCTTGAGCGCCACGACCCGAAAAGCGGCGCGGCTGCGGAGAAAGCGTGCTTGCTTTTTCCGCCCCCGGCGGCGCAAACCCGCTTTCCCCAGAGGGGAAGGCTATAAGGAAAGGACCTCATCCGTCTGGCCTTTGGCCAGCCACCTTCCCCAGAGGGGAAGGCTATAAGGAAAGGAGATTGAAAATGAAAACCGTATCCACCGACAAGGCGCCGGCCGCCATCGGCCCCTACGCGCAGGCCCAGATCGTGGGCAATCTGGTCTTTACCTCCGGGCAGATCCCCATCATCCCCGAGACCGGCGAGATCGCCAACGGACTCGAGGCCCAGGCGCATCAGGTCTTCAAGAACCTGTCCGAGCTCCTGAAGGCCGCGGGCACCGACCTGAGCCGCGCCGTGAAGACCACGGTCTTTATCCAGCACATGGGCGATTTTGCGGCCATCAATGCCATATACGCCCAGTACTTCACCGAGCCCTACCCCGCCCGCTCCTGCGTGGAGGTGGCGAAGCTGCCGAAGGACGTGCTGCTCGAGTGCGAGGTCATCGCCGAGCTGTAAGGACAGTTTTCAGTTTTGAGTTTTTGTTTTCAGGAGAATAATCCCCACGAAAAAACGTGCGGCATCAGCCGCACGTTTCAAGCTGTCTGAGTATATCAATCGCGAGAGGGAATAACCAATCCCCTCTCGCGCTCTCCCCATGCGTGTCAAACTTCGGCAGCATGGGTTTGTCTACAGTCTGAAACGTGCGGCATCAGCCGCACGTTTTTCGTTTGTTTCGCGCGTCCGCGCGCTCTCAGTCCCAGTACTCGTCCGCAGTCGTATCCACGCAGCTGCGCCAGGCGAGGAGGGCCGTGGCCGCCATGACGATCAGAGAGCCGCCCATCCAGGCGTAGCACTTGAGGTAGGTGGCGTAGCGCTGGACGTTGTACTCGCCCAGCTTGCCCACGCCGAAGAGGCTCGCCAGAAACGCGATCCACAGCAGCGGGTGATACCACCTGAAGCCGTTGGCTTTGATGGACATGCGGCTGTAGTAGATCAGCACGCAGAGGATGGCGACCGCCGCGAAGATCTGCGCCAGACTGATGAAGGCGGAGAACTTGTTGAGCTGGGAGATCATGCGGAAGTGCATCAGCGGGGAGTCGTTGCGCGTGGAGTCCATGATGATCTCCACCGCGCCGTAGAGCACCAGCGCGATGCGCATGGTGTTGCCGTCCTCGCTGCAGGGGCGCTTCATCCAGCGCTCCTCATCCTGCAGATAGAAGCGCCAGACCACGATCGTCACGACCATCATCAGCAGAAAGGCGATGAAGAAGCTGGCGAAGCGGTAGGTCACGTTGCCGGCCGCGTCCGTGCTGGCGACGGCGAAGGGCAGGCGCTGGAAGAGCTTCGTTTTGATCGTGATGCGTCCGCGGCAGGTGGTGTTAAAGAGGGCGCTGAGGCGGATGAAGGCCACCAGCAGGCACACGCCGGGGGCTGCCGCGTCCAGCAGGGCGGGCACATTGCGGGTCAGACGCATGGCCTTGACCAGAAAGGCCGCAAGCCATATGCCGAGGAACATCCCCTGCAGGCAGTAGCTGCCGCGGTCAAAGTCGGTAAACGCGGCCCTGAGGGAGGCGTAGGCCTCGCCGTTGAAGTACCAGTGGAGGAAGCGGCTGAAAACCACGCCGAACACGATGCTCAGCAGCGACAGCATGAGCGCCGCGGTGATGCCCTCACGCCGGCGGGCGTAGAGGGCGGCCGTGATGACGACACACAGAAGGATGCCGAGGCTGATGACCACCGAGCTCATCGGGAACACGGCGAAATCCAGATCCAGAACGTAATCCATCAGTTGCCGCCTCCTTCCCGGGTGCTGCCCACGGCAGACGCGAAGTAGATGATGTCGCTGACCAGACGCTCGGAGGCCCAGTCCACATGGTTATAGGGCACGCCCTGCCAGACGATCTCGCTGGTCTGGCCGCCGTCGAGGCCGTAGGCGGTGATCACGCCCTTGCGGGCAAAGAACTCGGCCATCTTGTTGACCGTGCAGTTGGCGGCGTTGGAGCCGTGGTTGACGGTCATGAACAGGTAGTGCAGCTTGTCCTTGATCGCGATGCCGGCGCGGGAATAGGCGGTGTCGACCTCGCCCGCGGGATACCAGCTGACGACCTGCGCCTCCCCGTCTCGCACGAGGATGGGCCCGAAGGCCAGGGAGAACAGAACGTCGTTCTCCGCCATCCACTGGCGGATGGAGTCCTCGGTGTTCTCCTCCAGCAGCTCCTTGTACAGAAAGTCGCCGTCGGCCGTGACGAACAGGGTGTCAAAGCAGTTGTACTTCTTGTAGTTGCCGGTGTAGGTGGAGGTGTTGAAGCGGTAGAGCTCGCGGTTGTAGGCCACGATGCCGAAGTCGCGGAAGGCGTAGTAGTCCGCGTTCATGGCCACCACGCAGTTGGTGGAGGCGGCCAGCTCCGAGGCGAAATAGTAGTTGTAGGAGCCGAAGGTGTCGTCCGCAAGCTTGCGGCGGAACTGCGAGCCGTCGCGCACCTTGATCTCCGAGAAGCTGCAGCAGCGCCCGTCCATATCCTCCTTCCAGAGGATGACCAGGATGGAATCGTCCAGGTAGTACTTGATCTCCTCGGCGTAAAGCCCGGTGTAGAAGTTGGCGTTCGGATCGAAGACAACTTCCTCGTCCTCGCGCAGCAGGCCGCTCTCGCGCGCCTGCGCGATCACGTCCAGCACCTTCTCCGCCTGGTCGAGGGGGACGGAGCCGAAGGCGTTGGGATCGGGGGCGGGGGCCACCAGCACGTCCTCCGGGATGTAGTAGCTGACCGGCTCGGGCGTGGGCTCCGGCGTAGGCTCGGGCGTGAGCTCCGGGGCGGCGCTCACCTCCGGCGGCTCCGCCGGCGCGGGCGTCTCCGTGACGACAGGAGCCGCTGTGACCGCCGGCGTCTGCACCGGGCGGCTTACGGCCGTGGCGCTCACAGGGTGGAGGTTCGTGAGCGTCCACCACAGACACAGGCAGATCAGCGCCATCAGGATCGGGTTGAGCAGCAGCCGGACGCCCAGAGACAGCTTTCTCGGCGGCTCCTCGTAGTCTTCCTCGTCATAGAAGTCGACTTCGTCCTCATCCGGGATCTCATCCCTCTTCGGCGCGCGTTTTTTGAAAAGACCCATGCGGCGGGCGGGCTTCTCCTCCTCCGGCTCCTCGTCGGAGCCGAAGAGATCGCCCTCTTCCTCCGGAAGCGGCTCGTCGGCGGGCGCGTCCTCATCTGCGCCGCCCTGCCAGTCCGGGTCCACATATGCCTGCTCCTCCGCGGCGGTCTCCTCGGCAGCGGGCATGCTCACGCCCTCCGGCGCCTCCGCCGGAGGCTGCGCGTCGTCCGCGCCGGAACGGAAATCCGCGAGGATGGAATCCAGATCAAACTCTTCGTAGCTCATTGTCATCCATTCACTTTGCTATGTTTTTTCCCGCAGTACGGGACTTTGGAATTATACCACGATTCTGCCGTTTCCTCAATACTTTTGCAAGAAAAAGCGCCTGTCGTATTTTGACAGGCGCTTTCGGTTTCCCGCTTTCAGTTTACCCCAAAAGGATCATATTTGTCGCGCTTTCCAGAATTGCATCTGTCACATAGTGTTCGGAGATTGCTCATCTCTGTTTTTCCGCCTTTTGCAACGGGTTTAATATGATCTATGTGAAGCTTGGCACCATCTGCCCGGGATGCTCCACAAAGGACACATCGAAATCCGTCTCGCTTCATGACATCGTAGCGGAGAGAATTGGTCATTCGACTTCTCTCGTATTCTTTGCTCTGTTGGTACTCTCGCTCCTTTTTCCACTCGTTCCGTACTGTTTGACAGAGGCGAACAATTTGATCAAAAGAATACGACGCTTCGTATCTGTTCTGGTTTCTGCCCTTGGGGCTGATGTACAATACTTCGACTTTACAGATAAAGCTGGACGTAGGTTCGGCTAACTTCTTTTCACTGCAAAGCTGCTGTTCAAAAAAGTAGTATGCCTTTTCCGGTATGTTGTATCTCTGTATTGTATCTTTGTCTGTATATGGAAGATTGTTGAACGCCTTCAAATAGTTACTATAGACTTCTTGGTTCTGTTTGGCCCGCTGAATTCGTTCAGAAAACTTTGAATACTCAAATTGTATTGTCTCTTTCATAAAGGAATCTGTATATTCATACTTTTTATATTCACTTAGAGTATCACAATACTGGGAGTATTCATAGACTTGGTCAAGGTTTTGGATTTTTTGCAAGGCATTGTAGTTCAGTCGAGACAGGGCTTGTAATCTCTTGCTGCCCATCTTTACTTTGTATTTCCAGAGTTGGTTTATCTTGTCTTTGACTTGCTGAGCTGAATAAACTTGTTCTTTGCTGTCGTCATTGTATTGAAGAATGATCTTTACCGTAAAATCAACCGTCGGTGACAGCAGCATTTCTTCGAAAAGGAGGCTTTCATATCTGTAAAAATACTTTTCCGGAACACCCCATTCTTTTACCTTTTGTGCCGGCGTTTGTCTGATTTCGTTTTTCAAACCCTCCATATAACGACTATACAGCCCTTTATTCCTACGAATCAAATCAAGTTGTCTCAAGAAATCATCAGTCTGCAAAGATACAACCGAATGGAATAACAGGTTCGGGGTATACTGCTCAAACCGATCATATGAAGTTAATTCTTTACGAAAGACCAATTGTCTTTTTACTTCATGAAAACTCCACTTCAAATTATATTCTTGCAGAGTTTTTAGCCGTATGCTGTTTTCTGAAACCAACTGATTCCATTTCTTCTTTCGAGAATCATTTACTCGTCGCTTAACTATTTGAAAAAGCATCACGATACTCAAAAAAAGGGCACCAGCAATAATATATACCCCGTATCGCAGCAGAAAATCAGAAATCATGTCTATTCTTCAATGATACACAATCACGGCCATCCTTTCAGGGTGGCCGTGATTGAAGCTTATTCTTCCTTTTTCTCTTCCTGCGGAAGCACGGCCTGCGCTTCGGCCTCAGAAGGCGCGGGCGGCTCCGCCGTTTCGGCGGTCGGCTCGGCCTGCGCTTCGGTCACGGGCGCGGGCGCCGCACTCTCCTGCGGCTGTCCGCTCTGCTCCGGCAGCGGCGCGACAGGCTTCTCGTCGCTCATGGAGATCTTGCGGGCCGGGCGCTCGATGGTCTTGTCCCTTCTGGCAAGCTTCGCCTGCTTCATGCTCTCCGGCATGAACTCGCCGTGCTCGAAGAAGTAATCGAACTCCTCGCCCTCCATGGTCTCGTGCGCGAGCAGGTACTCGGCCACGGCGCGCAGCTGATCGGCGTGCTCGGTGAGGATCTTCTCGCAGTCGGCGGCGGCGCGGTCGAAGATGGCCTTGACCTCCTCGTCGATGGCGGCGGCCGTCTCCTCGGAGTAGCTCTTGGTCTGGCCAAAGTCGCGCCCGATGAAGATGGAGTGGCCGGCGCTGTCGTAGGAGATGGGGCCGAGGCGCTCGCTCATGCCGTAGCGGGTGACCATGTCGCGGGCCATGGAGGTGGCCGACTGGATGTCGCCCGAGGCGCCGGTGGAGATATCCTCCAGGAAGAGCTTCTCGGCCATGCGGCCGCCGAGAGCGACCACGATGTTCTCATACATCTCGGAGCGGGAGGTGAAGTTCTCCACGTCCTCCTGCGGGCGGAACAGGGTAAAGCCGCCGGCGGGCCCGCGGGGGATGATCGTGATATAGTGCACCGGGTCCACATTCTTGCAGAATCGGGCCGCCACGGCGTGGCCGGACTCGTGATAGGCGGTGAGGCGGCGGGCCTTGTCGCTCATCTTGCGGCTCTTCTTCTCCGGCCCCATCTGCACCTTCAGGATGGCCTCGTCGATGTCCTCCTGCGTGATGAAGCGGTGCCTGCGGCGCACGGCCAGCAGCGCCGCCTCGTTCATCAGGTTTTCCAGATCGGCGCCCGCAAAGCCCGGGGTGCCCTTGGCGATGCTGTTGAGGTCCACGTCGTCGGCAAGCTGCTTGTCGCGGGCGTGGATCTTCAAAATGGCCTCGCGGCCCTTGATATCGGGCAGGCCGACATAGACCTGTCGGTCGAAGCGGCCGGGACGCAGCAGGGCGTTGTCCAGGATGTCGGCGCGGTTGGTGGCCGCCATGACGATGACGCCCTCGTTGCTGCCGAAGCCGTCCATCTCCACCAGCAGCTGGTTGAGCGTCTGCTCGCGCTCGTCATGCCCGCCGCCGAGGCCGGAGCCTCTCTGACGGCCGACGGCATCGATCTCGTCGATGAAGATGATCGCCGGGGCGGCCTTCTTGGCCTGGTCGAACAGGTCGCGCACGCGGCCCGCGCCGACGCCCACATACAGCTCTACAAAGTCGGAGCCGGAGATGGACAGGAACTGCACGTCCGCCTCGCCGGCGACGGCCTTGGCCAGCAGGGTCTTGCCGGTGCCCGGAGGGCCGACCAGCAGCACGCCCTTGGGGATGCGCGCGCCCATGGCGGTGTAGGCCTTCGGGTCCTTGAGGAAGTCGACGATCTCCGCCAGTTCTTCCTTCTCCTCGTCGCAGCCCGCCACGTCCTTGAAGGTCTTTTTGTTCTTCTCCTCGCTGCCGAGGCGCGTGCGTGCCTTGCTGAAGCGGGCGACGCTGCCCGCGCCGCCGCCGCCCATGCGGTTCATCATCACGTACCAGAGGACCATCGCGCCGCCCATGAGCAGCAGGTACGGGATGATGCTGGCCCACCAGGGCACCACGTAGCCCGGCTCGTAGTCGTAGTCCTCCAGGACGCCGCTCTCCTTCTGCTCGGCGATCAGGTCGTGGAAGTCCTCGTAGAAGACCGAGAAGTTGTACAGATCGTAGGTCATGTCCTCGGTGATCTCGGGATCGTCGGTGCGTACCTTCATGTACAGCACCGTGCCGGAGGAGCTTGGCCTCGTGGCGAAGTACTGGACCTTCTCCTGCCGGAACAGGTCCACCAGTTCGGCATAGCTTTTGACCTCGTTGGCCGGTTCGCTGCGCGTCATGGTATAGATCACGGCGATCATGATGACCAGCAGCAGCACGTAAAAGCCAAGGTCTCTCGCGCGGTTTCGATTGGGTTTCATCAAGTCAGGGTCACATCCTTTATGGGAAACGGGCGCGCTCCGCCCGTTTCATGCACGGTTCGGTTCAAAATGCGGCGGCACGTCAGCCGCTGTCAGCTATAGATTTCCGGTTTTAATACCCCGATATACGGCAGGTTCCGGTATCGTTCATTGTAATCGAGGCCGTAGCCGACGACGAAGGCGTCGGGGATCTCGAAGCAGGAGTAGTCCGCGTAGATGTCCGCCCTGCGGCGCGCGGGCTTGTCCATGAGCGTCGCGACCGCGATGGAGGCGGGCTTGCGCACCATGAGATAGTTTTTCAGATAATTGAGCGTGACGCCCGAATCGAGGATATCCTCCACCAGAATCAGGTGGCGGCCCTCGATGATCTCGCTGAGGTCCTTGTTGATCTTCACCGCGCCGGTGGAGGTGGTGCCGCTGTAAGAGGACACCGCCATGAAGTCCATGGAGCAGCTAATGTCCACATGGCGCATCAGGTCCGCCATGAAGATGAAGCAGCCCTTCAGCACGCCGATGAAGATCGGGTCCTTGTCCGCATAGTCTCTCGAGATCTGTTTTCCCATCTCGGCCACGGCCGCTTCCAGCTCCTCCTCGGAGATCAGAACTCTCTCGATCGCGTCTTTCACGTTTCGTCCTCCAAAGTCGTCAGTGTCAGCCGCAGCGCCGTGTCGCCCTCGCCGGGCAGGCTCCTCTCGTCCACAGCCAGATCGTGGACGGCCAGGATCCCCGCTTCGTCGCGAAAGACCAATGCGCTCTCCCGCTCCGCCGAGTTCATTCCCGCCTCGGTGAACAGGGCCTTCAGGCTCTTGCCGCAGCCGCGGTACGCGGGCCGCATCCGGTCCCCCGGCCGCCTGCCGGTGCAGAGGATCGCGCTCCCACGTATATTCTCATATTTGATCCAATAAGTCTTGAACAAGCTATTAACATTTGAATTGTACACAACCAGATCCGCCCGGACACGCAGCCCGAGCTCCGGGATCTCCAGCGTCTCCCCCGGCCGCAGCTCGCGCTCCGGCAGGAAAAGCTTTTCCCCCTGTGTGAAGAACAGTCGCCCCTGCTCCCGGCGCAGCCTCTGCCCCGGCAGATCCAGGAAGCCCAGTCCGCCGCCGCGGCAGAACTTCAAAACGTCCTCCACATGTTCGCGCTCAAGGCTATTATCGCACAGTATGCGCACCACTCTTGAGGAAATCGCCGGGTGCAATTCCAGCAGTTTCCCCACCGGAACGCTGTCGTCCCGATAGTGCTCTGCAACGAAGGCCTCCGCCAGCGCCGCCAGACAATCCTCGTCCTGCCGGAGAAGCTGAGCGGTATTCCCCGCCGCGCGCACGAAGGCAGGATTCATCTCCCACAGCAGCGGCAGCAGCCGACGGCGCACGAGGTTTCGGCGAAAGCGCTCGTCCTCATTGCTCCGGTCCTCCGTGTGGGGGAGTCCGTTTTCCGACAGATAGGCGGCGATCTCCTCGCGCGGGACCTCGAGCAGCGGGCGGACGATCCGCCCTCTCTTCGGCGGGATGCCGCCCAGACCGCGCAGGCCGCTGCCCCGGATCAGGTTCAGCAGCAGCGTCTCGGCGTTGTCGTCCGCGTTGTGCGCGGTGGCGATGAGATCGCAGCCCAGCTCGTCCGCCGCCCGCTCCAGAAAGGCGTAGCGCAGCTCCCGCGCGGCCTCCTCGATGCCCAGCCGCTTTTCGGCGGCGTAGGCGGCGGCGTCGCCGTGCTCGATGGCGCAGGGGATGCCGCGCTCCCGGCAGAAGCGCTCCACGAACGCGGCGTCGCGCAGGGAGTCCTCCCCGCGCAGGCCGTGCTCGTAGTGGGCGGCGCAGACCGCCAGCCCCCAGTCCTGCCGCTTTGACCACAGCAGGTGCAGCAGACACATCGAGTCGCTCCCGCCGGAGACGGCGCAGAGCACCCGGCTGCCGGGGGGCAGGAGGGCGCGGACGCGCTCGTTATTCATCGTGCCTCCGCTCCAGCGAGCTGAAGGAGGTGTACTCCGGCAGCCAGTTGAGCTCCACCGTGCCGGTGGCGCCCTTGCGGTTTTTCAGCACGATGGCCTCGGCCAGATTGGGGTTTTCGATCTCGTTGTTGTAGTAGCCCTCGCGGTAGAGGCCGATGACCACATCGGCGTCCTGCTCGATGGCGCCGGATTCACGCAGGTCGGAAAGCTGCGGCCGCTTGTTGGAACGGCCCTCGTTGGCGCGGCTGAGCTGGCTCAGGCAGACTACGGGGACGTTGAGCTCCTTGGCCATGATCTTGAGCATGCGGCTGATGTCGCTGACCGCCTGGGTGCGGCTCTCGTTGGACCAGTTGTGGCCGCTGCCGGAGGTCTGCATCAGCTGCAGGTAGTCGATGACGACCAGGTCGATCTTCTGCAGGCGGCGGCACTGGGCGTTCATGTCCGCCACCGTGAGGGTCGGATTGTCGTCGATGCGGATGTCCGCCGCGGCCAGCGCCTGCGCCGCGTCCGTGATGTCCCGCCACTGCTGATTCGAAAGCTCGCCGGTCAGCAGATTTTTCAGCGGCACCAGCGCCGCGCGGCTCAACAGGCGCAGCACCAGCTGCTCCCGGCTCATTTCCAGCGAGAAGATCGCCACGGTCTTACGCAGGCTCAGCCCGGCGTAGAGGGCGAAATTCAGGCCGATGCTGGTCTTGCCCATACCCGGGCGGCCGGCGGCCAGGATCAGCTCGGTGCGGTTCAAGCCCAGGATCATGCTGTCCAGGTCGGAAAGGCCGGTGGACAGGCCGGGGATCTTGCTGCCGGACTGCGCCGCCTCGTTGAGCTCGTCGAACACGGTCTGCACCACGGCGGACACGGGGATCAGTCCGCCCACGTTCCGCCCACTGCGCAGGGCGTAGATCTTCTGCTCAGCAAGCTCCAGCACGTTCTCCGCCTCGCCGGAGCCCTCGTAGACCAGCGTATTGATCTCGTCCGCCGCCTCGCCCAGTCTTCTGAGCAGGGCCCGGTCGCGCACGATGGCCGCGTACTCCAGGACGTTGGCCGCCGTGGGGGTCACGCGCATGATCTCCGCCACATAGCTCTCGCAGCTGTCCGTCCAGACGCCGCGGACCTTCATCTGATCCAACACGGTCACCGGGTCGATGGTCTGGCCGTAGGAGAACATGGCGAACATGGTCTCGTAGATGTCCCGGTTGAGCTGGATGTAGAACTCGTCCGCCTTCAGGCGCTCCAGCACCTCGGGCACGCAGCGCGGGTCAATGAGCATGGAGCCGATGACCGCCTGCTCCGCCGGGGCGGAGTGCGGTGTTTTTTTGCCTAACAGCTCGTCCATACAATAAACCTTTCCTTATGGCCTTCCCCCTCGGGGGAAGGTGGCGCGAAGCGCCGGATGAGGGGCGTCGGCCCCTCTGGGCAGTCGTTTCGGGGCTTTACTTGTCCTCGATGACCAGCACGTTGATCGAGCCGCTGACCTCGTAGCCCAGCCTGGCCTTGACGGTGTAACTGCCGAAGGTCTTGATGGGCTCGGCCTGGACGATCTTATTCTTCTCGATGTCGATGTCGAACTGCTCCTTGAGCGCCTTGCTGATCGCTTCGGAGGTGACGGCGCCGAAGAGCTTGCCGCCGGAGCCGGCCTTGGCGCGCACGGTGACCTGCACGCCCTCGAGCTTTTTGGCGTTCTCCTCCGCCTGCGCCTTTTCACGGGCGGCCTGAGCGGCCTTGGCCTTCTCCTTGAGCTTGAAGGCGTTGATGGCGTCGGGCGTGGCCTCGGAAGCAAGGCCCCGGGGCAGCAGATAGTTGCGGGCGTAGCCGACGGAGACTTCCTTCATCTCGCCTTTCTTTCCCTGCCCGCGCACGTCGGTATTGAAGATGACTTTCATTCTAATCTCCTTTCCGTAGAGGCTCCCCTGTGCAAGGGGAGCTGTCAGCGAAGCTGACTGAGGGGTCGTTCGTTCTTATACCATCCTGATAGGATCCGCTGTGCAGGGTTCGCTGCTTCGGGAGGGGCAAGCCCCTCCCCTACAAGGCGTCTCCTCTTAACTCAAAACTGAAAACTGAAAACTGTTCTCACCCGAAATACTCGTCAATGGCCGCGTATACGTTCCTGACCGCTTCGTCGAGGCTGGTGTCCTTGAGCTGCGCGGCCGCCGCGCTGCGGTTGCCGCCGCCGCCGAGCTTTTCCATCAGGATCTGCACGTTCACGTCGCCGATGGAGCGGGCGGAGATGTTGATGTTGCCCTTGTCGTCGGGCGAGATCACCACGGAGGCCTCCACCCCGGAGATGTTCAGCATTTCGTCTGCCGCCTTGGCCGCTACTACGCGGCTCTGCGGCTCCTCCGGCGCGGCGACGGCCACCTTGCCGTGCAGCGTCGCCTGCTGGAGGATCTTGTAGCGGGCCACCGTGTCGTCCATGCCCGCCTGGAAGAGCTTCTTGACCTCCGCCGTGTCGGCGCCGCCGCGGCGCAGATAGGCCGCCGCGTCAAAGGTACGCTCGCCGGTGCGGATGGAAAAGCTCTTGGTGTCCAGCACGATGCCGGCCAGCAAGGCCTCCGCCTCGCAGCGGAGCATATCGTTGAGCTCCGTGACCTCCTGCAGGATCTCGGTGATCAGCTCGCAGGCGGAGGAGGCGTAGGGCTCGATGAAGCCGAGCGCCGCATTGTGGATATAGGTCGCCGCCACGCGGTGGTGGTCGATGACCGCCACGCGGCTGCAGAGATCCAGCAGCTCCGCGTCCTCGACCTGCTCGGGGCGGTTGGTGTCCACGACCACGAGCAGGGTGCGTCCGTCGGCCATCTGTCTGGCCTCCGCCGGGCTGATGAAGGCGTCCTTGTAGGCATCCTCCTTCCGCAGCCGCTCGATCAGGCTGTGGCTGGCGTTGTGCTCCAGATCGATGGCGATCCGCGAGCGCACGCCGCAGCTCCTCGCCAGACAGCAGATGCCGACCGCGGCGCCCACAGAGTCCAGATCGGCATAACGGTGGCCCATGACCAGCACCTGCGTGGAATCACGCATCAGCTCGGCCAGGGTATTGGCCATGACGCGGGACTTGACCTTGGTGCGCTTCTCCACCTCCAGCCCGCGGCCCCCGAAGAACTCGAAGCTCATCTGGTTCTTGACCGCCACCTGGTCGCCGCCGCGGGAGAGCGCCAGCTCCGTCGCCTTGTCGGCAAACTGCAGCCCCTCGCCGAGGTTTGCCCCATCCTCGCCGAAGCCGATGCTGATGGAGGCCTCGATGCCGTTGGGGCTCTCGATCTGGTGTATCTGCTCGACGATCGGGAAGCGGCTCTGCTTCATGCGCTCGAGATCCTTTTTCTCGAACACCGCGAGGAAGCGGTCTCTGTCGTAGCGGCGCAGGATACCGTTGAAGTCCTCGCTCCACTGTCGCAGCTTGTCCTCCGCCGCGTCGCGCAGCTCATTTCGCACGCGCTCGGTCTGGTTGCGGCCCAGCTCGTCCCAGTTGTCCAGCACGATGATGGCCGGGGCCGGGCGGGTCTCGCGATAGCGGCTGCGGATCTCGTCCGCCTCCGTCACGTCCACCCAGTAGGTGACGCCGGTGTAGACATTCTCCCCCGCTTTCTCATTGCGGGTCAGATTGCCGTGCAGCCGATATTTTCGGCCGCCGACCTCCAGCAGCGCGGGATACTGATCCTTCCCCTCCAGCAGCCATTTGCCGGAGAAGCCGGGGACCAGCTCGTTCATTCTGGCATCCAGGCGCTTGTTCGACACGCCGAAGATGTCATAGAACATCTCGTTGCCCCAGACCACGCTGGAGTCATCCAGGCGGAAGGCCGCCATGGGCAGCGGGAAATGGGTCAGGGTGTTGTTCCTCGCGTCCTCCGCGGCGTAGACCAGCTCCTCGGTGTAGGCGGTCAGTTTTTTCTCGCGGGAACGGCGGGCAAAGATCGAATAGATCAGCAGCACCACCAGCACCGCCGCCTCGGCCGCTGCCAGATAGGGCAGCCCGAAGTAAAGCGTGATGAGTGCGAACACGCCCAGGAAGAACAACAGGATCCCCACGCCGGGGTCTGAAAGGCGCTTGATTTTCGGGTCGAATTTCAAAGCCGCACCTCCTGTATGACCTGTAAAACGTATAAAAACGATGCTTTTCTCAGAGCAGATACCGATACAAGTTTATAGTATACCAAAAGCGCTTCCCGTTCGCAACTAATATTTTCCTTCCCGCCTGCAGATACTTTGAATATCTGATTTTTCAGGAGGTTTTTGCGATGAAGGCAGTCATCATGGCGGGCGGAGAAGGCACGCGGCTGCGCGCCGTTACCGGCGCGCTGCCCAAGCCTCTGGTGCCGCTGCTGGGCAGGCCGCTGATGGAGCACATTCTTCTGCTTCTGCGGCAGCACGGCTTCACGGAGGTCTGCGCCGCGCTGCGCTACCGCTCCTGCGACATCCGCAGCGCCTTCGGCGACGGGCGGCGGCTGGGCCTCTCGATCCAGTACCGCGTGGAGGACAGGCCCCTCGGCACCGCGGGCGGCGTGAAGAACTGCGCGGACTTCTGCGGGGACGAGGACGTGCTCGTCGTCAGCGGGGACGCGGCCTGCGACTTTGACCTCTCGGCTCTGATGCGCCGTCACAGAGAGAGCGGCGCCGCCGTCACCATCGCCCTGTCGCGGCAGGCGGTGCCGCTGCGCTATGGGCTGGCCGTCACCGACGCGGAGGACCGCGTGCGCTCTTTCGTGGAAAAGCCTGCCTGGCAGCGGGTCGTGACCGATCTGGTCAACACCGGGATCTATGCGCTCTCGCCCCGCGCGCTGGCGCTGGTGCCGCCGGGCAGGCCCTTCGACTTCGCCCGCGACCTCTTTCCCCTGCTGCTCGAGCGGGAGGAGCTGCTGCTGGGTATGCCCATGGAGGGCTACTGGACAGATGTGGGGACGCCGCTTTCCTACTATCAGTGCTGTGTGGACGCGCTCGAGGGGCGGCTGAAGCTGGACATCCCCGCGCTCTTCTTCCCCGCTCTGCCGGAGGACGCGCCGCATCCGCCGGAGGACGCGGCGGTAACGCTTGACTGCGGCTGCCGCAGCCGTGCCGCGCTCATGGGCGCCCTGTCCGAGCTGATGCTGGAGCTGGACGCGGACTACTCCGACGGCATCCGTCTGAATCGGGAGAACTTTTCTCTGCACATCGCGCCGCTGTCCGACGCCTCAAGCGTACGGATTTCCGTGCAGGCGCAGGACACGGAGTTTGCCCGCGCGCTCGCTCTGTCCGCCCGCGACGTGGCAAGGGCCCTGGACCTGTAGGAAGCGGGGGCTTCCGTTTTCGGTAAAGCTGCGTCCGCAGAAGGCAGATCCGTACAGACGCAGTCTTTGATACAAATGAAAGAAGCCTTCCCCGGTACAGAAATGCCGGAAGAGGCCTGACAACAAGGGCTTCCGAGGTCCCGCCGTGATTTACAGCAGCGTTCGGAAGCCCTATTTTGCTCTATGCGGTCGTCATCGCCGGCGCGGTGTGCCGGGAGAGCTTACCCCCTGCACATCGACGGCCGGGAAAAAAGTGGTCGAATCATAATGACTATAGGATGGCGAAAAGCCAGAAAGCTTTTCGCCGCAGAGGGAGAGCGCGAGAGGGGACGGTAATCCCCTTTCGCGGTACAATCTGTGCAAAAATGGGAACTTTTTCGGAAGTTCCCATTTTTGCTTTTCAAGCTGTCAACACTTTGTCGACAGCTTGTGGCGAAAAGCCAGAAAGCTTTTCGCCGCGCGATGATCATTATTAGATGACAGATGATATATGGTCTTCTCAGTTGTTCCTTTCCGTTATTTCAGCGTGATGGTAACATCTCCGTTGCCGAGCAGCTGACTCATTTCCTTCTGCGACAGGGGAATATGTCCCAGCCTCGTATAGGCCCAGGAATTAGAGCCGTAAAAGATCACGATCTGATTTCCGGAGTACAGAACGATGTCCCCATAGCTTGTGTCGGTCTGTATATCATCGCGAACAATGCTCTGTCCGATCGGCCCGACTTGCTCAAATCCGCCGTACATGGACATCCGGATCGTAACCGGACACAATTCCCGGAGCGCCTCCACCGACGCATTTTCTTCCCACGTCACAGGGACCTCTGTTTCCCCGATCAATAAGCGCATAGTATCCTCCAGTTCGGTATTCTCTGCCTCAGATATGATTTCTTCTTTCGTGGCAGCGGTTTCTGCGGACGATCCGGCTTCCTGCATTTCTGCAGAAGATCCTGCCGCTTCCGGCCGCAAAAGTCCTTCTTCGGATGCGTCGACGGGCGCTGCGCTCTCTGCCTGTACCGGCACGGGCCGGCCATCGGCAGGGCTCTCCGTTTGCGCCGCACAGCCGGAGAGCAGCAGCATAACAGCCATCACTATGCCGATTGCTTTCATGTGTCCCGCCTCCTGTAGGGTTCTTCCAGCGAAATCTCAAATACGCTCTCCTTGGGGAGCGTCTGAATCATACGATTTTCATCCTCCGGGAGGTGTGCAACGATCATCTGACGATAAGATGCCGACTGTTCCTCGCCGCCATAGAGGATCGCAAAATACCCGCCGGAAAGGTTGATATCTCCGTTTTTCCATCCGTCCTGCATTTCGCTCTCATCCAAAGCGCCGTCCGCGCACTCACAGCAATAATCGATGCCGGAATCAAAGCCCGTAACCGTCATGGGCAGACGGTTCATAAGATCTCTCGCCGCTGTTGTGCCGTTCAGCTTTGCCCTGACCGTCACGTCATCGGCGGTGATAACCAGTCTGGCCACGTTGTGATCGTCCGGATCGGTGAGGGCGGCTCCTGCGGCGGTCAGCCGAGTCAACAGTTCTTCCGACTGATTCTCGCTGCCGGCTGCCGTAAAGATCCCCATATCTTCCAGATGGAGATACTCGATGAAGGAGTTCTGATAGGCAAAGATCGCCCCGTCATAAACCCCGTGATCCCCGGATGAGAGCAGCAGCGCAGCTTTCTTCAGCTTCTTCGGATAACCGGGCGCATAGATGCGGTTGATGGCGCACTGCAGTTGACCGGAAAAGCCGTGGTAGTAGATCGGAGAAGCCAGAACGATCATGTCCGCCTCATCCAGAACGGGATAAATCTTCTGCATATCGTCCTGCCGGACACAGGTGCGAAACGCCTTCGTATGGCAATATTCACAGGCAAGGCAGCCCCTGATGTCCATGCGGCAGACGTCAAAGACCGTGACGCTGTGCCCTGCTTTTTCGGCGCCTGTCCTGTAAGCCCGGATCATGGCCGCCGTGTTGCCCTCCGGTCTCGGGCTGCCGTTTAACACGATGATCTTCATTTCAGGTGCTCCTCAAAGAAACGCTGAATCCTGTCGAATGGGATAATGTCCTTTCGGTCATACAGATCGGTGTGGACCGCGCCGGGGATGATCATCAATTCTTTGTTGTCGCCCTTCAGGAGCCGGAAGGTATCGCGGCTCAGATAGCAGGAATGGGCCTTCTCGCCGTGGATCATCAGCACCGCGCTGTCGATCTCACCGGCATAGGTGAACAGCCGCGTATTCATCAGGGAGGTCCCGGCGCTCGCTGCCCATCCGTCATTGGAATTGAGGGATCGGGGATGATAACCGCGCCCGGTCTTGTAGTAGTTGTAATAGTCCTTCACGAAGAAAGGCGCGTCCTCCGGCAGCGGATCGACCACGCCGCCCGCGCTTTGATAGCTTCCGTTTCTATAGTCCTCAGTCCGCTGGGCATTGATCGCCTCTCTGGCTGCTTTTCGAGCCTCCCTGCTGTCGGCGGCATCGAAGTAGCCGTTTCCGGCAACGCGGGACATATCGTACATGGTAGAGGTCACGGTCGCCTTGATGCGGGTATCCACGCAGGCCGTCTGCAGCGCCATGCCGCCCCAGCCGCAGATGCCGATGATACCGATGCGCTCGGGGTCAACCAGCTCACAGCAGGACAGGAAATCTACCGCTGCCTGAAAATCCTCCACGTCGATATCGGGAGAGTGCATGGCACGGGGAAAACCGCCGGACTCGCCGGTAAAGGACGGGTCGAAAGCAATGGTCAAAAAGCCGCGTTCTGCCATTTCCTGTGCGTACAGGCCGGAAGATTGCTCCTTGCAAGCTCCGAACGGGCCGGAGACGGCAATGGCGGGAAGCTTTCCGGTCACATTCTTCGGAACATACATATCCGCTGCGAGGGTAATGCCAAAATGGTTTACAAAGGTCAGCTTGCTGTGATTGACCTTGTCACTTTTGGGAAAGGTCTTGTCCCACTCCTGGGACAGGGTCAATTCTGCTGTCTTCATCATGATTGTTACCGCCTTTCTGTGGTCCCCTTTATTTGTTTTTCCGTCTGCCGGATCAGGTAATCGAGGCAATCGACCCTGCGCTGGCTCTGATGCAGTTCGTCCATCAGAGCACATCGGATCACCCTCATCTCGCGGAGCGCGTCTGAGATTCTGCCCGCCCGATACAGCTGATCCACAAAAACAGCGGACTCATCGCTGCATCCGGCGTCCAGCAGGTTGCGCTTTACTGCGTTCTCATGTCCCACAGGCGGCTCCTCCTCTCGGTTTTACACTGTGTCTGTATTATAGCTGCTTGACGATAAGTTCGCTAATGGTTATAATGAATATCGTGATATTCGATATTTGAATATCATTTCGATTCTGATCGAGGTGCAATCAACATGGAGATAAGGACATTGAGGTATTTTCTTGCCGTGGCAAGGGAAGAAAACATGACGCGGGCGGCAGAGGCGCTCCATGTGACACAACCCACGCTGTCAAAAGCCCTGAAAGCGCTGGAAGATGAATTGGGTAAAAAGCTGTTCACCAGGCACAGCTTCAGCATCAAACTGACGGATGAGGGAATCCTGCTGCGCAACCGTGCCGAGGACCTGGTCAGCATGGCAGACAGGATCGAGAGGGAGTTCGTCTCACTGGACGATATCACCGGCGGCGATTTGTACTTCGGGCTGGCGGAGTCATCCCAAATCAGCTATCTTGCCCGTGAGATCCACACCTTCAAAAGGGCTTATCCCGGCCTGCATTACCACATCACCAGCGGAGACACGGAGCAGGTCATGGAGAAGCTGGATAAAGGACTATTGGATTTTGTTGTCCTTGCAGAAGCACCGGACACCGGCAAATATGAATCGCTCGTCTTTCCGGAATCCGAGATTTGGGGCCTGGTTATGCCGGAAGATGATGCCCTCGCAGCCAAAAAGGCCATCCACGCAGATGACCTGATCGGGCTTGCTCTGTTCTGTTCGGAACAGAGCTGGAAGAACGACATTCCGCGCTGGGCCGGCGCCGAGATGGACGCTCTTCATCTGGAGGGATCTTTTCGGCTGGCCTATAACGCCTCTGTTTTTGCAAAGGAACATCTGGGCTACCTTCTGACCTTCGATAAGCTGGTGAACACCTCTCCGGGAAGCGGATTGACCTTCCGTCCGCTTTCTCCCCGCCTGGAAACAAGGCTGTATCTCGTTTGGAAGAAATACCAGACCTTTTCTCCGATCGCAGAGCGGTTTCTGGCTCAGATCGGAACTGCATTTTTATCGGAATAGCATACTCCCGGCCATCGGCTTCACCACCGGCGGCCGGGGAAGCGGAATGGCGCGAGTTTCGTCTGACGCGCTCAGGGGAAGCAGCGATGCATGGCGCAGTTCTGACCGGACGATTTAACGATTTCTGTTAGATTTCAGCATTAGTTGTATCAATCCCGGTGTTATCATATCCATGCTGCCGTGATATTCATTGCAATGAGCATCGGGCGAATGATTGCAGAGACAAACCTATACAGAGCAAGTCGGACTTGCATGGGGAGAGCGCGAGAGGGGATTGGGTATTCCCTCTCGCGTTTGATATTCTCAAAAATGAGAACTTTCTCGAAAGTTCTCATTTTTGATTCTCAGGGTGTCGACACTTTGTCGACACCCTGATGCCGGCTCCCGATGGGAGCCGGCATCAGATCACGATATGCTTTCAGGCCTCCTCGTTGAGGCGGATGGCGGCCTCGACGGCCTCCTCGGCGCTCATCTGGCCGGTGACGCATCTCTGGATGTCGGCGAAGAGCTCGCCCTTGGCCTCGCCGGAGATCAGATCCTGCACCGCGCCGACGATGCCGGTGATGTGGGCGTTGGTCTCGGCGGCGGACTGCTGGAGCGCGTTGAGCCCCGCGGGAACGGCGCCGTCGATGAGGGCGGTGACCTCCGTGGTGATGAAGGAGCTGAGCACCTCCTCCGAGGTCATATGGAAGACAAAGGAGACGGCGGCCTCGCGCTTTTGCGGATCGTTCCAGGCCTTGCGCGTGATGAAATAGCCCATGGAGATCCCGCCGATGGCCTCCGTGGCCCTGCGCTCGCCCTTGCCGGGCACGCAGCAGACCACATAGTCGTCCAGATGCTCCGGGTAGTATTCGGTCAGATAGCCGACCTTCCAGGAGCCGTCGACCAGAAAGGCGGCCTGCCCCTCGGCAAAGAGGGCGACGGTCTCCGCGTCGGTCGCGGTGAGCGTGTTCTCGGGCAGATACTGCGCCTCGTAGAGCGCCCTGATGTCCTCGAGCCCGGCGATCCAGCTCTCGGCGGCGGCGTCGCGGATCAGGCGCCCCTGCGCGTCCAGGCGCGGGAGCGTCAGATGCTCCGGGAGCGTGCCGTTGTTGAGCACGGCAAACTCGAACCAGTAGTGCGGGATCTCATAGAGCGAGCAGGCGATGGGCGTATAGCCCGCGCGGCGGATGACCTCACAGTCGGCCAGGAACCTGTCCCAGCTGTAGTCCGGGCCGGGTACGCGCAGCCCGCAGCTGTCCAGCACGCGGCGGTTGACGAAGAGGTTTTCCCAGTAGCCGGTGGAGGGCACGGCGTAGTGCTTCCCGTCCGAGGCCACGGCCATCATGGCCTGCTTCATGTTGGTCGCGTAGTCGGGGTACAGCTCCCGGATCTCCTCGATGGAGACGACGCGGCCCGCGCTGATGAAGGGCTCGGCGTCAACATCCGTGAAGTAGAACAGCACGTCCGGTTCGGAGCCGGTCATGAAATCGCTCAGGACCTTGTTTTTCCATTCCTCGTTCGAGGTGGCCGATCCGTCGATCACGCGGTTGCCGGTCTTGGCCTCGTAGGAGGCGACGGCGGCCTCATAGTTTGTGCGGTTGCCGTCGCCGCGGCCGTAGGAGGTGACGACGCTGAGCTCCAGGGGCGCAGGCGCGGCCGCCTCCGGCTCCTCTCCGCCGCAGGCGGCGAGGGACAGGAGCGCGGCGGCACAGAGGGCCAGCGCGATCAGGCGTCTTTTCATCTCATTCTCCTTCCTCCGCAAGCGGGAAGCGGATGCGCGCGAGGATCGTGCCGCGCCCGGTCTCGTCCAGACTCAGGGAGCCGTCCTCACCGTAGATCAGCTTCAGGCGCTGGTTTACGTTCTGGATACCGACCGAACCGGAGATCTCGCTCGTGCTGCGCAGCTGCCCGGCGACCTTTTCGCGGTCGGCTTCGGTCATGCTGCCCTCGTGCTCGACCTCGAGCACCAGCAGGCGCTCCTGCCGGTACACGCGCAGCCAGAGCTCCCCGCCGCCGTTTCGCGTCATGTCGTGCTCGACGGCGTTCTCCACGATCGGCTGCAGGATCAGCCGCGGCACCTGCCGCTGCAGAAGGCTCTCGTCGATCTCCTTGTGCACATGGAAGCCCTCGCCGAGGCGCTCGCGGATGATGTAAAGATAGGCGTCCACATAGCCGAGCTCCTCCCGCAGCGCGATTTGCGTGCGGCCGTCCCGGTCCAGCGCCGCGTCGAGCATCGTGGAGAGCGCCTCGATCATCGCGCCGACCCGGTCGTTGCCGGCGATGCGCGCCTCCCAGTTGATGACCTCGAGGGTGTTGTTGAGAAAATGCGGATTGATCTGCGACTGCAGCGCCTTGATCTGCGCCCGCTGGGAGGCCTGCTGCTCCAGATAGGAGCGCTCGAACTGCGCCTTCATCTCCGCGGACATGTCGTTGAAGTGCTCAAAGAGCGTTTCAAACTCCGTGTTCGGCGCGTGCTGCGTGATCTCATAGCCCCGCTCGCCGGCCTGCACCTTCATGTTGGCCTCGACCAGCGTCTCGACCGGGCGGCGTACATGCCGCCCCCACAGCAGCCACAGCAGCACCAGCAGCGGCAGCACCAGCAGCGCCGCGCCGCCAGCCGCCCAGTTCAGCCAGGGGTTCTCCTTCCAGGCGTTGTACTCTCTGGCGCTCACGTGCAGGGAGAGCTCGTGGCCCTCGATCTGCGCATCGTAGCGGTAGCCGTCTTCCTCCTGCCGCGGCTCGACGCCCTCCTCCCCGTCGTAGCCGAAGCAGAGCCCGTCGAGCAGCAGCTGCAGCTCCTCCGGATCGCCGAGCGCGGAGAGCGGGGCGAAAAGGGCGGAGGGGCGGAGCATGATGACGATGGTGGCGTAGGGCTCGAAATGGCTGTCGAGGAGGTTTCGCGTCAGATAGAGCTGGCCGCCGATGAGCAGGAAGCAGAGCTGCGTGTCCTCCTCGCGCATGGCGTCGAGGATGACGGGCGTCGCCTCCTGGCAGTCCCGGATCAGGGCGGAGCCGCTCTCGCCGTCGCAGAAGGCGTAGGCGTTGGCGTTGACCTCCTCCTCCCAGAACACGAGGAAGACCGCCCGGTAGCCGTGCGAGCGGGAGAAGTTGTCGCGCAGGTACTCGTTGGCGCTGCGGTACAGCGCGATCTTGTTCCGGCTCTCGCGGTAGCTGCGATAGGCGCTGCGGATCACGCCGTCGTAGGAGACGGACTTGGAGTCGCTGACGGCGCTCTCCAGCTCCGACTGCATCTGCAGAAGGGCAAACTGCGCGTTGTCGTTCATCTCCTGCCGCGCCGAGCGCTGGTAGCTCTCGCCCAGCAGGAAGCCGAAGACCGTCACCAGCAGCAGGATCGGCGCAAGCCAGCAGAGGACGATGACCGTGGACATCCCCGTCCGCAGCGAGATCCTCGGTTTTCGCATGCGCCTCACCTCCTTAAGAATGCTTATTGATTTATTATATCACAAAAGACGCCCCTGTCAAAAAACAGTATAGGTTACGCGCAGACCTGCGGGAATGGCCGAAACTGTCTCTTTTTGCCTTTTCTTGGCATTTTCCGCAGCGCTTTGCCGGGCTTATGCGAGGAAAGAGGCCTGTAAGCGGAGCGCAGAGGAAGCGGGAGCGCGGGAAAAGCAAACGGACCCTTCCGACTGGAAAGGTCCGTTTGCACATTGCGGCAGCTCAGAACGCGAGCTGCTCGGGCGCCGAGGTGAAGGAGGCGAAGGTCGCGGCGGCACTGCGGAAGTACAGCACCTGCGTGTTGTCGTCGTCCGGGCTGTACATCGCCTTGAGGCTGGGGAACTTCTCCAGCATGGCGACCTTGACCTCGCGGCTGTCGTCATTGATCAGCTCGCCGGCCACACGCAGCCACACGCCGTTGTGAAAGGCGCAGATCTCCGCCTTCGGATTGGCCGCAAGCTGTTTGGACACATCCTTGACCTTGCCGGTCTGGATATAGAGGCGGCCGTCCCACACAAGGGCGGTGCCGAAGGGACGCACGCGGGGCTGGTCGCCCTCCGCGGTGGCCAGATAGTAGGTCCCGGCCTCGTCGAGGAACCGGCCGACTCTTTCAACAGCATTCATATGAAATACCCTCCCGAAATTCATTCAGCCTTTACAGGATTTTCCTGTCCTGTATTTATGATAGCGCCGGATCGGGCAGCTGTCAAGCATCCGCGCCCGGAGGGGCGACGGCGCGGGCGGCAAACCTGCCCGTCGGTTTTTCTCTTGCACCGACGGGACGGAAAGAATATACTATCAGACGAGAAGAGGAAAAAACGGATGTCATACACCGAAAGGAGTTTTCTCATGAGCAAAAGCAAACCCGTACCCGGAAAAGACGGCAACAAATACGTCCCCTTTGAGCAGCGCACGGGCGAGAGCTCGGTGGTGTTCTTTACGCGGGACCTGTCCGAGGAAGGCCTGAAGAAGATCTACGACCGGGTCGGCGGCGTGCTGGAGGGCAAGGTCGCCATTAAGCTGCACACCGGCGAGGCCGAGGGCCCCAACATCATCCCGCGCCCCTGGGTGAAGGAGCTGATCGACACGCGCCTGCCGGAGGCGACGATCATCGAGACCAATACCTATTACAAGGGCAGCCGCTATACCACCGAGGATCACCGTAAAACTCTGGAGATCAACGGCTGGACCTTCTGCCCGGTGGACATCACCGACGCCGACGGCGTGGCCGCGCTGCCGGTCAAGGGCGGCAAGTGGTTTACCGAGATGCATGTGGGCAAGGGGCTGCTGGATTATGATTCCCTCCTGGTGCTCACCCATTTCAAGGGCCATGTGCAGGGCGGCTTCGGCGGCAGCAACAAAAATATCGGCATCGGCTGCGCGGACGGACGCATCGGAAAGGCTGAGATCCATACCGCCAGCGTGATGTGGGACATCCGCAAGGAAGAGCTGATGGAACGGATCTCCGAGAGCAGCAAGGCCACCATCGACCACTTCGCTCCGCACATTTGCTTCATCAACACCATGCGCAACATGTCCGTCTCCTGTGACTGCGAAGGCCCCGAGGCGGAGCCTGTGGTCACGCCGGACATCGGGCTGCTCGCGTCGCTGGACATTCTCGCCGTGGACAACGCCTGCATCGACCTGATCTACAACCTGCCCGGCGGGGGCGGCAAGGCCATGATCGAGCGCGTCGAGACCCGCCACGGCCTGCGTCAGCTGAGCTATATGAAGGAGCTCGGCATGGGCAACGACCGCTATACCCTCATCGACATCGACCACGACGACGCCGTCATCAGCGCCGCCGAGGCCGTCAAGGACGTCGAGCCCGGGTGGAAGCCTGACCGCTACAACGTCTTCTGGGGCCGCAACAGAAGGAAATAAAAGGATAGCTCAAATACGCAGAAACGGAAGAAGCCGACGCTTCTTCCGTTTCCTTTTCATCCTTTGTCCGCGCGTCACACGATGCTGCGGCAGCAGGCGCTGGCGCTCCTGACCGCGTCGGCGATCGTGCCGCTCGCGGAGGCGTCCCCCGCGATATAGACGCGAGGCAGGGCCTGGCTGAGCTCTTTGGCGAGGCGGTTTTCCGGCTTTACGCCGAGGGAGAGCACCACGCTGTCCGCCCGGATACGCTTGTGCGCGCCGGTCTTGACCTCCTCTACCTCGACCTCGCCAGGCAGGATGCGCAGCAGCTTGTGCCCGGGCAGGAAGGAGATGTCGCAGGGGTGCAGACGCTCCATCTCGTCGTCGACGAGCTGGAACCAGGTGCCGGGGGCGATCTCGTCGGCCATCTCCAGCACTGTGACCTGATTGCCGGTCTCATTGAGGATCTCGGCGGTCTCGAGGCCGGTCATGCCACTGCCTGCGACGAGCACGCGCTGATCGCGCAGCACCTTCGAGCGGTGGATGATCTCCGGGGCGGTGCAGACCTGCGGCAGATCCACGCCCTCGATCGAGCTGGGGCGGATGGGCGTCGCACCGGTGGCGGCAATGACGGCGTAGGGCGCGAGGGCCTTGACGGTCTCCACAGTTGCCTCTTCGCCGTACCGGATCTCGACGCCGAGAGCCGTCAGGACGGCGAGCCTGTCCTCGATTGCCCAGAAGAGCTTGCTCTTGAGATTGCAGGCCGCGGCGGTATTGAGCTGACCGCCGGGGGCGTCCTCTTTTTCGAGCACGGTCACGGCAAAGCCCCGCCGCGCCATGGTCTCGGCCGCGGCGAGCCCGGCGATGCCCGCGCCGACGACGACGATGCGCCGCCCCGCGCCGTCGCGCACAGGCTCCTCATAGGCAGGCTCAGTCCCCACGCCGGGGTTGAGTGCGCACTCGCCGCTCCTGCCGACCTTTGCGTTGGTCATGAAGGAGCTGATGCAGTGGAGACAGCCGACGCAGCGGCGGATCTGCTCGGGATGCCCCTCCTCGATCTTTTTGATCCAGTGCGGCTCGCAGATGAAAGAACGGGCGGAGCCGATGAAGTCCTGATACCCCTCCTCCAGCTGACGCTCGGCCTGTTCCGGGGAACGCATGAAGTTGGCGGCGATGACGGGGATGGAGACGACGTTCCTGATCTCCTTTGCCAGATATGCGCGCCAGCCCGGCTCGTAGGAGGTCGGTTCCAGCCAGCGGTTATACACATCGTAGCAGGCGGAGGTCACGTTGATGGCGTCCACGCCGAGCTCCTCCAGCCGTTTGGCGATGCGCTTGCCCTCCTCGAGACCGTAGCCCTTGCCGGGCATGCCGATTTTGTCGTACATCTCGTCGACGGTCAGGCGCACGATCAACGGGTAGTCCCGCCCGCAGCGCTCGCGGATGCCCTCCACGATCTCGCGCAGGAAGCGAAGGCGGTTTTCAAAGCTGCCGCCGTACTCGTCCGTGCGCCGGTTGGTGTTGGGGGAGAGGAACTGCTGGATCATGTAGCCGTGCCCGCCGTGCAGCTCGACTGCGTCCACGCCCGCTTTTTTGCAGCGCTCGGCCGCCGCGACAAAGTCTGCGATCAGCTTCTTCACCTCGCGGCGGCTCATGGCGTGGATGCGCGTGGCCCCGTGCGCGCTGAGCTCGCACTTCGAGGGACTCTGCACCGAAAAGCAGATCTTCTTTTCCTCCAGGCCCAGCAGCAGCGGCGTGCAGCGAAACAGCGCCTCAAGCACCTTCGGGAAGCGCTCGACGACGGGGATCACCACCGGCAGGGTGTTGATGGAGCTCGCGTAGCCCTGGCGGCCGGGATGATGCAGCTGGATGGCGAGCTTTGCCCCGTGGCGGTGGATGCGTCGGACGAACTTCCGCATCGGCTCGATGTTGTAGTCGTTGGCCATCGACAGCTGCGTGAAGGTGGACGCGGCGCCCATGTCGTTTACGCGGCAGATGCCGGGAATGATCAGGCCGATGCCGCCCTTGGCGCGCTCCTCATAGTAGGCCATCATCTTCTCGGTCGGGCAGCCGTTGGTCTGGCCGAGGCTCATCTCCGCCGCGGTCATGACCGCGCGGTTTTTGACGGTAAGCGTCCCGATGTTCATCGGGCTGAGCAGCATATCATATCCCATGGAATTTATCCTTGATCTCCTCGCGCACCTCGTGCGCTTTTTCCCCGATCTCCTCGCGGACTTTCTCCGCCTTTTCCCCGATCTCCTCACGCACCTCGCGGCCCTTCTCCACGGCGGCCTTTACATCCTCATGGACGCGCTCATGGTAGACGGAGAGCTTTTTCTTGAAGCGCTCGAGCTTGGCGGTCTCCAGCTTCCAGTACACGGTGCGCACCGGGGGCGCGACGCCCATGAGCACCTTCGCAAAGCCGAAGAGCCCGCAGGGCGAGACCTTCTCCCTGCCCTGCTCGATGCCCTCGATCATCTTTCTGGCGACGTGGCTGGGCTTTTGCACGGGGAAGGGCTTTTCAAACTCGACGGCGTTTGCGACCTTGAAGAAATTCGTGTCGGTCGCAACGGGGTAGAGGCAGGTGATCTGGAGATTCTCCGGCTTTTCGAGGCGGATGGCCTGCTGAAAGCCGTTGAGCGCGAACTTGGAGGAGGAGTAGATCGCGTAGCCGGGCATGGCCATTTCGCCGATGGCGCTGACCGTGTAGGCGAGGATGCCGGGCCGGCCGTCCAGGTGGCGGATATACTTGGCGTAGGTGTAGATGGGGGAGATGGTGTTGGTGCGGAACATCGCGTCCACGCGGTCCCAGTCCTCGTAGTTGAACTCCTCATAATAGGGGAAGCCGGCGTTGGCGTAGAAGAGATCGATCTTGCCGAAGAGCTCCTCAGCCTTGGCGAAGACGCGATCCACGCCCTCCTTCGTGCTGATGTCGCAGGCGAAGGCAGTGACGTTGTCGGCGAAATACTTGATGTTGTCCACATGCCGCGCCACGGCCAGGATGCGGTTGCCCTTCCCCCGGGCCAGGAGCTTGAGCACCTCGAAGCCGATGCCGGAGCTGGCGCCGGTCAGAACGATGCTTTTGTTGTCGATCATGGCTTCTCTCCTTATTTGTCGTACTCGCCGAACTCACAGCCGATGTTCTCCGCTATGATCTCGTCGATCAGGATATC
The DNA here is from genome assembly GCA_902778285.1 of Oscillospiraceae bacterium. Taxonomy (GTDB): domain Bacteria; phylum Bacillota; class Clostridia; order Oscillospirales; family Oscillospiraceae; genus Limivicinus. The sequence goes on along the minus strand of CACYXC010000040.1, from coordinate 22,418 downwards.
CTTGCCGAAGCGGCGCTTGTAGAGCTTGAGCACACCCGTCCCGTTGCCGCCGTTCCAGAGCCGGTTGTGCCGCTTGAGCCCGGTCGGCGCCTCGTAGCTGATGTTGAGCATGTCCTTTTTCGCGCAGCGGATCTCGGTGTCGAGCTTGGCCGTGGCCGTGGTCTGCACTACATGCCAGTGGATCTCCTCCTCGTCCTCCCAGCAGTCGAACTTCGTGCCCGAGAGGGTCCAGAACTTGGAGAAGTTGAACTCATAGTTCTTCCCTTCATACCAGAAGGCGCCGAGAAGCTTGCGATCGAGCGCCACGCCGAAGACCTTAGGGCGGCCGCCGCCGATGTCGAAGACGCTGTTTTCAAGCCGCTTGCCGGTCTTCTTGCTCACAAGGTTGTTGGAGGACAGCCAGACCCAGGGGCTCGTGAAGTCGCCGCCCCAGTTCTTGTCCGAGTAGCCGTAGCAGGTCTCGGGCTTGACGAGGTAACGCACGCCGTTGAGCGTGATCTCGCCTTTGAATTTCGACTTCATGCCCTCGGCGTGCCAGAACATCTCAAAGGCGTTGAGGTCGCGGAAAAACTTGCTCGCGCCGTAACCGACGTGGAAAGCGACCTCCTTGTCGATCTCCAGATCCCAGGAGATGCTGCCCGCGTCACTCATCCACTCGGGGTGCACACGCGCGTCCAGCGGGCTGACTTCAATACGGCCGTAAGTCCGCGTCTCGCTGCAGAAGCACTCCGGCGCGCTGATGGAATACGGCGCGCCCTCATGGACATTGACATTCTTCCAGGCGAAGAAGCGGTGCAGCTGTCCGTGCTCCTCGCCCCAGAAGCCGGCGTTCACCATCAGGTAGGAGGGCTTTTTGCCCCTGCGCTTTTTCGCCGGCAGGTTCCAGACGATGCGCGGCTCGTCCGGCGCCTTGTGGGGGTTGCAGGTGAAAAACTCAACATAGAAGGGCTTCTGCTCACCGGTCTCGGCGTTTTCGGCGGTGAAGGAATGCCACCACCAGTCGTAGCCGCGTTTGGCGAGCGGCCCGTGCAGCATCCATTGGTCGCGGCTCAGATCGCTGATATTGGACATATGGGTTCCTCCTTGTTGTTATGACAGGATGGGGCGGATCACACGATAATCACGTCTATTATACCATCATTCACGCCGGCGGCGAACATCCCGGGCAAAACAAATTAACCAAATATTAACTGCCCGTTTTGGATAGCCTGTCCAAAGCGAGAAAAGGGGATCGAAGGTTTTTCCCGCGTGCGGAGAAACGGGATTGTAAAACGGGAGGGGCTTTGCTATAATGATCATCAGATGGCGAAATCATTCGACGATTCGATTGATTTCGCTGCCAAACGACAACTTTGGCAGCGAATGATTCTTTGAATCATTCGCCCGTTGCTCATGGCAATGAATATATGGCAAAGCAGCCATGCTGTTTTGCTGCGCCGCAAAGCGGCGCGGCGAAAAGCTTTCTGGCTTTTCGCCATCATATAGTCATTATAACAAAAAACATTGCTGCCATCCCGAGCGGATGCAGCCCGGAAAAACATATATTTAGAGAGGTGCAGAACTATGGAAAAAAAGGTGAAACGCATCGGCGTGCTGACCAGCGGCGGCGACGCGCCCGGCATGAATGCGGCGGTCCGCGCGGTCGTGCGCAGCGCGGTGGCCTACGGCATCGAATGCGTCGGCATCCGCAGAGGCTGGCAGGGCCTCATCAACAGCGACTTCGTCATGCTGCCCCGTGAGAGCGTGGGCCACATCCTCAACCGCGGCGGCACCATCCTCTATACCGCGCGCAGTGAGGAGTTCATGACCGAGAAGGGACGGCTCAAGGCGGTCTCCACCTGCAAGATGCTGGGGCTGGACGGCATCGTCGCCATCGGGGGCGACGGCACTTTCCGCGGCGCGCTGGAGCTCTCGCGGCTCGGCATCCCCGTGGTGGGCGTGCCCGCCACGATCGACAACGACGTTGGCTGCACCAACTACACCATCGGCTTTGACACCGCCTGCAACACCGCCATCGAGTGCATCGACCGCCTGCGCGACACGATGCAGTCGCACGAGCGCTGCTCGGTCGTCGAGGTCATGGGCCGCAACGCGGGCTTCCTCGCGCTGTACGTGGGCATCGCCGTCGGCGCGACGGCCGTGCTCGTCCCGGAGAAGCCGCTCGACTTCCAGAAGGACGTCGTGGAGCGCATCCAGGAGTCCCGCCTGTCCGGCAACACGCACTTCATGATCGTCGTGGCCGAGGGCGTTGGCAGCGCGGTGGACATCGGCAAGAGGATCCAGGAGGAGATCGGCATCCAGCCGCGCGTGACCGTCCTGGGCCACATCCAGCGCGGCGGCGCGCCGAACGCCCGCGACCGCGAGACCGCGACCCGCATGGGCTACTATGCCGTGCAGGCCTTCGCCGAGGGCCGCGGCAACTGCATCATCGCCACCAAGGAGGGCAGCATCGTGGAGCTGCCCATCGAGGAGGCGCTGCAGCAGAAGAAGCACCTGCAGATGGACCGCTACCGCATCATGGAGGCCATGCAGGCCACCGGCGTCATCCACGGATTCTGAACATACCTTGAAAAGCTGCGGCTCCGGCCGCAGCTTTTCAAGCTGTCGACAAAGTGTCGACAGCTTGAAAATCAAAAATGGAGTATATCAATCGCGAGAGGGAATAACCAATCCCCTCTCGCGCTCTCCCCATGCGTGTCAAACTTCGGCAGCATGGGTTTGTCTACAGTCTGAAAGCTGCGGCTCCGGCCGCAGCTTTTTCAGCTTTGCCCGCGGCAGAAAAGCCTTGCCAAGTCGGCCCGCGGGGACTACAATGGAAAAAACGCGAACGCCGCATGCCGCTTATCCTGTGATAGGCGGCATCCGCATACGGAGGGATGCGCATGGAATACTTCGGGCAGTTTTCGCTGGACAAGGAGAAGGATATCCTCGTGGAGCTCTACCGGGAGGGGGAGGAGCTGCGCTATGTGCTGCGCACGCCGAACCACGGCACCGGGAACCTGATCCGAAACCTCGCCCGGCTCTGCGCGCTGCCGCTGAGCGAGGACGAGCAGGGTCTCATGGTCATCCGCGGCACCGTCCCCAGCTATGTGGACGGGGACGACCGGCAGCTCTGGATCTTCCGTCTGGGCAACACCAAGGTGGCCAATATCCGGCCGGACGGCAGCGTGGAGCTCAAGGCCTCCATCCCGGCCATCTCGAAGGCTTTGATGAGCCAGACCAAGGACTACCGCCTCTCGGAGCAGAAGAGCATCGTCAAGACCTACATCTTCTCCGACTGCAAGTTCCACACCGATCTGCACACCCACATGAGCGCGAACCTCTCGCCCGATCTGCTGATCGCCCTGGGCATCCATCACCAGATTCGCTACCCGCTCTATTATATCCGAAAGCTCGGCCTGCGCTGCACGCCGGCGCAGGAGGCGCTGCTGGCGCAGCGGCGCGCCGCGGCGGAAGACGCGCTGGGCGACACGGCGCTGACCGGCAAATACCGTGAGCGCCGCATCGACGACAATACCTTCCTCAACTTCGCGGACCTGATCGTGAATAACGGCGCGGACGCGGCGTACAACATCGCCCGCATCCGGGTCTCGCTGGCCGTGCCCAAGGACGGGCAGGCGGTCTTCGCCGACCTGGAGAAGGTCTATCTCTACCGCTATGTGTTCACCAAGGGTGCCGCGGCGGAGGACCCGATCAGACTCCCGTCCCCGGTGAGCGTGCCGGACGCGGATATCGCCGCAGCGCTGCGGCAGATGGCGCTGGACCGGGAGAACCCGGCCTTCCGGCACAACACGCTCTTTCAGGATAAGCTGCTGTGGATCGCCCGCAACTACCGGCGCTACGGCATCGAATACGCCGAGATTTCCGACACGAGCCTCTGTAAAGCAGAGGCCGCGCCGGCGGTACTGCGGCAGATCCATGAGGTCATGCCCGCCGTCACGGCGGAGACCGGCGTGCTGCTGCGCTTCCTCGCCGCCATCCGGCGCACGCCGCTGACCATCGTGCGCGACCATGTGACGCCGGACGACTATCTGGCGGAAAACCTGCAGGTGCTGCGGGCCGTGGCCTGCGACCCCTATGTGGCGGGCAGCGACATCGTCGGCGAGGAGATCAACGACATCCTCGAGCTGCAAAACGGCATCCGCGAGCTCGTGCGCATCGCGGGGGAGACGCCGGGCTTCGTGCTGCGCGTCCACGCGGGCGAGAATGACAGCCTGCGCGACAACGTGGCCAATACGATCCGCTGCGTGCACGATTCGCTCGCGCCGGGGCAGAGCATGCCGCACGTGCGCATCGGACACGGGCTGTATACCCCGAATCTGCGCTCCCCCGGCGGGCAGCGCCTGCTCAATCGGCTCAGGGAGGACGGCGTCACGCTGGAATTCCAGCTGACCTCCAATGTGCGCCTCAACAATCTGAGCGATCTGGAGCGCCATCCGCTGCGCCAGTATCTGCGCGCGGGCATCCCCTGCGTGCAGGGGACCGACGGCGGCGCGCTGTACGGCACCAACTCCATCGACGAGGAGCTGGCGCTGGAAAAGCTCCTGGGCCTGAGCCATGAGGAGCTGTGCCAGATGCGCGCGGCCGAGGCGGCCGTGGAGCGCGAGAGCAGGGCGTCCTTTGACGAAAAGCGCGGGAGACTTTCGGAGCCTGCGCCGGACGGTGACTGGGAGAGCTTCTACGCACGCCGCATCGCGGACACCCCGCGCCCGGACGCCGCGCTCTGGACCGGCGGCGGAAAAGGGGACGCGCAGGATGCGCTGCGCCGTCAGATCCGCGAGCTGCCCGCGGGCAAGCTCCCGCTGATCCTGGCCGGCGGCAGCTTCAACAGCGACCGGCACGCCACCCAGATGCGCCCCGGCGGCAGGGCGATCCTGGACACGCTGCTGGAGAAGGCGGACCCCGGCAGGCTTTTCTTCGTCGTCGGCCACCGGCTCACCGCCTACGAGCGCTATCTGGTGGAGAACAATCGCGGGAAATTCGAGATCTTCGCCATCGTGCCCGCCGCGCTGAGCGCTGCGGAGGCCGTCCGGCTCCGGCGCAGCGGCGTGGGCGTGCGCGTGTCCATCGAGCCGAGCGGCAACGGGCTGTACAAGAGCTTCGCCTATGAGATCTTCAAGCGGCGCTCCTCGCTGCTGCTGGCCTTCGACGGCAACTCGCCCGCGGCCAATCTGGTGCAGGAGGCGAAGAACGGGCGGTATAAATGCGCGATCTATGTATCGCGCCGCTGCCGCGCCCTCTGCGCGAAGGCGCGGATGCTGCAGGGCTATGTGCAGCTCTTCGGCGAGAGCGCTGAATTTGCCGAAAAATTGCTCGAGGAGCAGCATCTTCGTGCTTGACAAACCCGGTCGGGAACGTTATTCTGAAAATTGGGGCGGTGTGGACCATCACCCCCAAAGAACCAAAATATATAAAGGAGGAAACGTCATGGACGGCGGAAGTACCGGCGGCACAGCAGGCCGAAGTTTTGATGCGGAACCGCCCTTGCGCGTTTCCTCATTTTAATGCCATCTGCTGAACATCGGCCTGCGTGTCGGACTTCCTCATTTTGACGAAAAGGAGGAGACCGATGGCAGAACACACTGTAACGATGGAGAGCACGCTCAAAAAGCTGCTCGAAGAAAAAAAGTACGCGACGCTCAAGGATGTCCTCGTCACGATGAACCCGGCCGACGTGGCCGCGATCTTCGAGGAGATCGCCGATGAGCGGCTGCCGCGGCTGTTTCGGCTGCTGCCGAAGGAGCAGGCGGCGGAGACCTTTGTGGAGATGGAGCCGGAGCAGCAGGAGATGCTGATCCGCGGCTTCTCGGACGCGGAGCTGCGCGAGGTGATCGAGGAGCTCTACGTGGACGACGCGGTGGACCTGGTCGAGGAGATGCCGGCCAACGTGGTCAAGCGTATCCTGGCCCAGGCCGATCCCCAGATGCGCAAGGAGATCAACGATCTGCTGCGCTATCCGGAGAACTCCGCCGGCTCCATCATGACCACGGAATATGTCTCCCTGCGGCCGAAAATGACCGTGGCGGAGGCCATTACCCGCATCCGCAGGACCGGCGTGGACAAGGAGACGATCTACACCTGCTATGTGACCGAGGGCAGCAAGCTCATCGGCACCGTGTCGGTCAAGGACCTGCTCCTCTCCACGGACGACAGCACCCCGATCCTGAAGATCATGGACGAAAACGTGATCTCCGTGAGCACCCTGACCGACCAGGAAGAGGTCGCGCAGATGCTGTCCAAATACAACTTCCTGGCCCTGCCCGTGGTGGACACGGACGGCAGGATGGTCGGTATCATCACCTTTGACGACGCCATGGATGTCCTCGTGGAAGAGACCACGGAGGATATCGAGAAGATGGCCGGTATGCTCCCCTCGGAGAAGAGCTACCTGCGCTCCAACGCCTGGGACCTGTTCAAGCACCGCATCCCCTGGCTTGCGCTGCTGATGGTCTCGGCCACCTTTACGGGCATGATCATCACCGGCTTTGAAAGCGCCCTGGCCGCCCAGGTGGCGCTGACGGCCTTCATTCCCATGCTCATGGACACCGGCGGCAACTCGGGCTCGCAGGCCTCCGTCACCGTGATCCGCGCGCTGAGCCTCGGGGAGCTGGAGTTTTCCGACGCGCCGAAGGTCATCTGGAAGGAGATCCAGACGGCGGTCCTGTGCGGTATCGCGCTTGCGACGCTGTGCTTTGCCAAGATCATGCTGGTCGACCGGCTGCTGCTCGGCAACACCGACATCACCGTGCTCACGGCCTTCGTGGTCTGCTTTACCATGGCGCTCACGGTGCTGATGGCGAAGATCGTCGGCTGCTCGCTGCCGATGGGGGCCAAGAAGCTGGGCTTTGACCCGGCGGTCATGGCCAGCCCCTTCATCACCACGATCGTGGACGCGCTGTCGCTGCTGGTCTACTTCGCGATCGCCAGCGCCCTGCTGGCAATGAATATATGGCAAAACAGCCGCGCTGTTTTGCTGCGCCGCAAAGCGGCGCGGCGAAAAGCTTTTTGGCTTTTCGCCATCCTATAGTCATTATAACAAGTATTCAGGGAGAGTCCGTAAAAAACGCGGAGCTCTCCCTGTTTTTTTTGGGAGACAGACGAAGTGAGAAAAGGGAGAAGAAGGGAGCAGAACGCAGCTTTCGTCACGCCCGACGGAAACGGAGTGCAGCGAGCTTCTTCTGACGCAAGCGCAAGTTTCTCAACGGAGAGGCCGGCGAGGCGGGTCTCCGTTGAAGCATGTCTCAAATCGCACAAGCAAAGACAAGAAAAAGCAAGCGCGCATCAAGACAGCGCCATGGGCATTTTGCTAAAATATACGCAGAAAAGAGCGCGGGTCTCCCCGCCATTTTGTGTAAAATGCAGAGAACGAGGGGGAAAGAACGTGAACGAAAAGCTCCCGGCGCGCGCTGCCGGCTCCGGAGCCCCCAACTGGTTTCAGAGAAACAAAAAGACCCTCGCGCTGCTGAGCATGGTGACGCCCGGCGCGATCTGGCTGCTGCTGCTGCGCTATCTGCCCATCGGGGGCATCATCCTGGCCTTCAAAAACTACAAGATCTTCCCGCGCAACCCGACCTTCTGGAGCAACCTCCAGCACAGCAAATGGGTCGGCCTGAAGAACTTCGAGTTCCTCTTCAAGACCGACCAGGCGCTCGTGGCCATCCGCAACACCCTGCTGTACAACATCGTGTTCATCATCCTCGGCTGCATCATCCCGGTCGCCTTCGCGATCATGATGAACGAATTCACCAAAAAGTTCGTGGCCAAGGCATACCAGACCATGATGTTCTTCCCCTACTTCCTCTCCTGGGTCGTGGTCAGCTACTTCCTCAACGCCTTCATCGACGCCCAGTACGGCATGATCCCGGCGGCGCAGGCCGCGGCGGGGAAGGAAGTGATCTCCTGGTACACGAACACGAAGCCCTGGCCGGCGATCATCATCATCGCAAACCTGTGGAAAAACGTGGGCTACTCGACGGTGCTCTATCTTGCGGCCATCACGGGCATCGACGCCAACCAGTATGAGGCCGCGGCCATCGACGGCGCCACCAAGTGGCAGCAGATCCGCTACGTCACGCTGCCGCATCTGCGCACGATGATCAGCATCCTCCTGATCCTCAACGTGGGCAAGATCTTCGCGGCGGACTTCGGTCTGTTCTATAACGTCCCCATGCAGAACGGTGCCCTCTTCTCCGTCACCCAGGTCATCGACACTTACATCTACCGGGTCTTCATCACCACCGGCAACATCAGCCAGAGCAGCGCGGCCGGCCTTCTGCAGAACGTGATCGGCTTCGTGTGCATCATGCTCGCAAACGCGGTGGTCAAACGGATCGACTCGGAGAGCTCGCTGTTCTGAGGAAGGGGGAAAAGTGAAATGACCAAAAATCATCGTCTCAATTCGATCAGCGCCGGGACCGAGGCGGTCTTCCACGTAGTGATCGGCCTGTTCTCGATCTGCTGCATCATCCCCTTCGTCTTCGTCATCATCATCTCCCTCTCGGCGGAGTCCTCGATCCGCGAGATTGGCTACTCCTTCATCCCCAGGGCCTGGTCCTTCAATACTTACACCTACGCGATCCAGCGCCTGCCGCAGATCTGGCGCTCCTACTTCAACAGCATCCTCATCACCGTCGTCGGCACCTTCCTGAGCACCCTGATCTGCGCGCTCTATTCCTACGCGCTCTTCCGGCCGGACTTCAAGTACCGCGGCTTCTTCAACTTCCTCAGCTTCTTCACGATGATCTTCGGCGGCGGCCTGGTCCCGACCTACGTCATCTGCACGCAGATCCTCGGCCTGAAGGAGAACTACGCCGCGCTGATCGTCCCGCTGCTGGTCAGCCCCTTCAACATCATCATCATGCGCACCTTCTTCAAGAGCTCGGTGCCGCTGGATCTGATCGAGGCGGCCACCATCGACGGCAGCGGCGAATACTCCACCTTCTTCCGGGTGGTGCTGCCCGTGGCAAAGCCGGGGCTTGCCACCATCGCGCTGCTCAACTCCCTCGCTTACTGGAACGACTGGTATCTGTCCCTGCTCTACATCCGGCAGAACAAGATCCTCCAGCCGCTGCAGGCCCTGCTGATGGAGCTGCAGAACAACGTGGAGTACCTCAACCGCATGAGCGCGTCACTCGGCGCCTCCGCGATCCAGGAGGCCACGCGCGCCCCCACGCAGACCCTGCGCATGGTGCTGGTCGTGCTGATCGTGGTGCCCATCGCCTGCGCCTACCCCTTCTTCCAGCGCTACATCGTCGCCGGTCTGACCATCGGCTCGGTGAAGGGCTAACCCTGTACTGGACAGCTGTCTCTGCTGTTTGGGATAAAAAATCTATTTACGGAGGAATCAACATGAAAAAGATTCTCGCGCTCGCGCTCGCACTGATCATGGTGTTCGCGCTTGTCGGAACCACCGCCTGGGCCGAAGAGCCGGTCACGCTGAAGATCTGGTTCCACGGCAGCAATGTCACGCCCGACGCGTCCCAGAAGGTCCTCGACGAACTGAACGTCTACCTGCAGGACAAGATCGGCGCCAAGCTGGAAGTCATCTGGGGCACCTGGGGTGACTTCGACCAGTCCGTCGTGACCGCTCTGGCCGGCGGCGACGACGTCGACATGGTCTTCACCTGCAACTGGTCCGCCGACGAGTACAACCGCTACGCCCGCGACGGCTACTGGGTGAAGCTCGACGACATGCTGCCCGAGTACGGCGCCGACCTGCTCTCCGTGATTCCCGAGGGCATCTGGGAGTGCGCCAAGACCAACGGCTATGACGGCATCGGCATCTACGCCGTCCCCGCCCTGAAGGACACCGCGACCCAGAACTGCTGGGACGTCAACGGCACGCTGCTCGCCGAGCTCGGCTATGACGTGGACGCCGTCTGCGAGGCCGGTCTCGACTACTACTCCGACGAGTTTGAGGAAATGCTGCAGAAGGCCAAGGACTACAAGGCCGCTCAGGGCGAGAACGACTTCTATCCCCTGGTCGTGGAGCCGATGGTGCTTGAGCGTCTCGTCACCGTGACCTCCATCGTCACCGGCGACCTGCCCGGCGCCGCCGTGCTGTCCTTCTACTATGACAAGGATCACCCCTCCAACGATATCGGCAGCGAGATCGTCAACAAGTTCGCCACCCCCGAGTTCGAGAAGTACGCCAAGCGCACCTACGAGCTGGCCCAGAAGGGCTTCATCTCCCCCAGCACCCAGAACGTCGGCACCTCTAATGACTACCTGAACGCCTGCCAGCAGAGCGCGTCCTACCTCTTCGGCACCCAGTCCTACGCCTACGGCTGCGAGATCGACTTCTCCAACGCCCGCGGCATCGACGTGCGCATGGTCCCGGCCGACGCCCCCTACATGGACTCCACCTCCGGCCAGGGCGCGATGATGGCCATCTCCGCCGTCTCCAAGAACCCCGAGAAGGCTCTGGAGTTCCTGAACCTGCTCAACACCGATCCCTACGTGATGACCACCCTGAACTACGGCCTCGAGGGCTTCACCTTCGAGAAGAACGACGACGGCACCATCACCTTCATCCAGGAGAACCGCGCGAACTACAGCCCCTGGCGCAACGGCATGGGCAACATCCGCATCCTGCCCCCGACCGCTGACGAAGGCCTGAGCTACTGGGATGACTTCTCCGCCTACTACAACAGCGCCGAGGCCCTGCCCTACGGCTCCTTCATCTTCGACAACTCCGTCGTGGAGACCGAAGGCGCCGCCATCGCCAACGTCTTCGCCGAGTACGCCTTCGGCCTCTGCTCCGGTGCCACCGATCCCGACACGGTCCTGCCCGACTTCCTGCAGAAGCTCGAGGCTGCCGGCATGAGCGACTTCGTCGCCGCCGCCAACAGCCAGATGGCCGAGTACCTCGCCGGCTGATCCGCGTAACTAAGCGATATCACCCACAATTGAAAAGCTCCCCGCATCATTCTGATGCGGGGAGCTTTTGAAAGCGGCCTAAAAGAACTCCGTGATCGTCATGCTCTTGCGGTAGAACACGCGCTCCAGCGGCGCCGCCGGGTTCATAAGCTCGATTCCACTCATCCAGTCCCTCGCCCCCTCGAGATCGCAGACGCCCGCGATCAGCGCCGAAAAGGCCGTGATATCCAGCGCGGCGTCCGGCTTTTCCTCCGTGCGCTCCACCGAGACGGCCCGCCCGTCGGCAAAGCGCAGGGAGAAGACGCCGTCGTTGTCCGCGATCAGCGCGTCGCGGATGTGCAGCTTTACCTCACCGCTGCCGCGGTACGCGGCGCGGGAGAGGACTTCCTTAACATTGATCACGCGCACCATGCCCGCCGGCTGCAGCGCAAAGCCCGCCGCGCCGAGCGACCACTCGCCCATCAGGTAGGGCAGCGCCGGGTCGGAGGGCAGGGAGAATTTCGCGAAGCGGTGGTCCGCGGCGAGGCTTTTGAAAACGCCCAGCAGCGCGTAAAAGCCCTCTCTGTCCGCAAAGCGGAAGCGGCTGCAGACGAGATTTCTCCCGTCCGGCTCCATGGCCGTGCGGAAGGCGGTATAAGCGATCGCCCTGCCCGCGGCGTCGAAGCAGACGTAGAGATACTCCTGCTTTGCGTAGGGGTCGAGCTTTGCGAGCCAGCCGTAGTCCTCCTCGCCGCGCAGCACCTCCATATTCCATCTCTGCTCCCAGACGCGGTCCACCGCGCGGATCGCCTCCGCAAGCGGACGCTCCTTCACCGCGAGGCGGAAGCTGCCCTCCTGCGGCGGCAGGCGCAGCTGCGCCAGATCGAGCGTGCAGGCGATCCTCGTCACGCAGCTCTCGAAGCCGAAGCGGCGATAAAAAGCGGTGGAAAAGGGGTAGAGATAGGCAAAGAGCACGCCCTCGTCCCGGAGTGCCGGGAGCGCCCTGGCAAAGCAGGCGGCCACGCCGCCTCTGCGGCGGAAGGGCGGCAGGGTCTGCACCGCGCCGACGCCCGCCATCGGGCAGGCCTGAGCGTCGAAGCGGATGCGGTACGAGCTCAGCGAGAGCGAGCTCATCAGCTCCCCCTCATCGGAGAAGGCGCCCCAGTGGACGATGCGCGTATTCTCCGCGTCAGCGGGGCCGTTTTCGGGCGCGGTCTGAAATGCGACGGAGAACAGCGCGTTGACCGCTTCGTTCTCCTCCGGCAGCGTTTTGCGTACGATCATGTCTTTTCCTCCTCTTTCTTCTCCCGGAAGGGGGCGAATACCCGCTCCAGCGTTCTGGCGTTCAGATAGGCCGCGGCAGAGAAATAGAGGAAGATCCAGAGAAAGCCGACGTACAGAAACAGGTAGAGATTGAAATACAGCAGCACGAAGGGCAGGAGATTCAGCGCCGTGACCGAAAGCGTGCGCGGCAGATAGGCGAGGGAGAGGAACAGCGCGTTTTTCAGCGTTCCCTTCACGCCGTTTTCAAACTGGCTCAGCAGCGGGAAGGCATAGCCCGCAGTAAAGAGGACCAGTACCATAAGCAGCAGAAAGAGGATCGAGAGCCAGCGCATCACACCCGTGACGACAGAGAAGAGCCACAGATCCAGCGCGAGGACGCCGCCCGCGGGCAGGAGCAGCAGCCACAGCAGCGTGGCGCGGCGAAAATTCTGCCGGAAGGACCGGAAAAACTGCACGACGACGCTCCGGCTGTCCTTTTCGCGCACCATGCGGAACACGACCGTATAGAGCGCCGTGATCGACGCGCCGATCGTCACGACCGGGACCGAGCAGAGCAGGAAGATGAAATTGAGCAGCATCAGATCCCCGAGAACGCTCATAAAGCGCATGAATTTGGAATCGGGCGAAAACAGCTTCACGGCTTTTTCTGTCCTTTCCTCAAAATAATTGTTTGTATTCATACTAATATCTGATAAGAATCTTTAAAAAGATTCCGAGACAGAATTGTGCCAGACGAGGCGGAGAACACAGAGCATAATGGAGATATATGGTCAAGGGCTCCAACGAAGTATGGCGCAATTCTGACCGGAAGACTTTAAAGATATCTATTAGATTTTAGTATAAGTATATAGCCGAAACGGCAAGTTTGCAAGGCCAAGCGCGAACATGCCGCGATCCGGCCCATTCCACGGAAAGGGGAAGAATAAATGAACGCAGAACTGGAGCGCGAGCTGCGCGAGAGCCTGTATATCCACCGCCCGCTGCCGCTGCACCGGGAGCGCTCGCTGGAAGCGGGATTTGTGCAGAAAAAGGTCCTCGCCGAACGGTTCCTCTATTCGGCGCAGAGCAGCCTTGTAAGCCCCGCGGCCGGCGGCACGGCCTCGCTGTCGGAGGAGTCCGGCGTACTGACCATAACGGCGCCCCTGCGCGCCGAGCGCTGGCCAGAGGGCGCGGCGAGCGACGGAGACTATTCCAACTACGGTACCGCGCGGCTGGACCTGCGCTTTGCGCCGCAGGACTGGCGCGGCTATAACCGCCTGCGCCTTGAAGTCCGCCCGCAGATCGAGGGCGCGCGCATCGCGCACCTGAACGCCGCTGTGGAAAACCGCGGCGAGATCCCCCTTCCCGACCGCTACTGGCGCGAGGGCGCGACGGTCTTCGATCTGGAGAGCGGCGTGTGGAACGAGTGCATCTGGGAATTTGCCGCCATGCCGCGCGACGCGGTCTGCGATCTCGTCCTCTATGTGTTCTGCAGCGGCGGCGACGCGGGCGAGGCGGAGCATCTGCGCTACGAGTTCCGGGACATCCGCCTCGAAGCGATCGAGCGGCCCGAGCACGAGCACGGCTGGCAGGCTCCCGCCGGGCAGCTCCTGCTCTCCTCCGCGGGCTATTTCCCCGAGGGCAGAAAAACGGCCGTGGCCACCTCCCCGGCCGAAAGCTTTCGCCTGCTGGACGCGGAGAGCGGCGCGTGCGTCTTCTCCGCGCCGGCGAAGCCGATCGAGAACGAGCGCGGACGCTTTTGGGAGCTGGACTTCAGCGCCTTTTCCCGCCCCGGACGCTATGTGCTGGAGGCGGCGGGCCTTCGCAGCTGCGTCTTCCCCATCGAGAGGGAGCTTGCGCGCGAGAGCATCTGGAAGATGATCAACTTTCTCTTCTGTGAGCGCTGCGGCTTCCCGGTCCCCGGGCGGCATCAGGCCTGCCATCTGGACACGCTGGCCGAACACAGGGGCGAAAAGCTCAGCTTCGCCGGCGGCTGGCACGACGCGGGCGACGTCTCGCAGCAGGCGGCACAGACCGCCGAGACCGTGCAGGCCCTCTTTGAGGCGGCGGCGCGCTGTGAGAAGGATTCGCCGCTGTATCTGCGGCTGACGGAGGAGGCGCAGTGGGGGCTGGACTTCATCCTGCGCACGCGCTTCGGCGACGGCTATCGCGCCACCAGCGCCGGCGCGACGCGCTACACCGACAACCGCATCGGCAATTTTGACGACGTGGCCGTGCGGGTGCACGACCATGCCTATGAAAACTTCCTCTTCGCGGGCGTGGAGGCTTATGCCGCGTTGCAGCTGCGCGGGCTTGACGACGCCCTTTCGGTGATCGCGCTGCGCGCCGCGCGGGAGGACTTCGCCTGGGCGGAGGAGGTCTTCGCCGCGCGCGGCGTCGAACCCGCCCACCGTTACGAGCACACCTACAACAGCGGCCCTTCGCAGTATTATGCGGTGACCGTATGGGCGGCGAGCTGCCTGTATGAGGCCTGCGGCGAGGAACGCTACGCCGCGTCGGCGCGGCAGGCGGCGGAAAAGCTCCTCGCCTGTCAGGAGAAGGGGGATGCCGCGCCGCTGGCGGGCTTCTTCTACCGCGGCGAGGACCACCGGCAGATCGTGCATTTCAACCATCAGTCCCGCGAGCACCAGTTCGCGCAGGCGCTCACTTCGCTCTGCCGCAGCCAGCCGGAGGCCCCGGAGCGGGCGGACTGGGAGGCGGCGATGCGGCTCTACGGCGATTATCTCAAGGCCGTCGCGCCGAACACGGCACCCTTCGGGATGCTCCCCGCCGGCATCCACCGTCTCGACGAGGCGGAGGACCGGGAGCTCTTCCCCTATCTGCACGTGGACTGCGATTTCGACAGAGAGAAGGAAAACTACGCCGCGCAGCTCGCGGCAGGGCGGGATCTCGGCGGCGGCTTCGTCCTGCGGAATTTCCCCGTCTGGTTTTCCTTCCGCGGCAACAACGCCGTCCTGCTCTCCGCGGGCAAATCCGCGAGCCTTCTGGGGCGGTATCTCGGCGACGGGGAGCTTCTGCAGCTCGGGCGCGAGCAGCTCTACTGGCTCTGGGGCAAAAACCCCTTCGGCCAGAGTCTGGTCTACGGCGTGGGCGATCGCTTCTGCCGTCAGTACGCGGTGCTCTGCGGCGAATGCGCCGGGGCGGTCCCGGTCGGCGTCGAGACGCGGGACAACGAGGATCTCCCCTACTGGCCGCAGAACAACAACGCCACCTTCCGCGAGATCTGGATCAGCGCGGTCTGCCGCGCGCTCCTGCTCTGCGCCGATTACTTAGCGTAAACGCTTCCCTTGCGAAACTCGTTTCGCAAGGGAGGACTCGCGCTTATCGCAGCGGGTCAAGACCCGCTTTGGTCGGTGCGAGGGCTCGCTTTGCTCGCCTTAAGGTGTTTTTGAGGCGGCAAAGCTGCCTCAAAAACGATCGAGTTTCCGTCGACGAAAGTATCCGGACTTGTTTTCGGCTTTCGCGATCGGTCAAGGAGTGAATAACACCATGGAGACCTGTATCGGAATGGATCTGGGCGGCACGAAGCTGCTGCTCGGGGAAGTGGATGAAAACGGAAAGATCCTGCGGGAGATGACGGTGCCCAGCGGTGCGCTCAGCCAGCAGGAGGCGCTGGTGCTGATGCGTGAAAGCCTTGCGGCCTTTCTCGCGCAGCCCGTCGGGAGCCCCGCCGCGGTCGGTATCGGTCTTGTCGGTCGTGTGGACAGCCGGAGCGGGACCTGGTTCGAGATCGACCGGGAGCGCACGGAGCCGACGCCGCTCTGCCGACTCATCACGGAAGGCAGCGCCCTCCCCTGCTTTGCGGACAACGACGTGCGCAGCGCCGCGCGGGCGGAGCTCTGCTTCGGCGAGGGGCAGCGGAGCCGGGATTTCGTCTATCTCAACGTCGGCACCGGGATCGCCGCCGGCATCGTGATCGGCGGCAGGCTCCTGCGCGGGGCGCACTGCAACGCGGGCGAGCTGGGGCACAGCAGCTCCGGCCTCTCGCCGGGCCTCCCCTGCGTCTGCGGCCGGACGGACTGCGTCGAGGCGATCGCCTCCGGCCTCGGTCTCGACCGCTGCGCAAGGCGTCTGCTGCCGGAGTACCCGGAAAGCGCGCTCAGCCTCCCCGTTGAGGGCCGCGTCAGCGCGGGGGAGATCTTCCGCCTGAGCGGCGAGGACCCACTCTGCGCCCGTCTGACGGAGCAGGCGGCGACCGCCCTCGCCAATCTGATCATGAATGTGGTCCGCTTCTGCGACCCGGACTGCGTCGTGCTCGGCGGCGGCGTCGTCGCGGATGGCTTTCTGCTGCGGCGGGTCAAAGAAAAGCTGGGAAAACATACGATGCGCTTTGTGAGCGGCGGCGTCCGCCTCACGGAGCTGGACGGACGCAGGATCGGCCTTCTCGGGGCCGCCTGCAACGCGATGGAAGGAATGAGGGGGAGCTTATGAAAATCACCATCTGCAGAGACGAACACGAATTTGACGTAGCCGCGGCCTGGCGCATCATCGCCCAGATGCTCGAAAAACCGGACGCGGTCATCGGCCTGTCCACCGGGCAGACGACGAAGAACATGCACGCCATCGTCAGCGACATCTACCGGCAGTATCCCTTCGACACCAGCCGCGTCACGCTCTTCAACGTCGACGAGCTGACCAATCTCCCGCGCAGCTACGCGGGCTGCTGCTACACGATGATCGCCGAGCAGATCGCCCGGCCCCTCGGGATCCCGGACGAGCGCTTTCTGATGCCGCCGACGCTCTCGGACGATTTCGAGCGCGAGTGCCGCGACTTCCAGAACGCGCTGGAGGCGCGCGGCGGCATCGACCTGCAGATGCTCGGTCTGGGCTACAACGGGCACATCGGCATCAACCAGCCCGGCACACCCTTCGGCAGCGAGACCTGGGTCTCCCCGATGGACCCGATCTTCGAGGCGCGTGTGCGGCGCGAGACCGGCGTGGGGCCGGATTACCCGCTCGGCGGCCTGACGCTCGGCATCCGCACGATCATGCACGCGCGGCGCATCATCCTCATCGCCAAGGGCGCGCACAAGGCGGAGATGGTGCGGCAGATGCTCAGGGGGCCCGTCACCGAGGACATCCCGGCCTCGGTATTGCAGCTGCACCCGAACTGCGAGTTCCTGCTGGACGCGGAGGCGGCGAGCGCTCTGTAGCGCGCCTTCATGCCCGCAAGCAAAGGCAAGAAGAGGCAGAAACAGGCATTCCCATTTTCTGTTTTTGCGGTATAATAGAAACTGAAGAATAGGGTCGGGAGGAGCTTTCCATGCAGTACGGCCATTTTGACAACGAAAAGCGCGAGTACGTGATCGACCGGGTGGACCTGCCGGTCTCCTGGACCAACTACATCGGCACAGGGGACATGCACGGCGTGTTCAACCACACGGCCGGCGGCTATCTCATTTACAAGAGCTCGGAGTACCACCGCATCACGCGCTTTCGCCCCAACGGTGTGCCGATGGACGGGCCGGGGCACTACCTCTATCTCCGCGACGACGAGAGCGGCGACTACTGGTCGGTCTCCTGGCAGCCGGTGGGCAAGCCGAAGGAGCACTACCGCTGCCGCCACGGCCTGAGCTATATCACCTACGAGAGCGATTACAGCGACATCGCGGCCAGCCAGACCCTCTTTGTCGCGATGGACGACCCCGTGGAGCTATGGGACTTGCGCCTGCGCAACGACAGCGGCCGGGAGCGCAGGCTCTCCGTCTTCTCTTATCTGGAGTTCAGCTTCCACCAGGTCCCCATGGACAACCAGAACTTTCAGATGAGCCTCTACGCCGCCGGCAGCCGCTTTGTCGACGGCGTGATCGAGCACGATCTCTATTACGAGCAGGACGGCTACCAGTTCTTCACCTCCGACTTTGCGCCGGACGGCTTCGACTGCCTGCGCGATACTTTCCTCGGCCCCTACCGCACGGAGCGCAATCCGCTCGTTGTCGAGAGCGGCGAGACCACCGGCAGCTTTGAAAAGGGCGGCAACCACTGCGGCTGTCTCAAAAAGACGCTGACGCTCGCCCCGGGCGGGGAGGCGCGCCTCCTCTTCCTGCTGGGCGAGGGCGGGATCGAGGCCGGAAAGGCCATGCGTGAAAAATACACCCAGGAGCGCGCGGATGAGGATTTCCGCATGCTCGCGGCCTTCTGGGACAAGAAGCTCTCCTGCCTGCAGGTCAGCACCCCCAACGCCGGGCTCGATACCGAGCTCAACGTCTGGAACCTCTATCAGAGCGAGATCAACGTGATGTTCTCGCGCTTCACCTCCTTCATCGAGGTGGGCGGGCGCGTGGGCCTCGGCTACCGCGACACGGCGCAGGACGCCATGATGGTGCCGCACTCCAACCCCGACAAGTGCCGCAGCCGCCTTGTGGAGCTGCTGCGCGCCCTGACGACGACCGGCTACGGCCTGCATCTGTTTGAGCCGCGCTGGTTCGAGCCGGTGCGGGAGAAGCCGGGCTTCAAGTCCCCCACCGTCGTGCCCCTCCCGGACAAAAGCCAGATCGTGCACGGCATCAAGGACGCCTGTGCGGATGACGCGCTGTGGCTGGTCTCCTCGGTGGTGCAGTTTGTCCGCGAGACCGGGGACTTCGGCTTTATCGACGAGACCGTGACCTACGCCGACGGCGGCGAGGGGACGGTCTACGAGCACCTCCAGCGCATTCTGGATTTCTCGGCGCGCGAGGTCGGGCAGAGCGGCGTCTGCAAGGGACTGCGGGCGGACTGGAACGACTGCCTGAATCTCGGCGGCGGCGAGAGCGCCATGGTGAGCTTCCTGCACCTCTGGGCACTGAACAACTTCGTCGCGCTGGCCGAACGCCTCGGCCGGACGGAGGACGCGGCGCGCTATCGGGAAATGGCGGACAAGGTCAGGGAAACCTGCCGCAGCGTCCTCTGGGACGGGAAATGGTTCATCCGCGGCATCACCGCCGACGGGCGCCGCATCGGCACGCAGCAGGATGAGGAGGGCCGCGTGCACATGGAGTCGAACACCTGGGCGGTCATCTCCGGCGCCGCCGACCGCGCGCAGGCGCTCTCCGCGATGGACAGCGTGTACGAGTATCTCTTCACGCCCTACGGCCTGATGCTCAACGCCCCCTGCTACACCAAGGTGGACGAGGGCATCGGCTTTGTCACCCGGGTCTACCCCGGCCTCAAGGAAAACGGCGCGATCTTCAGCCATCCCAATCCCTGGGCCTGGGTGGCGGAGGCCAAGCTGGGCCGCGGCTCGCGCGCGATGGAGCTGTATAACGCGCTCTGCCCCGCGCTGCAGAACGACAAGATCGAGATCCGCCAGTCCGAGCCCTACAGCTACTGCCAGTTCGTCGTCGGCCGCGACCACACTGCCTTCGGCCGCGCGCGGCACCCCTTCATGACCGGCTCCTCCGGCTGGGCCTACTACGCGGCGACGCAATACCTGCTCGGCATCCGGCCGGACTTCGACGCGCTGCGCGTCGATCCCTGTATCCCGGCGGACTGGAGGGAGTTCTCCGTCACGCGCATCTGGCGCGGCGCGCGCTACGAGATCCGCGTCAGCAATCCCGAGGGCGTGGAGAAGGGCGTGCGGTCTATCTGTGTCGACGGACGCGAAGTGGACGCTCTTCCGCTTCTCCCGGCAGGCTCCGTCTGCCGCGCGGAAGTGATAATGGGATAAAGACTTCATTGCAAAATCCGTTTCGCAATGATATGACTCGCGCTTATCGCGCTCAGCTTGCGTGAGAACGCCTCGCTTGGTCGGCGCGAGGGCTCGTTTGACTCGCCTTATGGTGTTTTTGCCGCGACAGAGCCGTGTCAAAAACGATAGGAAATCTTTCAGGGCAAACGTGCAGAATTTAGTGAAAGAAAAAACAGCAGTTGTGCAGGAGGGCAGAACCAATGATCAAATTCGGAACCGGCGGCTGGCGCGCCGTTATTGCGGACGACTTCACCAAGGCCAATCTCCGTCTGCTGACGGCCGGCCTGTGCCGCCTGATGGAGAAGGAGGGGCACGCGGGCGAGGAGCTCTGCGTGGGCTATGACCGGCGCTTTCTCTCCAAGGAGTCGGCGCACTGGATCGCCGAGGTGCTGGCGGGCTACGGCTTCCGCACGCTGATGGTCAACCGCTCCTCCCCAACGCCGCTCATCATGTACATCGTCAAGACGAGGGGCCTGCCCTACGGCATGATGGTCACGGCCAGCCACAACCCCGCCATTTACAACGGCGTGAAGGTCTTCACCGCCGGCGGGCGGGACGCGGACCTCACGGTCACGGCGAAGATCGAGCGGGAGATCGCCGCGCTCGATGCGGAGCAGATCCCCTCCGTCCGCTATGAGGAGGCGCTGGCGCAGGGCCTGATCCGGGAGGACAACCCCGCCAACGACTATATCGACAGCATCCTCGCCCTCATCGACGCCGAGGCGATCAAGCAGGCAAGGCTGCACGTCGCACTCGACCCGATGTACGGCGTCAGCCAGACCTGCCTGCGCACGATCCTGATGACCTGCCGCTGCGATGTGGACGTCATTCACGACCGGCACGACACGCTCTTCGGCGGCAAGCTGCCCGCCCCGAACGCCGCGACCCTGACCCATCTGGCGAGCTTCGTGCTCGACAGGCACTGCGATCTGGGTCTGGCCACCGACGGCGACGCAGACCGGCTCGGCGTGATCGACGAGCGGGGCGGCTTCATCCACCCAAACACCCTGCTGGTGCTGCTGTACTACTATCTGGTCAAATACCGCGGCTGGCAGGGCCCCTGCGTGCGCAACAACTCCACCACCCACCTGCTCGACCGCGTGGCCGAGGGCCTGGGCCAGCGCTGCTACGAGGTGCCCGTGGGCTTCAAGTATATCTCCGCCAAAATGAGCGAGACCGACGCCGTCATCGGCGGCGAGAGCTCCGGCGGCATGGCCGTGCGCGGGCATATCTCCGGCAAGGACGGCATCTACGCCGCGGCCCTGCTGACGGAGATGCTGGCCGTCACGGGCAAGTCCATCTCCGCCCTCTATCGCGAGATCACCGAGCAGTACGGCGAGCTGAGCTATCGGGAGGCGGATTTCCGCATGACGCCCGAGCGCAAGGCAGAGCTGCAGAGGCTTTTGTTTGAAGAAAAGCTCCTGCCGGACTTCGCCTGCGTCGAGCGCGTCAGCCGCGAGGACGGGGTCAAGTGCTATTTTGCCGACGGGAGCTGGGTCATCTGCCGCTTCTCCGGCACGGAACCGCTGCTGCGCATGGCGTCGGAGGCGGAGACCGGCGAGCAGGCCGAGGCGCTGATCGGAAAATGGAGAGCGCTCCTCTCCCTGTGACGAGGTGAGAATACCATGTATCGGGTCGTATTGGTCGACGATGAAAAGCTGATCGTCGAGGGCCTCAGAAAAGTCGTAAAATGGGAGGATTTCCGCTGCGAGGTCGTGGCCGCGGCCTCGGACGCGCAGTCCGGCGCGGCCGCCATCAGGCAGTACCAGCCGCATATCCTGTTCACGGACATCCGCATGCCGGGCGACAACGGGCTGACGATGCTTGCCGGCCTGCGCAGCGAGTATCCGGACATGCAGGTCATCGTGCTGACCGGCTATCGCGATTTCCAGTACGCGCAGGAGGCGATCCGCCTGGGCGTGGCGCGCTTTCTGCTCAAGCCCTCCAAAATGGGCGAGATCAACGAGGCGCTGCAGGCCGTCACCGAACGGCTGGACAGGGCCGCGCCGCCCGAGGAGGCGGAGGAGCTGCGCGAGCACAGCGGCAGCTTCCTCGTCCGGCAGGCGACCGCCTATATCGAGAGCCATTACGCCGAAAAGCTCACGCTCCAGGACGTGGCCGACGCCTGCTACGTCTCCCAGTGGCACCTGTCGAAGCTTCTCAACAGGCACACCGACGGGAATTTCTACGACGTGCTCAACACGGTCCGCATCAACGCCGCCAAGCGGCTCCTGCGCGACCCGAGCCTGAAGATCGGCGAGATCGGCGAGCGGGTCGGCTATGCGGACACGGCGCACTTCGCCCGCGTGTTTAAAAAGCTGGTCGGCATGAGCGCCAACGAATACCGCAACAGCCATGTCTGACAGCGCAGCTCTTTTCCGCACGCATAGCCGGCGCCTGTGCCCATTCGGGCACAGGCGCCGGCTTCAGCGTGTCGACAAAGTGCCGACACGCTGAAGCGGCCGATTTTAAAACCTTGGATCGGTTTAAAAATCGGCTCAGATTGAACGTGAAGGGCGCGTTGCAAAATAGCACTGTATAACAAAAGCACCAGTTAGGTCCAAAAGGACTTGGCTGGTGCTTTCGTTTGCGTTAAAGTTGTAGGTGTGAA